>NZ_JBFODD010000064.1:47913-395515 GCF_040908115.1 Aeromonas sp. R7-1 | reverse complement strand
TGCGGGAATAGCTCAGTTGGTAGAGCACGACCTTGCCAAGGTCGGGGTCGCGAGTTCGAGTCTCGTTTCCCGCTCCAATCACTTGCAGATGACATTCTGTTGCGGGAATAGCTCAGTTGGTAGAGCACGACCTTGCCAAGGTCGGGGTCGCGAGTTCGAGTCTCGTTTCCCGCTCCAAACAGTGTCCAGTAGATATGTGTAAGTGATATTCCGTTGCGGGAATAGCTCAGTTGGTAGAGCACGACCTTGCCAAGGTCGGGGTCGCGAGTTCGAGTCTCGTTTCCCGCTCCAATCACTTGCAGATGACATCCTGTTGCGGGAATAGCTCAGTTGGTAGAGCACGACCTTGCCAAGGTCGGGGTCGCGAGTTCGAGTCTCGTTTCCCGCTCCAATCTCTCTTCGAATCCTTCGAATTCAATCTCTCCCCCAAGTACACGAATCCAGTTTCTCAGTACCATCACTGCCGCGTCCTGTTGGTAGAGCATGATCCGCGCTTGCCAAGGCTGGGGTCGCGAGTTCGAGTCTCGTTTCCCGCTCCAATCTCTCTTCGACGTCCTCATAATCCCTTTGAATTGCCCATCACATCGCGCCGCGATGATTTGTCGTATCCGGCGTTTGCCTGCTTTCTCTCTTCCCCGCACATCCCAAGTCATAAGACCAAGATGTATTGCTTGCTAATAGCCTCCCGGAGATCGGGCACAACCCTTTGCGGTCGGCTAACAGGCTTGGCAGGGCCTGAATGACAGACAGTGGCTCGCTATAAGTTAAAACCGGGGCATTTAACCAAAACTCATCATTTTGATTTATAGCGGCTGGTGGCGGCCATAAGCGGCTTGCAGGTGGGGATGGCAAGCCCGGCAAGAGCTCTGCCGGTCGGGAAGGAAAGATCGCTGGCAAAAAAATAGGAGGGGCGATGGCTCCTCCTACGGGTTCACTGGCGCTGGCTCAGATAACGGTGACGTTCTCGGCCTGAGGACCTTTTTTGCCCTGGGTCACAGTGAACTGGACTTTTTGACCTTCAGCCAGGGTCTTGAAACCTGCGCTCTGGATGGAGGAGAAGTGAACGAAAACGTCCGGTCCCTGGGATTGCTCGATGAAGCCAAAACCCTTGGTTTCGTTGAACCATTTTACTTGGCCGGTGCGAATGTCAGACATGTGGTAAGTCCTATCTATAACAAAATGAAACTAAGCCTGGTTGGGCAGCATTTGCCTGGAAGTCAGGGGTTGAAGCATGACTGACCACGTCTCTTTGTCCCAGTAGCATGTAGCACAATCCCTGTCTAAAGCCTGACCGATTGTACTGGAGCCCGATCCCTTGTCAATTTGGCACTTTTCATTTTTTGAGCGAGCTAAAAGTATTGTGAAGTCAGCAGCTTGTTTCATGCTTCACATCAAAAAAAACGGGAGGCCATGGCCTCCCGTCTGCATAAGGGGGTGTGGTCGAGCCCCCTTATTCCTTGAGGGCGAACCCTTCCCCCTGGCGGTCGTAGCGGTAGCTGACCTGACCGAGAGAGCGGACCTCGACCCGCTGGATGCGGCGGCTGGTGTCCACCAGGATGAACACCGACTTGCCCGACTGCAGCCGGGTCAGCGGCCTGTCCGGCCCTTCGATGGCGATGAGCCGGCTGAGCTCGGCCCCCGGCAACTCGAACTTGCGGAAGATGGAGTAGAGGGTTTCACCGGCCTGCACGTCGTGCTGCAACCAGGTGCCATCCACTTTTTCCTCGACGGGCTTGGCGGCCTGGGGCTCACCGGCGTTGCCGACGGTCAGGGCCTGGGCCGGCACGGCCAGGGGGACCGCCAGAGAGCCTGACGGCGCCGTGGTGGGGGCGGCGGGGGCGGGCTCCCAGGCCAGCACCAGCAGCCAGAGCGGGATCAGCACCAGCAACCCTATGGTGTGTTTGCGGGGCAGGGGGCTTGCCAGCTTGAACGAGGCCGCCTTCGGTTCCTTGTTGCGCTGACCCAGGCCACTCATGCCCTGGCCGAGACGCTGGCGCAGGGGCAGGGTAGCCGCGTTGATACGTTGGAGCAGGGTTCCTTGTGATTCGTCTTGGCGACGCTGCTGGGCTCGTCTGTTATGGCCACGTGGGCGACGGTCCGGGGTGGGCACGGCATTTACCTCTCACTACATTGCCTGCCATCAGGCAAATATGCCGCCTATGGTAAACGGACTCGTCCCCGAGGGGGAGAGTCCGGAGCATGAAAATTATCAGCTGAGACGAAACTGACCCAACAATTGCTGCAAACGTTCCGCCGCCTGACGCAAGGCCTGACTGGCGTTGGCCGTGCTGGTGGCGTCCCTGGCGATGTCGTTGGCCAGTGCGCTGGTTTTTGACAGATTGCCGGAGACAGTCTCGGAAACCGAGCTCTGCTCCTCGGCGGCGGAGGCGATCTGGTAGGTCATGTCGTTGATGGTGGCGATGGCCTGGAAGATGCTGCCGAGGGCCGCCTCCGCCTGATCCGCTTCCCCCACCGCCTGATGGGTCAGCTGCTGGCTCTGCTGGATGGCGTTGACCGCGTTGGTGGAGCTGTGGCGGATCTTGTCGATCAGCTCCTGGGTATTCTGCACCGCCTGCTGGGTGTTGCCCGCCAGCTTGCGCACCTCGTCGGCCACCACCGCAAAACCGCGCCCCTGCTCGCCGGCCCGGGCCGCCTCGATGGCGGCGTTGAGCGCCAGCAGGTTGGTCTGATCGGCGATCCCCTGGATGACGGTGAGGATGCTGGTGATCTGCTCGCTGTCGTGAGCCAGCCCTTCCACCACCTCGGCGCCCTTGCCCGCCTCGGCGGCCACCTTGTGCATGGAGTGGATCACCCGCTGGAAGCGTACCTTGCCCTCGTCCGCCGCCCCCTGGGCCTGCTTGGCGGAGTCGGCGGTGTTGTTGGCGTGGGTGGCCACCTCCTGGCTGACGTAGGACATCTCCTGTACCGCGGTCAGCATCTGCTCCATCTCGGCCTGATGATGCTGCAGGTTGCTGTCGGTCTGGCCGGCGATGCGATCGGTATCCCCAGCGTGGCGATGGACCTCGCTCGCGGTCTTCTGCACATCCCCGAGCAGGGCCTGCAGCTTGTCGATGAAGCGATTGATGCCCCGGGCCAGGGCCCCCAGCTCGTCCCTTGAGCGGCTCTCCAGACGCTTGGTGAGATCCCCCTCGCCGTCGGCGATGTCATCCACCAGGCTCACCATCTGGCGGATGGGGCCCGTGATGCTGCGGGCAATGACCAGCATGGTGCCAAGGGCCAGCACCAGCACCAGCAGGGCACCGATGAGCTGCTGGGTCATGGCGGCGCGGTTCATGTCGGTGAGCTGGCGTGCCAGCTCGTCCGCTCCTGCCAGCACCACCTTGTAGGGCAGGGTGACGATGATGGCCCAGTTGCGGGCCATGCCGGGCACCGCGATGGGCACCGAGATGCGAAACGCGTCGGTGAGCTCCTGGCGCTGCACGTCCGGTTTGAGGTACTGCTGCCAGCCGTTGCCGAGCACCTTGTCGGCGCGGCTGCCGAGCAGGCTGGCGTCGCCGCTGGTACCGGTGATGACGCCTGCGGCGCTGACGATCAGGGTTTCCCCCTTGCCGTCATAGATGTTGCTGTTGAGGGACTGGGCCTGGCGGCTGATGGAATCCACCGCCAGATCCAGCGCGGCGATGCCCTTGAACTGGCCATCCACCAGGATGGGGGTGGTGATGGTGCTCACCAGCACCTGCTGGCCGTTGATGTCCACCTTGAAGGGGTCGATGAGGCAGGGGCGCCCCTCCCGTTTCGGGCAGGCGTAGTAGTCGTTGGCCGGGTTGCCGAACTCGTCCGGATCGCTCTTCTCGATGGAGAGCAGCAGGTCGGTGCCTATGCTCTCCTTGTCGCGGTAGAAATAGGGAACGAAGCGCCCCTTGTCGTCACTGCCGAGCGCGCTCTGGCCGGCGAAGCTTTCGTCCTGGCCGTCGAAGCCGTTGGGCTCGAAGCCCGCGAAGGCGCCATAGAGCTGAGGCTCCAGGGCAAGCTGGGCCTTGAGCAGGTCGGTGGCTTGCTGGCGATCCAGCGGCAGCTTGCCCTCCTGCTGGCGGGCGAAGACGCTGGCCATCTGCTGGGTGTAGGAGAGCCCCTTTTGCAGCAGCTGGGTGATGGTGGCGGCCTCGGCACGGGCGTTGGCGCTCACCTTCTGCCACGCCTCCTGTTGCAGGGCGGCGCGGCTGGAGTCGATGGTGAGCTGCTGGGTCTGCCGGCCTGAATACTGGTTGAGCAGGATCAGGATGACCAGGGCCGTGGTCATGGCGACACCGGCCAGTACCAGGATACGATTCTGGATAGAACGAAACTGCATCGCGCGTTCCTTGTATCGTTGAGGGTTCGTTGACGGGGTGACTGAAGTATCGGCTGTGCGGGAGATCTCTCCAGCGACCTCGCCTAGCTAAGCGGGAAAAAAGGGAAAATTCTGAGACATCACTCTAAAACAGCGGTTTTTGCGGGAATAGACCCTATTTTCCCCTCTGCCTCGCCATGGTTTTCCCATCCGTCATTGTCGGTGCTAAAATGCGACGGTTTTTTTAACGAATTGGCCCAAGGCCCTCTACACAAGGCTTAAAGATGAAAGTCAAAACCCGTTTTGCTCCCAGCCCGACCGGCTTTTTGCATGTCGGCGGTGCCCGTACCGCACTCTATTCCTGGTTGTTTGCAAAGAACCAGGGCGGTGAGTTTGTGCTGCGTATCGAGGATACCGATCTGGAACGTTCCACTCAGGAGGCCATCGACGCCATCATTGAGGGCATGGAATGGCTGGAGCTGAACTGGGATGAGGGCCCCTACTACCAGACCAAGCGCTTCGATCGCTACAACGGCCTCATCGACGAGATGCTGGCGGACGGCCGCGCCTACAAGTGCTACTGCTCCAAGGAGCGGCTGGAAGCGCTGCGCGAAGGCCAGATGGCCAACGGCGAGAAGCCCCGCTATGACGGCAAGTGCCGGGATGGCGCCCACGATCACCCGGCCGATGCGCCGCACGTGATCCGCTTCCGCAACCCGACCGAAGGCTCCGTGGTGTTCGATGACCACGTCCGTGGCCGCATCGAGTTCGCCAACACCGAGCTGGACGATCTCATTATCCGCCGTACCGACGGCGCGCCGACCTACAACTTCTGCGTGGTGGTCGATGACTGGGATATGGAGATCACCCACGTGGTGCGTGGGGAAGACCACATCAACAACACCCCGCGCCAGATCAACATCTACAAGTCGCTGAACGCGCCAGTACCGGAATTTGCCCACGTATCCATGATCCTGGGTGACGACGGCGCCAAGCTCTCCAAGCGCCACGGTGCCGTCTCCGTCATGCAGTACCGCGACGATGGCTACCTGCCGGAAGCGCTGCTGAACTATCTGGTGCGTCTGGGCTGGTCCCACGGGGATCAGGAGATCTTCACCCTGGACGAGATGATCAAGCTGTTCAGCCTGGATGCCATCTCCAAGTCTGCCTCTGCCTTCAACACCGACAAGCTCTTGTGGCTGAACAACCACTACATGCGCAGCCTGGATCCGGCTTATGTTGCTAAGCACCTGGCCTGGCACATGGAACACCAGCAGATCGACACCAGCAATGGCCCGGCGCTGGCCGACGTGGTCACCCTGCTGGCCGAGCGCTGCAACACCCTGGTCGAGATGGCCGCCCAGAGCCGCTACCTGTTCGAAGAGTACGAAGCCATCGACGAAGCCGCTGCCAAGAAGCACCTGCGCGGTGTGGCTGCCGAGCCGCTGGCGCTGGCCAAGACCAAGCTGGCGGCCCTGGAGACCTGGACCACCGAGGCGCTGCACGAGCTGATTGAAGCGACCGCCGCCGAGCTGGGTCAGGGCATGGGCAAAGTCGGCATGCCGCTGCGTGTGGCTGTCACCGGTCTGGGCCAGTCTCCTGCCATCGACGCCGTAATGGCGCTGGTGGGCAAGGAGCGGGTCCTCGCCCGCATCGATCGCGCTTTGGCGTATATCGAAGCGCGCATGGCCGCCGAGTAAGCTAGCCGTCGCACATTGCCGTCACCGGTCTGGGGTAGTCTTTCTCCTGCCATCGACGCCGTGATGGCGCTGGTGGGCAAGGAGCGGGTCCTCGCCCGCATCGACCGCGCCCTGGCGTATATCGAAGCGCGCATGGCCGCCGAGTAAGCTTGCCGCCGCACATTGCCGTCACCGGTCTGGGGTCATCTCTCCCCCGCCATCGATACTGTGATGGCGCTGGTGGGCAAGGAGCGGGCCTCGCCCGCATCGACCGCGCCCATGGCCGCTGAATAAACATCGGCCATGGCATGAAAAGGGCTCCCTGACGGGGGCCCTTCGTATTTTGGCCTCAAGCGGATTTGCGACGTAAAACAGCGACATAGCGACGAGGTTGGCGGTAAAAACAGCTAACTGCCTGAATTTTGACTAAACGCTCCAGCGGGCGAGAATTTTGGGTTGACAGCAAAGCGGGTGATGCCTATCATGCGCCTCCGTTGCCAGAGATAACTTTGGTAGCGCCGAGGTGAGTTGGGGTTATAGCTCAGCTGGGAGAGCGCTTGCATGGCATGCAAGAGGTCCGCGGTTCGATCCCGCGTAGCTCCACCAAATTCTCCTCGAACAATCTGGAATCCAAGGGGTTATAGCTCAGCTGGGAGAGCGCTTGCATGGCATGCAAGAGGTCCGCGGTTCGATCCCGCGTAGCTCCACCAGGTTCCCGATTGACATGAAGTACCCAGGGCAGTGCGGTGTGTATCACCCAGGCCGACCTTTGTGGGGTTATAGCTCAGCTGGGAGAGCGCTTGCATGGCATGCAAGAGGTCCGCGGTTCGATCCCGCGTAGCTCCACCATTATTGAGGATGAATGGCCGCCAGAACCATTCATTGAGTACCGAATTTGGGGTTATAGCTCAGCTGGGAGAGCGCTTGCATGGCATGCAAGAGGTCCGCGGTTCGATCCCGCGTAGCTCCACCAAATTCAGAGTGATTCAGTGTCACTCACACACATCGGGGTTATAGCTCAGCTGGGAGAGCGCTTGCATGGCATGCAAGAGGTCCGCGGTTCGATCCCGCGTAGCTCCACCATCTTTCTCAAGAAAGCACCAAGGCCACCGCATCGCGGTGGCCTTTTTGTTTGCCTGTCATTTGGATTTCCCATGATCTCGCCCTTTGCATTTGTCTGGCAAATGGCGCTTCATCCTGTCCGCGAAGGCATCAGCGGCCCTGGCCGCCGCTGACGGGGGTGAGGGGGGGGATTGGCGCCGATGCCGCCATGGCCATGGCGCGGGCTGCACGATGCCATCCTCTGCCGCGTGGCGGTTGGCTCGTTCGGCAGCCTGCGATGGTGCTTCACCCTGTCCGCGAGGGCGTCAGCGGCCCTGGCCGCCGCTGACGGGGGGGAGGGTGGGGATTGGCGCCGATGCCGCCATGGCCATGGCGCGGGCTGCGCGATGCCATCCTCTGCCGTGCGGCGGTTGGCTCGTTCGGCAACCTGCGGGATACGCTATCCGGTCCCTGATGTCAGCACCGGGTTTCCCCGTCGGCAGGGTGCCAGCCCCCCGGGAAAGGGGTGAGACGGGGCAACAGGGCATTTATTAATCCCATGATGTGGCCTTTTGCATTTGTTTTTCAAATGGCCCTGGCACAAAAAAAGCCCGCGATCATCGCGGGCTTTGCACCTGGCATCGAGGATGCCGCGTCTTAGCGACGGCGCCGCCAGGCGAGCGGCAACAGGGCCAGCAGCAGGGCGCCCATGGCGCCACCCCCCCCCTGGCTCGCTTCCTTGAGCTTGAGGTCGACGATGACGGGGTCGTGGTCCGAGGCGCTGAAGGGGTTGTCCGACTTGATGAGATCGCCGGTGTAGGCGCTGCCATATTCGAACAGGTTGCTCTCGAAGGAGTTGATGTGCCAGTCGGCCACCGCCACCACCTTGTCAGCCAGCGCCGGGTTGGCGAGGGCGTAATCCAGGGTGCCGAGCTCGGCCTCGTAGCTGTAGGAGATGGCCTTCTCCTGGTTGAACTTGACGTTCAGATCCACCAGGCCGTAACCCTTGGCCACCGTCTGGCCCATCTGTTCATAGGGCTTGTCGCCGATGTAGGTGTGGGAGGCGGAGCGGATCTGGCGCTCCCCCGCGACCGGCGCATAGTCGGTCAGCACCCGGATGGGATCCTCCTTGGCGTAGGAGTTGAAGTCCCCCACCAGCAGCACCTGCCCCGGCATCTTGCTCACCGCCTCCCCCAGCACCTTGGCGGCGCTCACCCGAAACTCGGTGCACTTGCCCTGCAGATCCGCAGGCTCCGTCTTGCCATCCCCATTTTCATAGCAGCCCGACCCCTTGGACTTGAGGTGGTTGACCACCAGGGTCAGGGGGGCGTCGCTGCCCGCCACAGTGAAGCGCTGGACCAGGGAGTCCCGCTGACCGGCGCTCTTGGTGACGCCGCCCGTGGTGTAGCGCTGCTGGGGCAGGGGGATGACGTCGGCATCCCCGCTCGGGGTGAGCAGGGCGGGGCGGTAGATCATGGCCACCATGATGGCGTCGCCGCCAAAGAAGCGATCCTCCGTGAGCAGGGCCTTGGGCAGGGTGACGAAGGCGTAGTGCTTGCTCGCCTCCTTCTGCCTGGCGTTGAGGCTCTCCACCAGATCGTGGAGGGCGGCGTGCTCGTCAAAGCCGTTGTTCTCCATCTCCATCAGGCCGAGCAGGTCGGCGTCCATTTCGGTGATGGCGTTGACGATCTTGGCGCGCTGCAACTGGAACTCCTCCAGGCTCTTGGCGCCGCGGTTGCAGCCCTTGGCGCTGTCTGCATCCGCCTGATCCGCGCAGAGCACGTTGAGGGCACCCCCCACGCTGGAGTGGCTGGTGAAGTAGTTGAGCACGTTGAAGCTGCCGATGCGAAGGTCAGTGCCATCCAGGCGGGCCGGGGCGCTCTGGCGGTCGTTGTCGCCGGTGCGCAGCAGATCCCCCGCGGTGATGGTCTGATCCCGGGGCACGATCAGGCGGTACTCGTTGTAGCTGTAGCCGACCATGGCCTCCAGATTGACCGGGGCATCGCCGATGCGCAGGTAACCCTGCTCCGGCTCCCAGGCGGGCAGCCAGGGGAGCTTGCCGTCCCCCGCCTTGACGTCCGACTCGAGGAAGACGCGGTTGCTGGCGTTGGCTTCGGCCAGCGCCACGGCCTCGGGGCTGCTTGCCACATGGAGCTGGGTCGGCTTCATCAGCGGGGCGCCGTGAGCGAGCACCAGGTTGTTGCGCCGGGCGGCATAGTCGTAGCTGAAGTTGCGGCTTATCTTGAGGGCGCTGTCGGCGTCAAGGCGCACCCGCATCCCTTCGTGACGCTCAAGGGCCCGGGCCAGGGTTTCCCCCTCCAGTACCCGCAGCGCCGTGGCGGCCGGGGCGGTGCCCTGGGCCAGGGTCGTCAGGCGCGGCGTGCTGCCGTCAAACAGGGGCTTGAGCTGGGTGTGGCCGTAATACTCCTCGACCTTGGCCTCCAGACAGACCAGGGCGCCCGGCTGGATATCCGGGTACTTGCTGGTGAAGTTCTTGTCGTTGAGGTAGACGAAAATGCCGTCCGACGTCTCGGGGTTGCCGTCCCCCTGCACATCCAGCAGGTAGAAGCCCTTGTTGAGGCTTTCCCCCAGACCCGAGACCACCGCCTTGACCGAGACGCTCTGGGCGCTTTCGAACTGATCGTCCGGGACGAGGGGGCTCTTGTCGCCGCTGCCCTGGATGGCGGGGATGGGGGTGAGGGCACTGTCGGCCGGGCAACTGAAGCCGGCGGCGTAGAGAGAGGGGGACGCGAGCGCGAGCCCCACGGCCAGCGACAGCAGGGTAGGTGTTCCTTTCATGGGTATTCCTTTTTTTATTTTTGCCAGTGTTTCCATAGCCTTGGCATCGTGGCCAAGGGCGCGCATTGTCACATTTCTGGCAGCTCTGACCAGTGAACCAACGCACATTATGAGGAGACAAAGGAGCCCATTTGCCATTTTTTGACGTGGCTAACAGTTTGATATTGATGATCTATTTGTCATCAGGTGGGAGCGAAAAGTGTGAGGCGGCCAGCATTCACATATTTTCCTTCGAGAATAAAGATTGAGCAGTGGTCACTTGCTTCCTATACTCGAGCCGTTCCTCACGGAACCCAGGCAAAGGGCAAACCGGCAGTGATGCCGGGACGCAAAGCCTCCGATCTGTCCCATCCGGGCCAGACAGCGGGGTTACCCAGGGTGACTTGAGGGTTTGTGGCCCGTCCATGGCCTGTTGTCGCTCCCTTGTTCCCTGTTGCGATTGCGCTTTTCCCGGCATTGAAGCCAAGACAAAACAAGGAAGATAACAATATGCAACAGATCTTGAGGCCCAGCAGGCTTGCCATGCTGGTCGCCCTTGCGGCCGTCCCTGCCTGGGCGCAGGCCGCTTACCCCGCCTATCAGGCCGGCACCGCCTACAAGGCTGGCGACATCGTCAGCAACGCAGGCGCCCTCTATGAATGCAAGGAATTCCCTTACTCCGGTTGGTGCGGCGCGTCCCCCTATCACTATGCCCCCGGGGTGGGGGTGGTCTGGGCCGATGCCTGGAAGCTGTATGGTGGCGAGGTGCCGCCACCGTCCCTGGTCGTCGCCATCGGCTCCCCCGCCGTGGGTGCCAGCGTCAGCGAGGGGGCCAGTGTGGCCCTGGCGGTGACGCTGAGCGGCCCGGTCACGGCGCTCGCCCGGGTGGAATACCTCATCGACGGCGCTCTGGTCGCCACCGCCACGGCTTCTCCCTGGAGTGCCAGCTGGTCTGCTGCCGGTGCGGGCAATCACGCCCTCAAGGCCCGGGCGCTGGATAAAGACGGCAAGGTGCTGAGCGAGGCGGATTCGAGCTTCAAGGTCGCCGCCGTAGTGGCGCCAGAGGCGCCCAGGGTGAGCATCGCAAGCCCCGCCGCCGGTGCCAGGGTGACCCTGGGCCGCGCCCTCACCGTGAGCGGCAATGTCACCGACGCCAATGACGACGTCGCCAAGGTCGAGCTCTTCGTGAATGGCCAGAAGGTGGGCGAGGACACCAGCGCCCCCTGGCAGCTGAGCTGGACGCCCCAGAACAAGGGGCTGACCGGCCTCAAGCTGGTGGCGACCGACAAGACCAACCGCTCTGGCGAGTCGGCCCAGGTGGACGTGCAGGTGGAAGAGGCGGCGCTGCCCCCCACCGGCGGCAACCTCTCCTGCGACGTGCGCCAGATCTACCGCGCTGACGGCAGCGAGTGCATGGGGGATGACCACGGCCGCCGCGTCATCGGGTATTTCACCTCCTGGCGCACCGGCAAGAACGGCCTGCCCGCCTACCTGGTGAGCGACATTCCCTGGGACAAGATCACCCACATCAACTACGCCTTCGCGGCGGTGGACGAGCAGAGTCACACCATCAAGGTGGATGACGCCGCCACCAAGCTGACCTGGAACGGGGTGCCGGGCGCCGAGATGGATCCGGAGTTTGCCTATCAGGGTCACTTCAACCTGCTGTCGAAGTACAAGAAGCAGTACCCGGACGTGAAGACCCTCATCTCCGTCGGGGGCTGGGCCGATACCCGCGGCTTCTACGCCGCCACCACCAAGGGCGACTGCTCGGTCAACACCGCCGGCATCAACGCCTTTGCCGACTCGGCGGTGGGCTTCATCCGCCAGTACGGCTTCGATGGGGTGGATATCGACTACGAGTACCCCACCTCCATGAAGGATGCGGGCAACCCCAACGATTTCCCGCTCTCCAACCAGTGTCGCGGCAAGCTCTTTGCGAACTATGAAGTGCTGATGAAGACCCTGCGCAACAAGCTCGACAGCGCCGGCACCGAGGACGGTCGCAAGTACATGCTGACCATCGCCTCGCCGGCCTCGGCCTACCTGCTGCGCGGCATGGAGAACTTCCAGGTCACCCAGTACCTCGACTACGTCAACCTGATGACCTATGACTTCCACGGTGCCTGGAACCACTTCGTCGGTCACAACGCCGCCCTGTTCGACAACAAGGCGGATCCCGAGTTGTCCCAGTGGGGGGTCTACACCCAGGCCCAGTTTGGCGGCATCGGCTATCTCAACTCCGCCTGGGCGGCCCACTACTTCCGTGGTGCCCTGGCGGCGGGCAAGATCAACATAGGGGTGCCCTATTACACCCGTGGCTGGCAGGGGGTCACCGGTGGCACCCACGGTCTGGGTGGCAAGGCGGCGCTGCCGAGCCAGAGCGATTGCCAGCCTGGCACCGGTGGCAGCACCATTCCGTGCGGCAACGGGGCGGTGGGCATCGACAACATCTGGCATGACCTTGACAAGAACGGCAAGGAGATTGGCGGTGGCGCTGTGCCCATGTGGCATGCCAAGAACCTGGAGCACGCGGCCAGCCTCGGCATCACCACCCTGCCGAGCTACGGCCAGGCCTGGGGTCTGGATCCCAACAACCCGGCCCACGTGATGCAAGGCCAGTATGTGCGTTACTACGACGACAAGGCCCATGCGCCCTGGCTCTGGAACGAGCAGAAGAAGGTGTTCCTCTCCACCGAAGATGAAGAGTCCATGGGTCACAAGCTCGACTACATCGTCAAGCGGGGCCTGGGGGGCGTCATGTTCTGGGAGATGGCGGGGGACTATGACTTCGACGCGGCCAAGAACGAGTACGTGATGGGCAGCACCCTCACCAGCCTGGCGTATGAGAAGTTCAGCAAGGCCGACAAGGCTGCCCTGAAGCAGAATGATCTGCCGGCTCCGGCCGCCCAGCTCGACATCGGCGTGAGCCTCTCCGGCTTCAAGGAAGGGGACTCCAACTACCCGATCAACCCGACCCTCAAGCTCACCAACAAGTCGACCCAGACCATTCCGGGCGGCACCCGCATCGAGTTCCTGGTCCCCACCTCCACCTCAGACACCATCACCGACCAGAGCGGCATGGGGCTGAAAGTGGTGGAGAGCGGTGGCAACCAGAACTCGGACGGCATCGCCAATGAGAAGGACTTCCACAAGGTGGCTCTGACGCTGCCGGCCTGGAAAGCCTGGACGCCGGGCACCGACGTGGAAGTGGCCATGACCTACTACCTGCCGGCCGCCGGCGTGCCGAGTGGCATGCGCCTGATTGCCGGCAGCCAGACCATAGGCCTGAAGTCCGACTTCCCGGCCCTGGCCGAGGCGGTGCTGGGCAGCAGTGGCGGTGGTGACGGCGGCAGCGGTGGCACCACCTGTGCCAGCCAGAACGTCAACCCGGCGGACTACAATGCCTATCCGACCTGGCCGCGCGGGGATCACGCCAATGGCAACGACCGCATGACCAACGGCAAGGCGGTGTGGCAGGCCAACTGGTGGACCAGCAGCGAGCCCAAGGCGGGCGATGGCAGCTGGAAGCTGGTGTGCAGCTACTGAGTTGTCCCGGCTGCTGTACCAGCAGCGAACTCAGAGTGGGCGACGGCAGCTGGAAGCTGATGTGCAACTACTGAGTTGTCCCGGCTGCTGTACCAGCCGCGAGCTCAGAGCGGGCGACGGCAGCTGGAAGCTGGTGTGCAGTGACTGATGACCTGTTGAAGGGGTTGCCCCCTCCCAACGCAACGATCCAATCCGGAGCCCAGGCTCCGGATTTTTTTGTGCCTTGTATCAGGAGAAGGAGGGGGAAAAGGGCAGGGGAGTGACCATAAAAAAGACCGCTCCGAAGAGCGGCCAATTGCCACCAAGGCAATCTGCGGGGTGACCCCCTTGTCGATGTGTCGCGGCCCGGATGCCGAGTCGGGGAGATCCCCGCCCCGCCCCGCCAGCCGGGCCGCGCAGCTTTATTGGGTGACGGCGCCGCCCTGCTGCTCTTTCAAGAAGCTGATCCAGGGGGAAGCGCGACCACTGACGTTGCCGTTCTGGGCGGCCTGAGTGAAGGCGGAGAGCGCCTCCTTGGGCTTTTGCTGCTCAAAATAGGCGACCCCGGTCAGGAACTTCAGGTCCGCCCGCTGCTCGCCGCTGGCGTTGGCGGCAGGTTTGGCGGCGAAGGCCACCAGATCCTGGTAGCGCTTGCTCTGGATCATCATGCGCGCCATCTTGAGCTGCAGCTCGGCATTGGGGGCCAGCTTGTAGGACTTGGCCAGGGTGTCGATGGCCGGGTCCAGCTCCTTGGCCTGATGCCAGTAGTTGGCCAGCGTCTTGTAGTTGGCCGCGGTGCTCTCGATCTGCCCCTCCTTCATGGCCTTCTCCATCACGCGGGCGGCGCGGTGGGGAATGCCGGCGAAGGCGAGGTAGTTGGCGAGCCGCTGCAACTCGTTGGCTTCGGTCAGCATGCCGAGGTTGTAGGCCCCTTCCAGTGCCGCCAGGGCCTTGGCATCATTGCCCGCCTGCATGTGCATGGCCGAGAGCTGGGTCCAGTACTTCTTCTTCTCCGGGTAGCGGTCCACCAGGGCGGTCAGCACCTCGGTGGCCGGCTTGTACTGTTTCAGCTCGTAGTGGGCCGCCATCTTCAGCAGGTACCAGGACTCCGGCGCCTTGCCCGCGGAGAGCTTGATCGCGTTGTCCACCGCCGGAATGGCTTCCCGGTACTGCTTGAGCTGCACATGGGCGTTGGCCAGGGTGATGTAGGCGTGCGGGGTCGGCTTCTCGTCCTTGCCGAGGTTTGCGAACCACTCCTTCATGGTGTTGATGGAACCCTTGAAGTTCCCCTCCGCCATGTAGAGCTGGGCCAGGTTGTAGCGCACCTGCTGGGCCACCGGGGGCGGCAGGCCGCCGGTGGCGATGGCGTCGGCGAAGTACTTGGTCGCCTGACCGTACTTCTCCTGCTGCGCCGCCACGAAGCCCAGGGTCTGCAAAATGACCCCCTTGTCGTAGACCCGCTCGCCAGCGCCGGACAGCGCCTCCTGCAGCTTGGCATTGGCCTCGCCGTATTTCTTCTCGGTGATCAACGCCTGGGCCTTGTTGACCGCGCGGTAGGCGCGGTCAGACAGGGCGGGTTGTTCGGCGGCCCAGGTGGCGGTGCTGAGCAGCACCGCCATGGCCACCGGGGCGAGGATCAGGGTATGTAACTTTTTCATCGCCACCCTCCTTAGTTGGTCGCAAACTCGATCTCTTGCTGCATGCGACTGGCCTGCGGCTTGCCGTCCACCATGGCCGGCTTGAAGGTCCACTTGGCAATGGTCTGGCGCGCCGCCTTGCCGAGGTCATAGCTGCGGGGCTCTTCCTTGACGATGCGGATGTTGCTCACGGTACCGCGCTCGGTGACGGTGAACTCCACCAGTACCTTGCCGGATGCGAGACCGGCCAGGGCTGCCTTGCGGGGCATCATGGGCTCGAAGGTCGCCATCGGGATGGCGCCGTTGTTGCCGCCCATGCCGCCGCCACCGCCGCCGGTGCTGTAGGCACCCAGGGCGTTGCCGCCACCGATGTTGACCGGGATGTCGAGTTTGGGCATGTCCATGGGGGAGCTCTCCATCTGCGGCCTGTCCGTGCTCGCCACCTCCATCTCGGGCGGGGGCGGCGGGCGGTTCGGGGGCGGCGGCTTGGGCAGTTCCCGTTGTTTCTCTTGCAGGGTCTCCTGAGGCTTGAGGCGGATGAAGTCGGTCATGGTGACGTCCTCCCGCTCCGTCAGCTCCCGGTGATCCGGCGTGATGAGCTTGTTCATTCCCAGAAACAGGAAGAACACCACCACGCAGGAGACCGCCAACGATATCAGGTATCTCATAGGGCTCGCTCCGGCATCAGCTGCTCTTGCTCGCCGCGATGGAGATGTTCTGGACACCGGCCATGCGGATCTGGTCCATGACCTGCACCACCAGCCCGGAACGGGACTCGGTATCGGCCTGAATCACCACGGCGCTCTCCGGGTTCTCCGCCCGCAGCCGCTCGATGTTGGCGCGCACGGCACCCACTTCGACGACCCGTTTGTCGACCCAGACCTGACCGTTCTCGCGGACCGCGACCATGATGTTCCCCTTCTTCACCGTCTCGGCCGTGCTGGCGCTCGGGCGGTTGATCTCCACGCCGGACTCCTTGACGAACGAGGTGGTGACGATGAAGAAGATCAGCATGATGAACACGATGTCCAGCATGGGGGTCAAATCGATGGCCGCCTCGTCAGCACCGCTGTCGCTGTGACGTTTTCTCATGGCAAAAAACTCCTTGCTTGTTCTGTGCCCCGGCGGGCATGGCCCGGCCGGGGATGTGCATCCTGCATCAGCCGTGTTTCAGGTTGTCTTCCAGCTTCTGCACCGCCAACTTGGCCTTGTGATCGAGCTGGTTGACAAAAAACAGGCCGGAAAGGGCGGCAATCATGCCCGCCATGGTCGGTACCGTCGCCTTGGAGATCCCCGAGGCCATCGCCCGCGGTGAGCCGGTGCCGGTAATGGCCAGGGTGTCGAACACCTGCACCATGCCCACCACGGTCCCGAGCAGCCCCATCAGCGGGCAGAGAGCGATCAGCACCTTGATGACCGGCATCCCCTTGTCCACCGCCATGGCGACCCGGGAGACCAGCTCGCGGCGGATCTGCCTGGCAGACCAGGAGAGGTGATCGGTGCGGGCCAGCCAAGTAGCCTTGGTTTGCTTCACCTGTTTGGGGTAGACCGCCATGAAGTAGAACCAGCGCTCCAGCAACAGGGCCCACATCATCAGGGTCAGGAAGAACAGGGCGACCAGCACGTCGCCCCCCAATCCCAGAAACCGGCGGACCGACTCGACTTCTTCAATCAACCAGAACCACATGGGTGACTCCTTAGGCTGCGGCTTTGGCGGCGTGCAGACGTTCCTGGTAGCGGGCGACGAAACCGGCGCTCTGCTCTTCCAGCACCTGGATCAGACGACGGCTCTGGGTCTGCACGATGGTGTAGAGGAACAGCATGGGCACGGCGACCACCAGACCCTGCATGGTGGTGACCAAGGCTTCGGAGATACCACCAGCCATCAGCTTGGGATCGCCGGTACCGAACAGGGTGATGGCCTGGAAGGTGGCAATCATCCCGACCACTGTCCCCAGCAGACCCAGCAGCGGCGCGACCGAGGCGATCAGCTTGATGATGCTGATGCCCTTCTCGAACTTGGGCACGTTGCGCAGGATGATCTCGTCGAGCTTGGATTCCAGATCCTCGATGTTGTCGCCACGATGGCTCTGGTAGGCCCCCAGCATCTCGCCGATGGGATTGCCCTTGATGATCTGATCGGATTTGAGCTGCTTGCGCATGGATCCGCCGATGAGGGAGAGGCGAGCGCCGCAGAACAGGGCCAGCAGGGTACCGAGCACGCCGAGCACCATGATGACATAGCCCACTTCACCACCCTGGTCGATCCGCTCCTTCAGGGTCGGCGACTGCACCAGCAGGGAGAGGATCACGCCGCGGGACGGGTCGACGAAGATCGGCTTGACGCCGCCGCCACCCTGTTCAAAGTCGGCGATGGGTTCCAGCACCCCTTTGTCGGGTTGGCGGGGCAGCTGTTCGAACTTGCCGGTCTCCGGCACGAAGGTGAGGTACTTGCCTTCGGAGACGGTGTTGAACTCACCGATCTGGGTGACGGTCTTCTCGGCCTGGTTGCCTTCGCCATAGACCACGGTGGCCGGGATCTGGCTCACCTTGCCACCGTCGACCATGCGGCTGAGGGTGGTGGTCCAGAAGGCGGTCAGGTCATCGCTGGAGGGCAGCTCCTTGCTTTCGGCCAGGCGGGTCAGCAGGGCGGTCTGCTCCGGATGCTCGACCCGGCGGGCAGAGGCGTTGAAGATCCCCTTGAACTCGCCGGCGAACTGGCGCAGCACGCCAAACATCTCGCCCATGTTGCCGGAGCGCTGGCGCAGGGTCTCGGTCAGCTCGGTGAGCTGCTTGTCGTTGGCATCGAAGGTGGCCTTGAGCTTTTCGCCCCTGGCGACTTCGGCGGCGAGATCCGCCTTGGCCTTGGCGAGCAGGGCCCCTTGTTCGTTCTTGTCAGCCAGGAAGCGGGCTTCCCGCTCCTTGTTGAGCTGGGATTCGCTGGTGCTGGCGGCCTTGACCTGATTGAGCAGGGCGTTGAGATCCACCGGCTTCTCGGCGGCGGTCACCGGCAGGGTGACCAGGGTAGCGCCCGCGATCAGCGAGGCGATGGCAAGTTTGATTCCTTTCATGATGCTTTCTCCGCAGTTTGAACCGGCAGCTTGATGAGGGCGGGGGGCGCCTGCTTCTTCGCGATGCGAAGGCCTTGTTCAACCGCACTGCGATACTCCTGGGGCAGTACTTCCCACTGGCGGGTCTTCTTGTTCCACATGCCGGTCTCGTTGCCATCCGGGGACTGGTAGAGCAGGGCGATGCGGCCGACCCGCAGGAACTCGTAGGTCTTCTCGTCCCCATCCTTGTCCAGGCTCGCCTTGTAGGCTTCGATGGTGCGGCTGAAGCCCTCCTCGATCTGGTAGGCCTCGAGGATCTTGCGGTACTTCTCGGAGATGGTGACATCGGCCCGGTTCATGAGATCGGTCAGGGCCGCCACGCGGTCCTCACGCTCCACCTTCTGGAACGGCAGGTCCAGGGAGACGAACTGCTCGAGGGAGTCGATCATCTTGAGCATCAGGGGCACCACTTCGGTGCTGGTCTGGTCGATCTGGGCGATCTGCTTTTGCATGGAGGCGAGTTCGGCGCTCTGGGAGTCGACCATCTTGCCCACTTGCTCGTTGTAGGTGCGCAGGCTGTCCACCTGGCGCAGGGCGGCCTTGTACTGGGCCAGGGCAGACTCGGCAGACTCGGCGTAGCTGTCGATCTTCTGCTGGGAAACTTTGGATGCATTGTCGGTGGCGGCTTGAGCGTCCACGGCCTGACCTGCGGTGGCGGCACTCAGATTGAAGCTGGTCAGCAAGGCAGCCGAAATCAGGCTGCCGAGGAGCGCTTTCTTCATTGTAGTTGTCCTTGTTTTCATAGGATTACCCTATCTCCGTAACTTCCTTGGGACCTTGGGCAAAGCCGGCCCGAGCGGGCCGGCTTGTGGTTTGCTGGTGGATTAGAACTTCTGGCTGTAGTCGAGGTAGTAGATGCGACCGTCGATGCTGTAGAGCTCGTCGTCATAGGTGAAGCCATCGCTCTCGAGGGACGGGCCCACGTTGAACATGTTCTTCACGCCGACCTGGATCTTGCCGTTCCAGGGCGCTTCCACGCCGACGTTCAGGTTCCAGGTGGTCTGGGACGCGATGTGGCCCACTTCCTCACCGGTATCGGCGATGTAGTCCTGGCTCTGGGAGTCGATGTAGTTCGCGCTCAGGTAGGTATCCATGTTCCACCATTGGGGAACGTTGACACCCACACCGGAGCTGAAGCGCATCTGGGGCAGACCGTTCTGGCCGATCTTGTCGATGATGGGACCACCGGCGTACAGACCTTCCTTGTATTTCAGGATGTAGGTACCGCCCAGGTCATAACGCACGGTGGCGTAGTTCAGGTCGTAGGTGTAATCCACCTTCAGGTCGAGGCCGGAGGTCTCGAGGGTCCCCAGGTTGACCATGGGAGCGATGGCGTTGCTGATCTTGCCCTGGCTGTTGCGGGTGATGCTGCTGGAGCTGCCGCTGTTCAGTTCGTCATAGATGAGAGACTGCAGGGAGTTCAGCTGGATCACGTCCTCGATCTTGATGGTGTAGTAGTCCAGGGAGAGGTTCAGGTCATCCACCGGGCTGTAGGCCACCCCGAAGTTCCAGGTGTCCGCGGTCTCTTCCTTCAGATCCTCGTTGGAGGTACGGGTGGTGTCGTACTGGCGGTTCGGGCAGTCAGCCGCGGAGATGCCGTTGGCCTCGCAGTAGACGTAATCCTTCGCCCAGTCGGCAGAGAAGGAGTCAGCCGAGTAGAGATCGCTCAGGCTGGGGGCGCGGAACGAACGGGACCAGGAGGTGCGCAGCATCAGGTTGTCCAGCGGCTGGTAACGCAGGCTCGCCTTGGGGGAGAAGGCGCTGCCGAAGTCGCTGTACTTGTCGAAGCGACCGGCCACGTTCAGCTCGATCTGCTCGGTGATGGGCACCAGGGACTCGATGTAGGCGGCAGTCACGTCACGCACGCCACCGGAGGAGTTGCCGGAGGAGCCGATGATGTTGCCGGCTTCGGACTGGGCGTCGTATTTGTCGGCATAGACCCAGTCGTTGTACTCGGCACCGGCGTACCAGCTGACCGGACCGGCCGGCAGTTCACCCATGTCCCACTGGACACCGGCGTACCACTGGTAGAAGTCCATGGTGGAGCGGCGGCTGGTGTCGGCGGCCATGGAGGCCGTGGTGGAGGCGTCGAACTCGCCACCGACGAACTTGCCGTCGGCGACCGCCTGCTGGGCAGCGGACTTCAGCACGTAACCGGTGCCGTTCTCCTTGTTGTCGGTCTTGGAGTACATGTAGCCGGCGTTCCACTGCATGTCGCCGACGCTTTCGGTGGCGATGGTGCCTTCGAAGCCGAGGTTCATGCTGCCGGTGGTGTCGGTGACATAGTTGTCACGGGGGCCGACGTTGCTGAAGCGGTAGTAGGCGTAGGCAGCCTCACCCAGACCCTGGGTGGCGGCGGCATCCAGGCCGTTGTCGGCGAAGAACTGGGCGTTCTTCGGGTTGGCCGGGTCAATGGTGAAGGCACCGGCGGCCGGGGCGAAGCGGCCGAAACTCTCGACCCGGGAGCCGATGATCTGCGGCACGAAGTCCACGTTGTCGTTGATGTGGTAGCGACCGTTCACGTACAGGGTGTCACGGCTGCGGGAGGCCGTGGTGGCCGCGACCTGGCCGTAGTTGAAGTTACAGCCGCCCTCGAACCCGACGAAGGGCTCCTTGCATGAGCCGTCGGCATTGGTGGCGCCGGCCAGGGGGCCGTATTTCCAGATGGGGTCGCCGTTGGCGTCAAGACCCGTGATCCCTTCCACGTTGCGGCCGTAGGGGCTGGGGGAGTCGTTGCCCTGTTTGGAGAGATAGTCACGATCCCGAGCGTAGATGACGTCCTTCTTGTCGTGCTCGTAGACCGCCATCAGGGAGCCCTTCTCGCCGGCCACCCCTGCCACGATGGAGCCGCTCTTCTCGTCGCCGCCCTCTTCGCTCGGGGAGCCGATGCGGCCCTGGAAGTCCAGCCCTTCGTAGCCCTCTTTGAGCACCACGTTGATCACGCCACCGATGGCGTCGGAACCATAGATGGCGGAGCCGCCGTCCAGGTTGACCTCGACCCGCTCAACGGCGGCCATGGGGATGGTGTTGAGGTTGATGGAGGTGCCGCCCATGGTGGGGGAACCCGCTACCCGCTTGCCGTTCAGCAGAACCAGGGTACGCTCGGAACCCAGGCCGCGCAGGCCGACGGTGGATTGGGACTGGAAGGAGCTGCCGGAGGCAGGGGAGACGCCGCCAAAGGAGTTGTAGGAGGCTTGCTTGAGGTAATCGGCGACGGTCTGCTGACCGGATTGCTCGATTTTCGCCTTGGTCACGGAGACGACCGGGGTGGCGCCTTCCACATCGACCCGGGAGATCCGCGAGCCGGTGACCTTGATTTTTTGCAGTTTTTCTACGTTCTGGCCCTCTTCGGCCAGGACAGGGGTGGCCACAACTGCCGCGCTCGCCAAGGCAAACGCTACGGCAGCAGAGAGTCTGCTTTTCCTAAGCATCGCTAGTATCCTTCCTGATTGTTTATTGTTTGCTTCCATTACCGCCCTCGTTGGAGCGGTGCGTAAGGCTTATCAAGGTTTGGTGATGGACGTCAAATGGAGCGGCGGGGATGGGGGCAGCAGAGGGAATTAGATGGGAATATGCACTTGATGGAATATTTTTGGCGTTTTATTCCGTAAATGCCGCGTCAAATTATGTAAAGATGTTGTTAAGTTCGATTTTTACAATTTTATTGATTATTTTTGAACTTATCGATAAGTCGCTTGTCACTCCGGTGCCGATATCGAGAAAACGGTTTTTTGCAGTATTTTCATCTGCTTTTATGGCGAGAGCGTTTTCCGGGGAACGGAGGGTGGGGGAGGCTATCCCTCTTCTTTTATAGGTAAATGAGAAAATAACCCAACTTATCCTTAACTTGTTGATTTTATTCTGTTTGATATGGATTAAAACACCTGTGTAATTAATTTTTTAATAATTAAAATCGAGTTTGACGGGTAGGCGTAGCAGTTTTTTATATTGAAGTTGGGTTTTTTGGAAAAAATCATTCGCGGGATATGCTGCGGGGGGACATTCCCGGTCGCAGACAGGGTTCTACTTGATTTTTGTTGCAGAGCTTTTACAGTGACCGAGCCGGATTGTCTGCCAATGCCAGTCAATTCAGTGAGTAATGCCAGGTAAGGATAGGCCCGTCACCGGATGTGACTGGCCATAAAAGAACAACAAGGACGAGGTTCCACCATGCTGTCGTATTTCCTACGTCGGATGCTTTTGATCATCCCGACGTTTCTCGGTATCACCCTGCTCGTCTTCACCATCACCCGCTTCGTGCCGGGCGGCCCGGTCGAGCGCATGCTGCTGCAGGCGCAGGTCTCGCAAAACGAGTCCGGCCGCTCCAGTGGCAGCAAGGGGGCGCAGGCACTCTCCGACGAACAGATTGAAGAGCTCAAGGCGTTCTACGGCCTCGACAAGCCCATGCTGGTCGCCTACTGGGACTGGTTGCAGAAGCTGGCGGTGCTGGATCTCGGGGAATCGACCCGTTATTACGAGCCGGTGTGGGATCTCATCAAGGAGAGGTTGCCGGTGACCGCCTTCTTCGGGCTCGCCACCTTTCTGCTGAGTTATGCCGTCTCCATCCCGCTCGGTGTGGCCAAGGCGCTCAGGCACAACAGCCGCTTCGATTCCCTGAGCTCCATGCTCATCTACATGGCCTATGCGCTGCCCGCCTACGTGGTGGGGATCTTCCTCATCACCGTCTTTGCGTTCCATCTGGAGTGGCTGCCCATGGGGGGCTTCCCGGGGGACGAGTTTGACGGGATGGAGAGCAGCTGGGATCAGATCCGCACCGTCTTCGCCCACGCCCTGCTGCCCCTCATCGCCTACGCCATCGGGGATTTCGCCATCCTCACCATGACCATGAAGAACAGCCTGATGGAGAACCTGTCGGCGGATTATGTGCGCACCGCCGTGGCCAAGGGGTTGCCGTTTCGCAAGGCGGTGACCGATCACGCCATGCGCAACAGCCTGATCCCCATCGCGAGTCACCTGGGGTCTGTGCTCACCGTCTTCTTCGGGGGCTCCTTCCTCATCGAGACCATCTTCAACATCGACGGCATCGGCCTGCTCGGTTACGAGGCCATTGTCGAGCGGGATTACCCCACCGTCATGGGTATTCTGGCCATCACCTCCATGCTGATGCTGGTGGGCAACATTGTCTCCGACATCTGCGTTGCCCTGGTCGATCCTCGCGTGCGGTTTGGAGAGTGAGCATGAACCTGAATCCGGTAACTCTGAAAAAACTCAAGCGCTTCAAGTCGATAAAGCGCGGCTACTACTCCTTTGTCATCTTTTCGGTCCTGGTGGTCATCTCTCTGCTGGCGGAATTGCTGGTCAACAGCCGGGCCCTGGCGGTGAGCTATCAGGGGGAGCTCTATTTCCCCACCTATGGGGATGTGATCCCGGGCCAGCACTTCGGGCTCGACTACGAGTACGAGACCAACTACCGCCAGCTCAAGAGCCAATTTGCGAAGGAAGGGAAGGGGGACTGGGTGTTGCTGCCCCTGGTCCCCTGGAACCCCTATGAGCAGGACTTCAAGGAGGAGGCCTATCCGCCCTATGCCCCGAGCCTGGTGGAGCGCCACTTCCTCGGCACCGACACCAGCGGTCGCGACGTATTGGCACGGCTGGTCTACGGCTTTCGCATCGCCATCGGCTTTGCCTTCATCGCGCTGGTGGCGAGCTATGTCATCGGGGTCAGCATCGGCTGCATGATGGGGTTCCTCGGCGGTCGGTTCGATCTCCTGATGCAGCGTTTCATCGAGATCTGGTCCCAGGTGCCCTTCCTCTACGTCATCATGATCCTGGTCTCCCTGGCCAAGCCGAACTTCGGCCTGTTCGTCGGCATCAACGTGCTGTTCGGCTGGATGGGGATCACCTGGTACATGCGCACCCTCACCTACAAGGAGCGGGCGCGGGACTACGTGATGGCGGCGCGGGCCCAGGGGGCGAGCACCCGGCGCATCATCTTCAACCATATTCTGCCCAATACCCTGATGATGATCGTCACCCTGGCCCCGTTTGCCGTGGTGGGCAACATCTCCACCCTGACGGCGCTGGACTACCTGGGCTTTGGCCTGGCGCCGCCGACCCCGAGCTGGGGGGAGCTGCTCTCCCAGGGGATCAACAACCTCGACGCCATCTGGATCGTGAGTTCGGTGGTGGCGGCGGTGAGCCTGGTGCTCATCATGGTCTCCTTCATCGGGGAGGCCATCCGGGAGGCGTTCGATCCGCGCAAATTTACCCGTTATCAGTGAGCGGTGGCGCCTTGCCAGGGCACATCGACAGGACCCTTAATGAAGACGCCCCCAGTGCAGGGGCATGACCAGGAAGTCAAACATGAACAATAAAATCAAATGGACAGGTGCTCTCTTTCTGCTGTTGAACGGATCCTGGGTGTGGGCAGCCAGCCTGCCCGCGGATCTGACGTGGGAGACCAACGACACCGACCCCGTGTTCGCCTCTCCCAAGGCGCTGCCCGGCGGCAACCTCAATCTCTTCGTCGACAGCTTCCCGCTGACGTTTCGCACAGTGGGGCCGGATTCCAACGGCTCGTTCCGTTCCTTCATCCTCGACAACCAGATGAGGCTCATCAGCTTCCATCCCAACACGGGCAACCCCATTCCGGCCCTGGCGAATGCCTGGGCCATCGCGCCGGACAGCCAGACCGTCTATTTCAGGCTCGACCCGCGCGCCAAGTGGTCCGACGGCAAGCCGGTCACCGCCGATGACTACACCTTCGGCTACGAGATGATGCGCTCCAAGGACATCAAGGGCCCCTGGTTCAACAACTACTACACCACCGAGGTGGTGGCGGTGGAGAAGATTGACGACCACACCATCCTGGTCAAGGCGGGCAGCCGCAAGGCCAAGCTCGATCTCCTCAACACCACCGAACTGTGGCCCCAGCCCAAGCACTACTACAAGATGGGCCCGAACTGGGTGAAGCAGTACAACTGGGCCGTGGTACCCACCACGGGCCCCTACGTGATGAGCGACGTGAAGAAGGGCAAGTCCGTCACCTTCAGCAAGCAGAAGGAGTGGTGGGCAAAAGACGATCGCTACAACCAGCACAGGTTCAACCTCGACACCATCAAGGTGCAGGTGATCCGCGACCACAACATCGCGTTCCGCCACTTCCTCAAGGGGGAGCTGGACACCTTCGAGATGATCCTGCCCAACTGGTGGCATGAGAAGGCGGTCACCCCGGAGTACAAGCAGGGATACGTGCAGAAGGTGATGGCCATGACCGACACCAAGCAGGGGGGGCAGGGGGTTCACCTCAACGTGGCCAATCCCAAGCTGGCGGATCTCAACGTGCGGCTCGGCATTCAGCACGCCTTCAACATCGACAAGATGATAGAGACGGTGCTGCACGGCGACTATGACCGCGCTACCACCTTCGGCTCTGGCTTCGGGGCCTTCACCGACATCGCGCTGCCGGAGCGGGCCTACGACATCGCCAAGGCACGGGAGTACTTCGCCAAGGGCGGCTACGGCAAGCAGGGGCCGGACGGCATCCTGCAAAACGACAAGGGAGAGCGGCTCACCCTGGCCCTCACCTACACCAGCCAGGAGCACTCCAAGCGGCTGACCGTGCTCAAGGAAGAGGCCAAGAAGGCGGGCCTGGAACTGGAGCTCAATCTGGTGGATGGCGCCACCGGCTTCAAGGTGATGCTGGAGAAGAAACACGAGGCGGCCTGGCTTGGCTGGGGGGGCGGCGGTCTCTATCCGCAATACTGGGAGTCCTTCCACTCCGACAACGCCAACAAGCCCCAGACCAACAACCTGTTCAACGTGGCTGACAAAGAGCTCGACAGCCTGATCGACGCCTACAACGTCGAGTTCGACATGGACAAGCGGGCCGCGCTTTCCCACCAGATCCAGCAGCGGATCTATGATCTCGCCATCTTCGTGCCCGGCGTTCAGCTCAACTACGTGCGAGCCAGCAGCTGGCGCTATGTGATGCTGCCGGAGGTGCCCGCCACCCGCAACACCCCGGATCTGCTCTACTGGCCCATGGATGGCTACCCCCACAGCAGTGGCGGCCTGCTCTGGATCGATCCCAAGGTGAAGGAGGAGACCCAGAAGGCCAAGGCTGACGGCAAGGCGCTGGCCCCCATCACCCTGATCGACAAGACCTATGCACATCATTGATGTGGCCCAGAAGGGAGCAGCAGTCATGCCCAACACACAGGCCACCGCCCCCGGCACCAGCGATCATGAGGGGCAGTCTCTGTCCCCCATCCTCGAGGTGCGGGATCTCGAGGTGGAGTTCGCCGTCGACGACGGCAAGATCAAGGTGCTCGACGGGGTCAGCTTCCAGGTCGCCCCGGGCAAGACCCTGGGGATAGTCGGCGAGTCCGGCTGCGGCAAGAGCGTCACCTCGCTGGCCATCATGGGGTTGCTGCCAAGGCCCCACGGTCAGGTGGTGGCGGGCTCCATCCGCTTTCAGGGGGAGGAGCTGCTCAATCTGCCGCCGGAGCAGATGTACAAGGTGCGTGGCAACCGTATCTCCATGATCTTTCAGGAGCCCATGACGGCCCTCAACCCGGTGCAGACGGTCGGCGATCAGCTGATGGAGGTGTTTCGCCTCCACCGCCCCGATTACAGCAAGGCCCAGCGCCGTGACGCCGCCATCGCCATGTTGCAGAAGGTGGGGATCCCCGAGCCTGCCCAGCGTTTCGCGGCTTATCCCCACAATCTTTCCGGCGGCATGCGTCAGCGGGTGATGATCGCCATGGCGCTGGCCTGCGAACCGGCCCTGCTCATCTGCGACGAGCCGACCACGGCGCTCGATGTGACCATCCAGGCCCAGATCCTGGATCTGATGAAGGAGCTGCAAGCCCAGACCGGCATGGCCATCATCTTTATCACCCACGATCTCGGGGTGGTGGCGGAGCTGTGCGACGAGGTGGTGGTGATGTATGCCGGGCGTGCGGTGGAGCGGGCCGATATCTATGAACTGTTTGACCACCCGCGCCATCCCTATACTCATGGTCTGATGGCCTCGATCCCGCGTCTGGAAGATGTGCCAAAGAGCCTGCTCAAGACCATCAAGGGTCAGGTGCCCGCCCTGCACGAGATGCCGGCGGGGTGCCGTTTCTCCAACCGCTGCCCCCATGCCACGCCCCTTTGCGTGGAGACCATACCGGTGACCGAGCAGTTGAGCGAACGCCACGGGGTGGCCTGCCACCACTGGAAGGAGGTGAGCCTATGAGCGGCCTGGTGTGGGGACGGGGTGTCGCAGGACAGCCAGGCGGCGGGAAGGCGACCAGGTCGTTTGCTGCCATGAATCGTCGGGGATGGAAGTCATGACCAGCTTGTTGTCGGTAAGCAATTTAAAGCAGCATTTCAAGATGGGTGGCGGTTTCTTGCGCAAGCAATACACCGTCTACGCGGTGGATGGCATCAACTTTGATCTCAGGCAGGGGGAGACCCTTGGCCTGGTGGGGGAGTCGGGATGCGGCAAGTCCACCCTGGGGCGTTCGTTGCTCAAGCTGTTCGAGCCGACCGCCGGCTCCATCACCTTCGAGGGGCGTGACATCACCCACCTCTCGCCCAAGGAGATGCGATCCCTGCGTCAGGAGATGCAGATCGTGTTCCAGGATCCCGCAGAATCCCTCAACAGCCGCCACACGGTGGGGCAGATCCTGGAGGAGCCCTTCATCATCCACGGCAAGGGCAACGCCGAACAGCGCCGGACATGGGTGCAGGAGCTGCTGGAGAAAGTCGGCTTGCCCGGCAGCGCGGTGGATCGCTACCCCCATGAGTTCTCTGGTGGCCAGCGCCAGCGCATCGGCATCGCCCGCGCCATCGCCCTCAAGCCCAAGCTGCTGGTGTGTGACGAGGCGGTGTCGGCGCTCGACGTGTCGGTGCAGTCCCAGATCGTGAACCTGCTGCTCAATCTGCAGCGGGAGATGAACCTCGCCATCATCTTCATCGCCCATGACCTGTCGGTGGTCAAGCACATCTCGGACCGGATTGCGGTGATGTATCTGGGCCGGATCGTCGAGCTGGCCGAGGCCCAGGCACTCTACCTGGCACCGCGCCATCCCTATACCCAGGCGCTCATCTCCGCCATTCCGGTGCCGGATCCGCGGCGGCGCAGCCAGCGTATCCTGCTGACGGGAGATGTGCCGTCCCCCATCTCGCCGCCGAGTGGCTGCCACTTTCACCAGCGCTGCCCCCATGCAACGGATCTGTGCCGCACCCGCTCGCCCGCCCTTGAGGCGTGCGGCGGGCAGGGGCATCAGGTGGCCTGCCACTTCCCCTTACCCGTGCAGGAGGCGGTGCCGTTGGGAAAGGCGATATGATGCCGGCGCCCGCCACGTCGCGACCGGCATCGCTGCAAGGTGGCACCAAGAAGGCGCAATAGAGGCGGAAACGGGATAAAAAATGGGGCCTGCGGGCCCCATCTTCATGGTTGGAGTTCAGGTTTGGCCGTGGGAATTCTGGCCCGGGCAGGACAGCGCCCCGATGGGGGTGGCTGCTGTGTGGATTGCTGAGTTGTTTTGTAGTTTTATTACGTTGCTAATTTCAACTTCCGGACAGGCGATATCAGGCGCCATAACGGAAGTAGTAATTGCGGGTTGCAGGCGCATAAGTGTCTTTCTCTTCAGCACCTTTCTTGCTGGTTGCACCCTTCAGGTGGAACAGCACTGCCAGATTCTCGAACATATGATAACCTCGTTTCTCTGTGGTTCATGGGTTGTGTGACCTTGGTCACGTTCTGATCCTAGGGGCATATGTGAGCTGGATCAACTTTTTGTGTTGTAAATTTACATAAATCATGGAAAGGGTTTTCAAATGCAGACCTGTTCATGGATACGGTTTCATGCCAGTGCCACGTATGGAGTCGGGGATATGAGAGAGGTGGCCGAGGAGGGAGCACAAAAAAGATGCCCCGCACGGGGCGGGGCATCGGTATGGTCGTGAGCTGGCTTACTTGGCCGGGATATGTTCCAGCACGTGAACCAGCAGTTGCCAGAAACGCTCGACCGCCGGGATGTGTACCTTCTCTCCCGGTGCATGGGCGCCACGGATGGTCGGGCCGAAGGAGACCATGTCCCAGTCCGGGTAGGCGCTCTTGAACAGACCGCACTCGAGGCCTGCGTGGATCACCATGACGTTCGGCATCTCGCCAAACAGGGTCTGGTAGCTGCTTCGCACCAGTGCCATGACCGGTGAGTCAACGTTCGGGGCCCAACCCGGGTAGGCGCCGGTGAACTCGCAGCTGGCGCCGGCCAGGGTGAACAGGGAGCGGGTCATCTGCTCGATGTTCTCGCGACCGGAATCGATGAGGGAGCGGATCAGGCACTGCACATAGACTTCCCCCTCGAGTGTCTTGATGACACCCAGGTTGGTGGAGGTCTCGGTCACGCCCGGGATGGCGTCGCTCATGCGCATCACCCCGTTCGGGCAGGCCATCAGGGCATCCAGCAGGCGGCTTTGCAGGGACTCGCTCATGAGCTGGACCGGTTTCTCCCGGGCGGTGAGCAGCACGGTGAGGTTGGCCTCGGTGGCGGCCAGCTCGCTTTGATAGATGCCGGCGTAGCGGTCTACCAGAGCCTTGAAGTCAGCCACGCTGGCGGCGGGCACCAGCAGGCTGGCGCGGGCCTCGCGGGGGATGGCGTTGCGCAAGGTGCCGCCACTGAGATCGCCAAGGCGCACCCCCAGCGGTTCGGCGGCCTTGAGCAGACGGACCAGCAGCTTGTTGGCGTTGCCGCGGCCGCGATGGATGTCGACCCCGGAGTGGCCGCCGCGCAGGCCCTTGACCTGCAGCTCGAAACCTTCACCCTCGGTGGCAGCGACCCGCTCCAGGGGGAAGCGGATATTGGCATCGACCCCGCCGGCGCAGCCCATGTAGACCTCGCCATCCTCTTCGGAGTCGGTATTGAGCAGGATCTCGCCCTCCAGCCAGCCCGCTTCCAGACCGAAGGCGCCGGTCATGCCGGTCTCCTCGTCGGTGGTCAGCAGCACTTCCAGCGGGCCGTGCTTGATGGTCTTGTCGGCCAGCACGGCCAGGCAACCCGCCATGCCCATGCCGTTGTCGGCACCCAGGGTGGTTCCACGGGCGGTGACCCATTCGCCATCGATGTAGGCATCGATGGGATCGGTGGTGAAGTCGTGCTGGGTGTCGGCGTTGGCCTGGGGCACCATGTCGATGTGGGCCTGCAGCACCACGGCCTTGCGGTTTTCCATCCCCGGCGTGGCCGGTTTCTTGATGATGATGTTGCCGACGGCATCTTGCTTGACCGCCAGGCCTTCTCCCTGGGCCCATGCGACGATCCAGGCGCTCAGCTGGGCTTCGTGCTTGGAGGGGTGGGGGATGGAGCAGATCTGCTCGAAGAATTGCCAAATCAACTTGGGAGACAGAGAACTGAGCTGTGCCACGTCGGGACTCCTTACCAGCATGGAAAATGTCGGGCCCCACTCTGCGGGCCGGGGAAGAGGATAACGATAATACAGTCAATCACGCAAAAATGTGAGCGATCAGCGCAAATGACGCTCTGCTTGTGCTGGGAAAGGGAGCATGGATGGCGAACTTCACTGCCTGCCTTATTCGTGTCAGCACAACATCAACTTTGTGATGTTGGTCACAAAAATATTGTCTTTTTGGCGCCGGGTGGTAAATTAGCCGCAGTGGCCAGCCCACTTGTCAGGATGACAATCAATGCCTCCAGGGAACCGAAGCAAAGCAAGTGCGCCTCCATGGAACCGAGTGTCAGTTCAAGGATGTGAACCCGCATTAAGGTACGTAACTTGTTAAGCAATCAGGAGTTTATGATGTCAGGCAGCAATTCAACCTATTGGTTTGCCCAATCTCTCTATACCCAGGGTTTCAACTACCCGAATCCCTACGCCACCCGCCGTTAAGGCTCGCAGGCGTCACAGGTAACAGCAGCAGGTGTGTGAGGATCCTCTCCTCCCCCTGCTATTTTTTTGCCCGAATGTCATGGAATGTGTGTCAAACGGCTAACCTGTCGGTGTCGCCGGAGCCTTCCCAAAAGGGCGACAGAGCGGAAGATGGCGGACATTTCCTGTTTTTCGCATACGTTTGCCGCTCAATTTATCCATAAAGAGTGCTATCATACCGGCCCAACAGCCGGCCCGAGATCGGGAGTCCACCCGAGATGGCCGCCAGCTACATCCCATCCCTGTTCGCATTGCATCCGTTTTTGCCGCCGAGGCGTCAGCCCCGAGGCCGAAAAAGTGCAAGCAAAATTCGGGAAACGGGGTGCCAGAATTGACCTGAACCCGTCTCTTTGCCGGGTTTCACCTCATAAGTGATTGCTTTATAACTCGTTGAGATCGATAGCATGCCAAAAAAGTTCTATGTATCGTGGGATAACCTGCAACGCGAAGCGCGCCGTCTGGCCCGTCGTCAACTGCCTGTCAGCCAGTGGAAAGGGATCATCGCCGTCAGCCGCGGTGGTCTGGTGCCTGCGGCCCTGATGGCCCGCGAACTTGGCATTCGCAATGTCGAAACCCTCTGCATCTCCAGCTATGACCACGACAACCAGCGCGAGCTGGTGGTGGTGAAGGCTGCCACCACCGCAGGTGACGGCGAAGGCTGGCTGGTGGTGGACGATCTGGTGGACACCGGCGGCACCGCCAAGGCGATCCGCGAGCTCTACCCCAGAGCCAAGTTCATCACCATCTTCGCCAAGCCCATGGGCGAACCCCTGGTGGATGACTTCGAAGTCGCCATTCCGCAGGATACCTGGATTGAACAGCCCTGGGACATGGCGCTGGAGTTCGCCAAGCCGATCTGCGACGAAGCGTAATCGCCGCACCGGTCGCGACCAGTGACTCCCCGGCATTCGGGAGCGGACTGATCCGTCGTGATGCAAGGTTGACCACATTGAGCCCCTTTTGGGGCTCAATGCGTTTCTGGTGTGGCTGCTCGATGTGAAAAGTGGTTAAGATGGGACATTGTTTGAGACAGAAGAGCCACCATTTTGGAACCAAACGACGATACCAATCTGACGGAAAAGCTGTTTACCCGGGTCAAAAAGGTATTGGAAACTTCCGAAGTCTCCAACTCGAGCCCCGTCGACGAGCAAGACAGCGCACTGTCTGACAGCTTCATCGATGGCGCCCTGTCGCCCCGCTGGTATCGCCTGCTGCGCAGACCGACCTGGGCCTGGCAGGGGGCCGATCCCGTCGAGGTGGAGCAGACCCTGGCGCACATCGCCATGGGGCAGGGGGAGCGCAGTCACGAACGCTATCTGGACACCATCAAGGGCTATGTGCCCGGCAACTGGGTCTATGAGTGGAGTCAGCTCGCCGGCCGTTATTTCAATACGGGGAGGACGCTGCTGGGGGAAGGGGATCGCGCCGCGGCGCTGAAGAGCCTGCTCAAGGCAGTGCGCTACTACTCCATCGCAAGCTACCCCCACCTCAAGCACGACGAGCTGGCGGATCAGGCCCAGTTGCTCGGCAACATGGCCTATCGCGAGGCCGGACGCCTGTTCAAGGTGCCCCTCAAGGAGTTGCAGGTCCCGTTTCGGGGCAAGACCATCCAGGGCTACCTGCATCTGCCCACCACCGAGAAACCTGTGCCCCTGGTCATCGTCAGCGGTGGCATCGATTCGCTTCAGGTGGACTTCCTCAACTTCTATTTCAAGTGTCTCGAGCCCCACGGCATCGGGATGCTCTCCCTGGACATGCCGGGCACCGGCTATGCCGAGCACTGGCCCCTGGTGCAGGACACCAGCCGCCTGCACCAGGCGGTGCTCAACTACCTCTCGGAGGTGGCCTGGGTCGATCACCAGCGCATCGCCATGGTGGGGTTCCGCCTCGCCGGCAATGTGGCGGCCCGTCTCGCCTTCGTCGAGCCATTCAAGCTTCGGACTGTGGTCTGCATCGGTGCCGGCATCAACCAGGTGTTCACCAATCAGGAGATGTTCGCCCGCTGCCCGCGCATGATGCGCGACGGGCTGGCGAACCGGCTGGGGGCGGACGCGGCCCAGTGGGATCTGCTGCGCACCAAGTGTCAGGTCTTCTCCCTCAAGACCCAGGGATTACTGGGGAGTCGCACTTCCGTGCCGATATTGAGTATCGGGCACAAGAAAGATTTTATTTGTCCCGAGCAGGATGTCCGGGCATTGGCCGCTGCGAGTCGCAACGGCAAGGCGGTGGTGTTTGACAAGCAGCCACTGCTCGAGGTCTATGATGAGGCACTGAAAGAGACGGTAGATTGGCTCAAAAAGCACTTATGTACATGATATAAAACTAAAAATGTAACATCACCATGTGATGGTATGGCTTGTTCAACAGGGAGGTTAGCATGTCAGAAAGAGTGACTTACAAGCGATTGCTGCGGCAGTTCGCGGCCATTGGCCCCTATTTGCGTGAAGACCTGTGCGAGGAGGGCCGCTACCGCTTTGACTGCCTGTCCGTCTGCGTCAGCGCCAAGCCTGCCCCGGACAAGCGGGAGTTCTGGGGCTGGTGGCTGGTGCTGGAGCAGGAGGATCACAGCTTCAGCTACCACTATCAGACGGGGTTCTACAACGCGGACGGGGAGTGGATCGACAAGGCGCTGCCCAAGAAGCATCAGGCGGAAGTGGAACGCACCCTGCAACATTTCTACAAGCTCATCAGCGGCAAGTTGACCCAGCTGGAGTGCACCCTCTCCCCCGCGAAGCAGGTGACTGCCGAACTGAGCGTGACGGCAGCCTGATCCCCAAGCCCCGCATCTTCCCGGTGCGGGGTACCCCGATGCTTTGTCACCGAGCCCGCAACTGCCTGGCGAGGCTTAATTGCCTTGCAGGGCAGGGGTGCCGTGGGTATAAAGGGATTCCTTACTTTTCTAACCCTTCGTTCCCATGGAAAACAGAACCATAGTCGTCAAACTGGGCACCAGCGTGCTCACCGGGGGATCTGCCCGCCTCAACCGTGCCCACATGGTCGAGCTGGTCAGACAATGTGCCGCCTTGCATCGACACGGGCACCGTGTCGTGCTGGTCACGTCGGGGGCCATCGCCGCCGGTCGTGAGCATCTGGGCCACCCTCCGCTGGCGCCTACCCTGCCGAACAAACAGATGCTGGCGGCGGTGGGTCAGACCCAGCTCATCCGGGTATGGCAGGACCTGTTTAACCTCTACGGGCTGCACATCGGCCAGATGCTGCTGACCCGCGCCGACCTGGAAGACAGGGAGCGCTACCTCAATGCCCGCGACACCCTGCGCACTCTGCTCGATCACCGCATCATCCCCGTCATCAACGAGAACGACGCAGTGGCCACCGCCGAGATCAAGGTGGGGGACAACGACAACCTCTCTGCCCGTGCGGCCATCCTGGCGGATGCGGACTTGCTGGTCCTGCTCACGGATCAGAAGGGGCTCTTCACCGCCGACCCGCGCACCAACCCGGATGCCCAGCTCATCGAAGAGGTGCAGACCATCGACGACACCCTGCGCTCCCTCGCCGGTGACAGCGTGAGCGGTCTTGGCACCGGTGGCATGGCCACCAAGTTGCAGGCGGCCGACGTGGCACGCCGCGCCGGGGTGGACGTGGTGATCGCCACCGGCCAGATCCCGGAAGTGATCGGCCGCCTCGCCGCCGGGGAGCGGGTGGGGACCCTGTTCCCGGCTCTGGCATCCCCCCTGGAAGGGCGCAAGAGCTGGATCCTGGCAGGGCCCCCTCCTCACGGCGAAGTGCAGGTGGATCAGGGGGCCGTGGCCGCCATGCAGGAGAAGGGCTCCAGCCTGCTGCCCAAGGGCATCGTCGCGGTGAAGGGAGATTTCGTGCGTGGCGACGTGGTGCGTATCCTGGATCCCAAGGGGAGCGAGCTGGCTCGCGGTATCTGCCGTTACGACCATCTGGAGCTGGATCGGCTGCGGGGGGTCCACTCGGATCAGATTGAACAGGTATTGGGTTACGGCTATGGGGCCGTGGCCATCCACCGTGATGACATGGTGCTGCTCTGAACAGGGCGGCACCGCATGAACAAAAGGGAACTGTGATGAGTCTGGAGAAAATGGGGCAGGCGGCCCGTGAAGCCGCCTATCAACTGGCCACCGTCAGCACGGCACAGAAGAACCGGGCGCTGGCGGCCATCGCCGATGAACTGGAAGCACGCAGTGCCCAGATCCTGGCGGCCAACGAGAAAGACATCGCCGCCGGGCGCGAGGCGGGGCTCACGGAAGCCATGCTGGATCGCCTGCTGCTCAACCCGGCGCGCCTGGCCGGCATAGTGGCGGATGTGCGCAAGGTGATCACCCTGGATGATCCGGTCGGGGCCGAAATCGACAGCCGGGTGCTGGAGAATGGCCTGCGCCTCTCCCGTCGCCGGGTGCCCATCGGTGTCATCGGCGTCATCTACGAGGCGCGCCCCAATGTCACCATCGACATCGCCAGCCTCTGCCTCAAGACCGGCAACGCCAGCATTCTGCGCGGCGGTCGCGAGACCTTCCACTCCAACCTGGAGCTGGTGCGGGTGATCCAGCATGCCCTGGCAGCGTCCGGCCTGCCCGAGGCGGCGGTGCAGTACATCGACAATCCGGACAGGGCGCTGGTGGCCGAGTTGCTGCGCCTCGACCGTTACGTGGACATGATCATCCCCCGCGGCGGCGCGGGTCTTCACAAGATGTGCAAGGAGAACAGCTCCATCCCCGTCATCATCGGCGGGTTCGGTATCAGTCATATCTTCGTGGACGAGAGCGCCGATCTGGCGCGTTCCCTGGCGGTCATCGAGAACGCCAAGGTGCAGCGCCCCTCCGCCTGCAACGCCCTCGATACCCTGCTGGTACACGAGAAGGTGGCGGCCACCTTGCTGCCGCAACTGGTGGCTCTGATGAACGAGCGCAAGGTGACTCTGGTGGGTGCGCCCAATGCCATGGCGCTGCTGGCTGGCAGCGACAACCTGTGCGACGCGGGGCCGGAAGATTTCGACACCGAGTGGCTGGGGCTGACCCTGGGGGTCAAGGTGGTGGCGGACGTCAACGAGGCGCTCACCCATATGCGCGAGCACAACGCCGGCCACTCCGATGCCATCCTGACCAACTCCCTCGCCAATGCCGAGCGTTTCGTCAACGGGGCCGGTTCGGCGGCGGTCTATGTCAACGCCTCCACCCGCTTCACCGACGGCGGCCAGTTTGGCCTCGGGGCCGAGGTGGCGGTCTCGACCCAGATGCTTCACGCCCGTGGCCCCATGGGGCTGACCGAACTCACCAGCTACAAGTGGGTGGGGCAGGCGGATTATCTCAGCCGTGCCTGATCCAGGCACGCTCAGCAAGCAGGACAATGCCGACTCAGGTCGGCATTTTTGTGCTTTTTTATTGCCCGCAATCAATGGCTTGCATATAACTATCCAGCAGGATGCGGTGTCACCCGGGGCATCAGACCAGCGACAGCAAGGGGAGCAACTTCAAGGATGAAGGGACAGGATAGGAGTGCGTGGTGGGGCAGCCTCTGGCTGAGCCTGCCACTGCTGCTGGGGGCGCTCTGTTTCAGCGGCGCCAGCCACGCCAGCTGGGACCAGGATCTCTATCGTCAGCTCGGGCTGGCGGGCAAACTCGACAGCCGCGTGTTTCGCAAGGCCCTGGACGGTTACCAGAGCGTGCGCCACAAGCGAAAACCCATTCTCACCATCATCGACTACAGCAAGCCCTCGACCATGCGCCGGCTGTTCGTCATCGACGTCAAGCGCCACAAGCTGCTCTACCACACCTGGGTCAGCCACGGCCGCAATTCGGGGGAGCTGGCCGCCCGCCAGTTCTCCAATCAGATGAATTCCCGGCAAAGTTCCCTCGGGGTCTACCGCACCGCCGAGACCTATCAGGGCAAGCACGGTTACTCCCTGCGTCTCGACGGCCTCAGTCCCGGCAAGAACAGCAATGCCCGCAAGCGCGCCATCGTGGTGCACGGGGCGGATTATGCCAGCCCCAGGCATCTGCAGAAGTTTGACAAGCTGGGGCGCAGCTGGGGATGCCCGGCCCTGCCAAGGGAGCAGTCCAGGGCGATCATCGACACCATCAAGGGAGGGAGCGTCATCTATGCCCATGGCTGAGAGCCTGCCCGCGAGTGTGCTGCGATGAGCATCTCATGGCAATGAACAGCAAAAAGGCCAGCATATGCTGGCCTTGGCGCATCAGGTGGGGATTATTTGCGGACCACCAGCACAGGGCAGGGAGCGTGGCGCACCACGGATTCCGCCACGCTGCCCACCAACAGGTGGGTGATGCCGGAGCGGCCATGGCTGCCCATGACCACGAGATCCACCTTGTCTTCCTTCGCCTGGAGGACGATTTCATCGGCGGCGCGGCCAAAACGGACCTCGAATTTGGCCGGAATGGGCAGGCAGGCGACCAGTTCCTTGAGCTGGCTCTTGGCCTGGCGTTCCATCTCGTGGGTGATCTCGATGGCCGTCATGTGCAGGATCTTGTAGCTGTCGAAGCCGTGCAGCTGATCCACCACGTGGACCAGTTTGAGCTCGGCCTGGTGGGTGTTGGCCATGAAGACGGCGTAGTCGAGCACCGCTCTGGACATCTCGGAGAAATCGACGGGGCAGAGCAGGGATTTGATGGTTGGCATGAGAATCTCCCCTCAAGTTGGGCTACTAATGAATCTTGTTTGCCATGATACGCTGTGGGGCGACAATAACCCTCGACCCGCTCGCAAAATGGGGAAAATGTCGGCCGGGACTCTGTTTTTCTATGCTATCTGTATGCCTGAACGGGCCGTCCGGCGGTGAGCATCTGCCGAGTGCCATATCACTGAGGATATTCATGGTTCGTCTTTTTCTGTTCTGTTGCCTGCTGATCACCTCGTTCGTGCGGGCAGACACCATACACGTCTATTGCGACGACTGGCCCGGCTTCTGTCATCGGGACGGCAAGGGGGTCTATCTGGATGTGGTTCGAGCCATCTATGAACCCCTGGGGCACGAGGTGAAGCTTCACATGGTGCCTTACAAACGGGCACTGGCGGTGGTGTCGCAAAAGGAGGGGGACATGGCGATGGGGGTCTATCGGGGAGAGGTGCCCGGGGTCCATCAGCCCGACTACCCCGACTCGGCGGACTACGTGAGCGCGGTGATGCAAAAGCGCTGGCTGCCGCACTGGGCAGGGGAGCACAGCCTCAAGGAGCAGGAGGTGCTCTGGCTGAGGGGGTGGGCCTTTGACAAGTTCATTCCGGAGCCGATGCGCTGGTTCGAGATAGACAGCCACGAGATGGCGCTGCAATTGCTGATCAAGGGGCGTTACCGCTACTACCTGACCGACGGCGCCCTCTACCCCGAAGGCTCCCTTCCCCCCGAGCTGGTACAGGTATTCCTGCGCTGGATCCCGACCTACCCCATCTTCGCCGATACCCCGAAGGGCAGGCAGTTGCACGGGCTCTGGGATCCCGGCATGCGCACCCTGATAAGGCAGGGCAAACTGGCGGAGATCTATCGGCAGAACAAGCTCTACGACTACTACCAGGACTTTCTCAGGGAGCAGGTGGTGCGGGCGAACAAGCCACAGCCCTAGCTGTCGGGCCTGATGCCGTCATCGGGCCCCGCTTGTCCTGCCTCAGCCTTTGGCTCTGAGCGTCTTGGCCAACCGGTCATAGAGGATGACGTTGACCGAGGCGGTGAGGTGCATGCAGCCTGTCGGTCTGGCCACATAGATAACGTCTTGTCCTGCCTCAGCCTTTGGCTCTGAGCGTCTTGGCCAACCGGTCATAGAGGATGACGTTGACCGAGGCGGCCAGGTTCATGCAACCCTGAGTCGGCACATAGATGACCTCCTTCACCGCCGCGAAGCGGGCGGGTTCCAGGGTGCCATCCTCCGGGCCGAAGATGTAGAAGGCTCTCTCGGGGTGCACGTAATCCGGCAGGGGCGTGGCCCCCTCGATCAAATCCACCAGCACAGGGGTGCAGCCCTCGGGCACGAAGTCCAGCAGCTCCTCGACCCCGAGCAGGGGGATCTTCTCCACCATCTGCTTGGTGTCGGTGACAAAACGGCGTGCCAGCTCGAAGCGCAGCCCCGTGTAGTAGACCTCGTCCGCCCCGTAGCAGCCGGCGGCCCGCATCACGGCGCCCACGTTCTCCGGGGATTTGGGATTGACCAGTCCGATGGCGCAATAGTCCTCTCCCTCCCGGGCATCTGCCCGGTGCTGCCCGGTGGCGCCTTCATCTGACACTTTCATCTCTCTCTCCTGTGTGGCGGCGCATTATACCCCCGGTGGGCCCCTTGCCCAGCGTGCGGGGCGGATTCCCGCAAGGCGGGCCCAACAAGGGGGCGGCTGCACCGTGGCGGCGCAGCCCGACCCCCTGATGCGCAATGGCGTCGCCCCTTGCATCCTGGCGCGGGGTTTGCAGTCACTTCCCCATACAAGACGATGAGGCATCCGGACAAAGGCGTCCGTCCCCGCAGGGGGGCGGACGCTTTTTTTATGGGCCCCTCGTCAGACACATGACAAGGAGCAAGGGAATGAAGACCACCTGTGCCTATTGCGGAGTGGGGTGCGGCATCCGGCTGAGCCGGGAGGGTGACAACTGGCAGTTGCAGGGGGATGAGCAGCATCCGGCCAACGGCGGCGCCCTGTGCGTCAAGGGGGCCAGCCTGCTGGAGAGCCTGGCCTTTCCCGACCGCCTGCTCTATCCGCGCTGGATGGGGCAGCGCATCGGCTGGGAGGAGGCCCTGGACACCCTGGCGGAGCGTTTTGCCGCCATCCTGGCCGAGTCCGGGCCGGGTGCCATCGGCATCTATCTGTCGGGCCAGCTCACCACCGAGGATTACTACGTCGCCAACAAGCTGATGAAGGGGTATCTGGGCAGTGCCAACGTGGACACCAACTCCCGGCTCTGCATGTCGTCGGCGGTGGTGGCCCACCAGCGCGCCTTCGGGGAGGATCTGGTGCCCGCCTGTTACGAGGATCTCGAGCTCGCCGATCTGGTGGTGCTCACCGGTGCCAACACCGCCTGGACCCATCCCGTGTTGTTTCGCCGCCTGCAGCAGGCCAGGGCGCGGCGCCCCGAGCTCAAGCTGGTGGTGCTGGATCCCCGCCGCACCATGACGGCGGAGCAGGGAGATCTGCATCTCGCCCTCAAACCCGGCAGCGACGTGACGCTCTGGAACGGCCTGTGCCGCTTCCTGCTCGATGTCGATGGCTGGGACAAGGCTTATGTGGCGCAGCACGTGAGCGGCTTCGAGGCGTTGGCGGGGGCGCTGGACGACCCCGCCTGGCAGTTGGACGAGGTGGCCCGCAGCTGCGGCCTCTCCCGCAGCGATCTGCTCGGTTTCTACCAGCTCTTTGCCCGTACCCCCAAGACCGTCACCCTGTTCTGCCAGGGGATCAACCAGTCCAACCAGGGGGTGGACAAGGCCAACGCCATCATCAACGCCCACCTGATGTGCGGTCGCATCGGCAAGCCGGGGGCGGCTCCCTTCTCCATGACGGGGCAACCCAACGCCATGGGAGGGCGCGAGGTGGGAGGGCTCGCGACTCAGCTCGCCGCCCACATGGGCTTTGGCGAGGCCGAGTGCGATCGGGTACAGCGCTTCTGGGGAAGCCCGACCATGGTGCGCGGGCCGGGGCACAAGGCCGTCGAGCTGTTCGAGGCGGTGCACCGGGGGGAGATCCGCGCGCTCTGGGTGCTCGGCACCAACCCGGCGGTCTCCCTGCCGGACGGCAACCGGGTGCGCGAGGCCCTGAGCCGCTGCGAGCTGCTGGTGGTCTCCGAGGTGACGGCCAACACCGACACGGCGCGCCTCGCCCACCTGCTGTTGCCTGCCGCCGCCTGGGGAGAGAAGAGCGGCACCGTCACCAACTCCGAGCGCACCATCAGCCGCCAGCGCGCCTTCCTGCCCCTGCCGGGGGAGGCCAGGCCCGACTGGTGGGCCCTGACCCGGCTCGCCCGTCGGCTCGGCTTTGGCGAGGGGTTCGCCTATGAGCACGAGCACGAGATCTTCTGCGAGCATGCCGCCCTCTCCGGATTTGAGAACGACGGATCCCGCCAGTTCGACATCTCCGGGCTGGCGGGTCTCACCCGTGCCGAATTCGAGGCCCTTTCTCCCCTGCGCTGGCCCGTCAACGCCGACTGGCCCCGTGGGCGGGATCGCCTGTTCGAGGATGGGCGCTTTGCCACCCCGGATGGTCGGGCCCGCCTGCTGCCCCTGGCCCAGCGCTTCCCCGAGCAGCCAGAAACGCCCCCGCTTGCAGGGGCTGTCTCCCTGCTCCTCAACAGTGGCCGCCTGCGGGATCAGTGGCACACCATGACCCGCACCGGCCACGTGCCCCGGTTGCAGGAGGCCGAGCCCTGGCCCAGGGTGCGAATGGGGGCCGCCAGCCTGCTGGCGCTTGGCGTGAAGGAGGGGGATCTGGTGCGCCTTTGCAACGGGCTTGGGGAGGCGCTGCTGCTGGTGGGGCTGGATGAGGGGCTCAGGGAGGGGGAGGCCTTCCTGCCCATGCACTGGACCGACAGCCAGTGCAGCCAGGGGGCGGTCAACCGCCTCATCGCCCCCGTGGTGGATCCCCTTTCCGGCCAGCCGATGTTCAAACAGGGGCGGGTGCAGGCCAGGGCGCAGCTCACCCGCTGGCAAGGGCTCTGGTGTGGCCGTGGTGAGTGGCGCGAGCCGGTGGACTGGTGGGCCAGGCGCCCCCTGCCCGAGGGTAACTGCACCCTGCTGGCCTCCTGGTCAGAGAGCACAGAGAGCCTGTGGCAACGGCTGGGGGCCGAGGGGCACTGGCTCAGGCTGCCCATGAAGGAGGGGTGGCTGGCCGTGGCCCTGGCAGGGGATCGCATCGAGGGCATCTTGCTGGTGGGGGGGCGGCGCCCGGACATCAAGGTCGACCTGCTGGCCAGTCTGCTCGGCACGCCGCTCCAGGCGGGGGCCCTGAGCCAGACCCTGAGCCAGGCCCTGGCCGGGGAGAGCCGGCTGGTCTGCTCCTGCCTGCGGGTCTCGGAGCAGCGCATCGTCGATGCTATCACCCGGCAGGGGGTGAGCGAGCTGGCGGGGCTGCAGGCCCTGCTCGGCTGTGGCAGCAACTGCGGCACCTGTCTGCCCGAAATCGACAAGCTGTTGATCAAACATGTTTTCCTGGCATCCGCTTAGTGCGGTGCCAGGACACAAGGAGCCTGAGATGAGCCAAATCAGTCTGGTGGGAGCGGGCCCCGGGCCCCTCGAATTGTTGACCCTGCGCGCCCTGCACCGTCTGGAGGCGGCAGAGGTCGTGGTCTATGACCGCCTGGTGGGGAGCGAGATCCTGGCCCGCATTCCCCACGGTGCGGCCCGCTTCGACGTGGGCAAGCGCTGCGGTGAGCCGAGCCCGACCCAGGAGGAGATCAACGCCCTGCTGCTGGCCCTGGCCCGCACGGGCAAGCGGGTGGTGCGCCTCAAGGGAGGGGATCCCCTGGTGTTCGGGCGCGGCGGCGAGGAGGCGCTGCACCTGGCCCGGCACGGCATCGAGGCCGAGCTGGTGCCGGGGATCACGGCGGCCCTGGGGTGCGCCGCCAGCAGCTTCATTCCCCTGACCCACAGGGGGCTGGCCCGCTCTCTGACCCTGGTGACGGGGCACCTGATGGACGAGCGCGACTATCAGGGCTGGCAGGGGCTGACCCGGGCGGGCCACACCCTGGTGTTCTACATGGGGCTGGAGCGGGCGGCCCGCATTCGGGAAGGGATGTTGAGGGCGGGGGCCCCGGGCGCGCTGCCGGTGGCCCTGGTGGTGGCTGGCTGCAGCCCCCGCCAGCAGGTGCACGAGGCCACGCTCGATGGCCTGGAGCAGGCCGCCCGTGCCCTGCTGGGCCAGAGCCCGGTGCTGATCATCATGGGGGAGGTGGTGCGGCTGCGCGCCGAGCTGCAGGGGCTGCTGACGGAGGCCCTGGAACGGGTCGCCTGAGGGGCGATTTTCCCTCTACCCCCACTACCTCCTGATAGATAAAAAGGAGGTAGATTCAAAGAGTTGGCCTTCATGTTGCGGTATTTTCGCCAGACAGAACGCGATCGTCGCCGGCAAGGAGCGCCATGACCACTTTTTCCACCCGGGGCCAGGACGGCCCCGCTTCCCGGCTGTTGATCCACGCCGATGACCCGGGCCAGGCGAACCGCCTGGCCCTGCTGGTCAGTCACTACGGCCATCAGCCCGGGATCCTCGATACCCGCCAGTTGCTGACTCCGACGCAGAGGGGGGATGCCCTGCTCGTCAGTTGCCGCCAGTTCAGCGCCGAGGTACGCCTAGGCCTCTCCCTTTGGCCCGGCCTGCCGCGCCTCTTGTTCTGCGAGCGGCTGGGGGGTGATACCCAGCTCGCCCTGTTGCAGCAGGGGGTGTTGCTGGTGCCCCACCCTTGCGGCGAGCGTGAGCCGGTGGAGCAGTGGCTGCGCCTGGCCCGCAGTCAGCTCGCCATGGTGCAGGCCCTGATGCAGACCGAGAGCGAGCTGCGCCAGAAGCTGGAGGATAGGCGGCTCATCGAGCAGGCCAAGGGACGCCTGATGCGCCATCAGGGGCTGGACGAGGACGAGGCCTATCGCCTGATGCGCAGCACCGCCATGAGCCGTCACCTGAGCCTGGGGGAGCTGGCGCGGCAACTGCTGCAGGCTTTGCCCGCCTGAGCGCTCCCGTGGCCAACCGTTTTGGTGCAACTGCGCCTAATTGAGGCAAATTTGAGGGAGGATCAGGGCTCCACAGGCCGCAAAGGGCCGCCTGATGCACCCTGGAGGAGCTGGCACGGAAAGTGAATAACAAAAACACGATAGCAATGAAGTCACGATGCGCAGTGAGGGGCCGGTCAGGTCACTCACCCGCAACAGGGCAAAGAAGCCCCGCCGATCCCGGATCGGCGGGGCTTTTTTTTGGTCGCGACGCACCTTGGGTCGCAGCGCTGCAACGAGGTGGCACTGCGATTCCAGGCAGCCTGGCGCCATGGCCCTGACCCGGAACCGAGGGAGGAGATGCAATGAACGGACGACAAGGATGTGCGGGGCTGCTGCTGGCGGCGCTGTCGCTGCCGGTGCTGGCACTGGGAGCCCCGGAGCAGGAGGAGCTCAGGCTCGGCTTCATCAAGCTGACCGACATGGCGCCGCTGGCGGTGGCCTACGAGCGGGGCTATTTCGAGGATGAGGGACTCTACGTCACCCTCGAAGCCCAGGCGAACTGGAAGATCCTGCTGGATCGGGTGATAGACGGCGAGCTGGACGGTGCCCAGATGCTGGCGGGCCAGCCCCTGGCGGCCCACATCGGCATCGGCACCCAGGCCGAACTGGTGACGGCGTTTGCCATGGATCTCAACGGCAACGCCATCACGGTGGCCAACAGCGTCTGGGCCGCCATGGCGCCCCAGTTGCCCAGGCCGCAGGCGGGCCAGGTGCCGCCCCCGGTGAGCGCCGCCGCCCTCAAGCCCGTGGTGGCGGAGTATCGCCAGGGGGGCAAGCCCTTCAACATGGGGATGGTCTTCCCCGTCTCCCCCCACAACTACGAGCTGAGGTACTGGCTGGCGGCAGGCGGCCTGCACCCCGGTTTCTATGCACCCAAGCTTGGGGACAACTCGGGCCAGCGCCAGGCGGACGTGCTGCTGTCGGTGACGCCGCCCCCCCAGATGCCCGCCACCCTGGAGGCGGGGACCATCGCCGGCTACAGCGTGGGGGAGCCCTGGAACCAGCAGGCGGTCGCCAGGGGCATAGGGGTGCCCGTCATCACGGATAACGAGATCTGGCGCAACAACCCGGAGAAGGTGTTCGGCGTCACCCGGCAGTGGGCCGAACGTCACCCCAACACCCATGTGCGGCTGGTGAAGGCGCTGCTGCGGGCGGCCTGGTGGCTGGATGCAGACGACAACGGCAACCGGCGCGCGGCGGCCAAGCTGCTGGCCAGACCCGAGTACGTGGGGGCGGACGAGCAGGTGATCGCCAGCTCCATGACCGGCACCTTCGAGTACGCCAGGGGGGACAAGCGCCAGGTGCCGGACTTCAACGTCTTCTTCCGCCACCACGCCACCTATCCCTACTACTCCGACGCCATCTGGTATCTGACCCAGATGCGGCGCTGGGGCCAGATCCCCGAGGCCAGGCCGGACGCCTGGTTCGAGCAGGTGGCCAAGGCCGTCTATCAACCGGATGTCTATCGCCAGGCCGCCGAGGCCCTCATCGCCGAGGGCAAGCTCAAGGCCAGTGACTTCCCCGACTTTGCCAGCGAGCAGGGCTATCGCGGCCCCCAGGATGGCTTCATCGACGGCCTCATCTACGACGGCCGCCACCCCAACGCCTACCTGCAACAGTTCGCCATCGGCCTCAAGGGCGATGAGCGGGTGCAATGAGCAAGGAGATCCCGATGAAACGACACACATGGCCCCTCATCCATTTAAAAGCCATCAACTGGAAAATCATGGTGCAGCCCCTGCTCGGCGTGCTGCTCTTCCTCGGCCTCTGGCAGTGGGGGGCGAGCCAGGTGCAGACCAGTCTGGGCACCCTGCCGGGGCCGCTCGCCACCGCCAGCCAGCTCTGGTCCCTCGGGCAGGAGCATCTGCAGGAGCGGGAGAAGGCGGCGGCCTTCCTCGAACGCCAGCAGGTGCGCAATGCGGCAAGGCAGGCGGCGGATCCGGCGGCCGAGGTGAAGCTGCGTCCCTACACAGGACGCCCCACCTTCTTCGATCAGATAGCCACCAGCCTGCTCACCGTGCTGTGCGGCTTCGCGCTGGCGACCCTGATCGCCATTCCGTGCGGGGTGCTGCTCGGCATGAATCAGGGGCTCTATCGCGCCGCCAACCCGGTGATCCAGTTGCTCAAGCCGGTGTCGCCGCTGGCCTGGCTGCCCCTCATCACGCTAGTGGTGAGCGCTCTGTATGCAAACCCCACCCCCTGGCTCGCCAAGTCCTTCCTCACCTCGGCCCTGACGGTGACCCTCTGCTCCCTCTGGCCGACCCTGATCAACACGGCGGTGGGGGTGGCGGGGCTGGATAGCGACCTGCACAACGTCAGCCGGGTGCTGCGCCTCTCCTTTGTGACCCACGTGCGGCGCATCGTGCTGCCCGGGGCCCTGCCCATGATCTTCACCGGGCTGCGGCTCTCCCTGGGGGTGGCCTGGATGGTGCTGATCGCGGCGGAGATGCTGGCCCAGAACCCGGGGCTCGGCAAGTTCGTGTGGGACGAGTTCCAGAGCGGCGGCTCTGCGTCTCTGGCCCGCATCATGGTGGCGGTGATCACCATAGGCCTCATCGGCTGCGCCCTGGACAGGGGCATGCTGGCCCTGCAGCAGTGGTTGTCCTGGGACAAGCGCCAGGTACTGCGTTAATCACATTTCTATTCAGGCAGGAGAAGAGCCAATGAAGAGTTATCTGGAGATAAGCGACGTCGGCATCTCGTTCGAGACGGAGCAGGGCAGCTTCGAGGCCTTGAGCCGGGTCAACCTGCGCATCGAGAAGGGGGAGTTCGTCTCCCTCATCGGTCACTCGGGCTGCGGCAAGAGCACGGTGCTCAACCTGGTGGCCGGGCTGCTGGAGCCGACCCTGGGCGGCATCATTCTCGATGGTCGCGAGGTGGCGGGCCCGGGGCCCGAGCGGGCCATGGTGTTCCAGAACCACGCCCTGCTGCCCTGGCTCAGCGTCCAGCAGAACGTGGCGCTGGCGGTGGCCCAGGTGGAGTCTGACAAGCGGGCGGTGGCGGAGCGGGTGGACTACTACCTCTCCCTGGTGCAGATGGATCACGCCAGCCAGAAGATGCCCCACGAGCTGTCGGGGGGGATGAAGCAGCGGGTCGGCATCGCCCGCGCCCTCTCGCTCTCCCCCAAGGTGCTGCTGATGGACGAGCCGTTCGGCGCCCTCGATGCCCTGACCCGGGCCCATCTGCAGGACGCGCTGATGGCGATCCAGGCGGAGCTTGGCAACACCGTCATCATGATCACCCACGACGTGGACGAGGCGGTGCTGCTCTCCGATCGCATCGTCATGATGACCAATGGCCCCAGCGCCACGGTCGGGGAGATCCTGACCGTCGACCTGCCAAGGCCCAGAGACAGGGTCGCCCTGGCGGACGATCCCCACTACCACAAGCTGCGCCAGCAGGTGCTGCGCTTCCTCTACGAGAAGCAACGCAAGGTGACCCCCCTCAAGGCAGCCGGGCAGGTGCGCAGCAAGCTGCGCGCCTGAGCCCGCCGGATTCAAGGAAGAGAGACATGACTGACAAAGAGCAACAGTGGGTGACAGAGGACGGCATGGGCCTGCTCGGTTGCCAGAACAGTGGTTCCGCCGAACAGACCGCAAAGCAACGGCTGCTGGTGGTGGGCAACGGCATGGTGGGTCACCACTTCGTCGAACAGCTGGTGGCGGCGGGCGGCCTCGAGCGGTTCGACGTGACGGTGTTTGGCGCCGAGCCTGACGCCGCCTACGACAGGGTGCACCTCTCCGAGGTATTCGGCGGCAAGGCGCCCCAGGCCCTGCGCATGGCCGACCCCGCCTGGTATGAAGAGAGCGGCATTGCGCTGCGGCTGGGGGCCGAGGTGGAGGTGCTCGACCGGGCGGCCCGCACCCTGACGCTGGCCAACGGCGAGCAGTTCCCTTACGACCGTCTGGTGCTGGCGACCGGCTCTGTCCCCTTCGTGCCCCCCATCCCCGGTCATCAGCGGGAGGGCTGCTTCGTCTATCGCACCCTGGGAGATCTCGCTGCCATCCGCGATGCCTGCGCCCAGGCCCGCAGCGGCGTGGTCATCGGTGGCGGCCTGCTGGGGCTGGAGGCGGCCAACGCCCTGCGCCTGCTCGGCCTCAAGACCCAGGTGGTGGAGTTCGCCCCCAGGCTGATGCCAGTGCAGCTCGACGAGAGCGGCGGCGCCGTGCTGCGGGACAAGATCCAGGCCCTCGGGGTCGAGGTGCTGGTGGAGAAAGCCACCGAGTGCATCGAGCAGGGGGAGCAGGCCCGTCATCGCCTGCGCTTCAAGGACGGCACTCACATTGAGACCGACGTGCTGCTGTTCTCCGCCGGTATTCGACCCGCCGACACCCTGGCCCGGCAATCCGGGCTGGAGGTCGGGGAGCGCGGCGGCATCTGCATCGACGACGGCTGCCACAGTTCGGATCCCGCCATCCTCGCCATCGGCGAGTGCGCGCTCTGGCAGGGGCGCATCTTCGGCCTGGTGGCTCCCGGCTACCAGATGGCCCGGGCCGCAGTGGCCAGTCTGTGCGGCGGCGAGACCCGCTTTATCGGGGCCGACATGTCCACCAAGCTCAAGCTGATGGGGGTGGACGTGGGCTCCATCGGCGATGCCCACGCCAACACCGCCGGCGCCCAGGAGTTGCTGCTGCTGGACAGGGTCAAGGGCATCTACAAGAAGCTGGTGACCGACGGCGAGGGCAACCGCCTGCTCGGCGCCATCCTGGTGGGGGACGGGGCCGATTATGAGCGGCTGCTGCAGTACTACCAGAACGGGGTGGCGCTGCCCCAGCCGCCGCTCTCCCTGCTGGTGGGGGAGGCAGGGGCCGCCCCCGCGCCCCTGGTGCTGCCGGACAGCGCCATCCTCTGCTCCTGCCACAACGTCAGCAAGGGGGACGTGGTGGCCGCCGTTCGGGCGGGCAATCACGAGCTGTCGGCGGTGAAGAGCTGCACCAAGGCCGGCACCGGCTGCGGCGGTTGCAGCAACCTGCTCAAGCAGGTGGTGGATCAGACCCTGGCGGACCTTGGCGTCGAGGCGGACAAGGGGTTGTGCGAGCACTTCGCCTACGGCCGTCAGGAGCTCTATCACCTGGCCCGGGTGGGCGAGCTGAAGAGCTTCGAGGCGCTGCGGGACAAGCATGGCCAGGGGCTGGGGTGCGACATCTGCAAGCCAACGGTGGCCTCCATCCTGGCGTCCCTCTGGAACGAGCACGTGCTGGAGAAACCCCACCGCGCGTTGCAGGATACCAACGACGCCTTCCTTGCGAACCTGCAAAAGGACGGCACCTATTCGGTGGTGCCGCGCATCCCGGGGGGAGAGATCACCCCGGAGGGGCTCATCACCATTGGCGAGGTGGCGCGCAAGTACGGCCTCTACACCAAGATCACCGGCGGTCAGCGTATCGACTTGTTCGGCGCCCGGATCGACCAGCTGCCTGCCATCTGGGGCGAGCTGGTGGCGGCGGGCTTCGAGACCGGTCAGGCCTACGGCAAGTCGGTGCGCACCGTGAAGTCCTGCGTGGGTTCCACCTGGTGTCGTTACGGGGTGCAGGACTCCATGACCCTGACCCAGACCCTGGAGCACCGCTACAAGGGGCTGCGGGCACCACACAAGCTGAAGTTTGCGGTCTCCGGCTGCACCCGGGAGTGCGCCGAGGCCCAGAGCAAGGACATCGGCGTCATCGCCACCGAGCGGGGCTGGAACCTCTATGTGTGTGGCAACGGCGGCATGCGGCCGCGCCACGCCGACCTGTTCGCCACGGATCTCGACGAGCAGACCCTGATCCGTTACATCGACCGGCTGCTGATGTTCTATGTGCGCACCGGGGACAGGCTGCAACGCACCTCGGTCTGGATGGAGAACATGGAAGGGGGGCTCGACTATCTCAGGTCGGTGATCATCGAGGACAGGCTCGGCATCGGTGCCGAGCTGGAGGCCATGATGGAGGGGATAGTCGGCACCTGGCAGTGCGAGTGGAAGAGCACATTGGCGGATCCGGACAAGCTCAAGCTGTTCGAGGCCTTCGTCAACCGGCCCGAGGACGAGACGCCGCCGCGCCGTGAGGAGCGGGGGCAATGGGTGCCGGATATCGCTGTCAAGGAGGTGGTATGAGCGGGGGCAACGGGTTGCACGCCCGCCATCAGTATCAAGGAGGTGGTATGAAGGATGACAAGGACGATGCACAGCTCTGCGGGCAGTGGCACCGGGTATGCGAGCTGGCGGCGCTGCCGGAGCAGGCCGGGCGCAGCGCCTGGCTGGAGGGGCGGGTACTGGCGCTGTTTCGCCTCGGGGAGCATGTCTATGCCCTGGACGGGGTGGATCCCCTGGCCGGCGTCGCGGTGCTGGGGCGTGGCCTGGTGGGGGATGCGGGGGGCGAACCCGTGGTGGCCTCGCCGCTGTACAAGCAGCGCTACGCCCTGATGGACGGTCGCTGTCTGGACGATCCTGCCCTGAGCGTTGCCTGCTGGCCGGTGCGGCTGGAGGGGAGCGAGGTCTGGGTACAGCTGGGGTGAGTGGCCCATCTGAAAACCATGTTGTGATCGCCGGGCACTGCCCGGTGATTTTTTGTGCGCGACCCGACATTTCTTGTACAAGAGGATGGCGGGAAAACGTTTTTCGGAAATAATGGACAAACGTTTGCAACTGGATGTTTGTCTATGACGGAACGTGAGCAAGAGATCCTCGCCCTGCTGCGCCAGGATCCCATGATTGCCCAGCAGGAGCTGGCGGACAGGCTCGGCATCAGCCGCTCCGCGCTGGCGAGCCACATCTCCAGCCTGATGCGCCAGGGCTATGTGCAGGGGCGCGGCTATGTGCTGCGCGAAGGCCCCTACGCCGTGGTGATAGGCGGCGCCAACATGGATATCTGTGGCTGCAGCCACGACAACCTGCGCATCGGGGATTCCAACCCGGGCCGGGTACGCACCTCCGCCGGCGGGGTGGGGCGCAACATCGCCGAGAACCTGGCGCGCCTTGGCACCGACACTCGCCTGCTGACTGCGGTGGGCAACGATCAATACGGCCACCACCTGCTGGAGGTGAGCCAGCGCGCCGGGGTCGATGTGCGCCAGGTGCTGGTACTGGAGGGTCAATCGACCTCCTGCTATCTCAGCCTGCACGATGGCAGCGGCGAGATGAGCTGCGCCGTCAACGACATGGGGATCATCGAGCAGCTCACCCCGGCCCGGCTCACCCCCCTGAGCGGTTTTCTTGGCGCGGCCCGGCTCTGGGTGCTCGACACCAACCTCGCCACCCACACCCTGGACTGGCTGTTCGAGCGCCAGGGGGAGCACATCATCTTCGTGGACACAGTGTCGGTGGCCAAGGTGGAGAAGATCCGCCCCTGGCTGCACCGCATCCACACCCTCAAACCCAATCGCACCGAGGCGGAGCAGCTGTGCGGCTTCACCATCGGGGGGCCCGACACCTGGCCCATGGCGGCGGCCTGGTTCCACCGCGCCGGGGTGCAGCGGCTCTTCCTGAGCCTGGGGGATCAGGGGATCTTCTATAGCGACGGGGCCTGCCAGGGCCATCTGCCCGTGCTCGGCAGCCCGGTCGTCAACGTGACCGGCGGCGGCGATGCCTTCATGGCAGGGCTGGCCCACGCCTGGTTGCAGGAGCAGGGCATCATGGAGACAACCCGGTTCGCCCTCGGTTGCGCCGCCCTCACCGTCAATTGTTCCGATACCGTCTTTTCCGGCCTATCCAAGGCCGCCGTTGAACGCATGCTGGAGGAGTACCCATGTTGAACGCTTACCTCGATATCCAACCTGAAGTTGCCGCCGCGCTGGCCGCCGGCAAGCCGGTGGTGGCCCTGGAGTCCACCATCATCTCCCACGGCATGCCCTATCCGCAGAATGTGGAGACGGCGCGCCAGGTGGAGCAGGTGGTGCGGGACAACGGCGCCGTGCCGGCCACCATCGCCATCATCGATGGCCGCCTCAAGGTGGGTCTGGATGCGGGGGCCCTGGAGGCGTTGGGCCGTGCCGGGCACGCCGCCACCAAGTGCAGCCGTCGCGACATCCCCTTCGTGCTGGCCAACAAGGGGCTGGGGGCGACCACGGTGGCCTCCACCATGATCATTGCCGCCATGGCCGGGATCCGGGTGTTCGCCACCGGTGGCATCGGCGGCGTGCATCGCGGCGCCCAGGAGACCTTCGACATCTCGGCTGACCTGCAGGAATTTGCCCAGACCCCGGTGGCCGTGGTCTGCGCCGGTGCCAAGTCGATCCTCGACATCGGTCTGACCCTGGAGTACCTGGAGACCCAAGGGGTGCCGGTGATCGGCTACCAGACCGAGGAGCTGCCCGCCTTCTACACCCGCGAGAGCGGCTTCAAGGTGGATTACCGCCTGGAGAGCCCGGCGGCGATCGCCGAGGCACTGCGTCTGAAGTGGGAGCTGGGGCTGGCGGGGGGCGCCGTGGTGGCCAACCCGATCCCGACCCAGTTTGCCATGCCCAAGGCCGACATCGACGTCGCCATTGCCCAGGCACTGCGAGAGGCGGACGAGCAGGGGGTGAAGGGCAAGGCGTCCACCCCCTTCCTGCTGGCCCGGGTGTGCGAGCTGACCGGTGGCAACTCCCTGGCGGCCAATATCCAGTTGGTGCTGAACAACGCCGCGCTGGGGGCGCGCATCGCTGCCAGCCTGTGATCGGTCGTCCGAGTGTGCGAGCTGACCGGTGGCAACTCCCTGGCAGTTAATGTCCAGCGGGTGCTGAACAACGCCGCGCTGGGGGCGCGCATCGCTGCCAGTCTGTAAACACCTTTGCGAAAGATGCAAAAGAGGGCCGGCAGGCCCTCTTTTTATTGCGTTAATCGGTGAAGTGACCCCCTTATTCCAGCACCAGTCGCCCGTTGAGAGGCTGGACGGGGCGGTTGTTGGGGTGGTGCATCACCGCCTTGAAGGCATCGATCTGGGCCTGGCTGGCCTGTACCGGCTCCTTCATCACCAGCCAGCGCACTCCTTCCGAGCAGGGTGGGGTGGTCAGGGACCCGCTGAAGCGGTAGTAGTCGTGCTGGGCGGGCAGCAGTTGCTCTGCCGAGATGGGTTCCTTGAAGGCATGGATCTCCCCCGCCTTGGCTGGCAGCACCTGCCAGGCCTGGCTCAGGGCCCCATTGGCCTGGCCCGGCTCGAACATCACGGCGACCACCGCCAGCTCCCCCTTGTCATTGGCATGGACCAGGTGACCCTCCAGGGGGTAGGACCTGCCTTCGATGAGGTTTTCGCTGGGGGCGTGGAAGTGGAACTGCTTGAGCTCGAAGTGCATGCCGTCGAGCTCAAGGGTGCTGCCGGGGGCATAGTTGACCTGCACCGTGTGGCCGTTGTTGACCAGCGTCTTGCCACCCGCCTGATAGTGGAACTGCAGGGGGGCCAGATCGGCCTTCACCAGACCCGAGAGGTTGACCGGCGACTGGTTGCTGCCGGCACACTGGCCATATTCCGGGGTCAGGCTGGCCCATTTCGCCGGGCCGGCCTCGCCGCTGTATTCCCAGTGTGTGGTGGCGGCAAAGGCGGCAGGGCAGAGCAGCAGGGCGCCAGCCAGCAGGGACTTTTTCATCATGCATCCTTATCCTGATTGAAAAGCACGGCCATTCCTGGCCTTCCGGCAGGAAGGCCAGGAATGGCATCGTTGGAAACGCAGGGTACGCGGTGCCAGACCGGATTAATTGTTATGAAAGGTCTGTCGTCATCGTTATTTGAAGCGTGGCATGAGGCTGCGTCATGATGTATTCCGGCAACGGGGCACGCTTATTCATGAAGGAGAAATCCTGCGGGCATTTTCGCCATGAACGGCCCCCTTTCATGGCGCCCCAAATAGATGACGGGCTGATTCTAGAGGGCTTTTCATGGCTTCGTTTGATCTCGAGCAAACAAGCGCGGACTAATTATCGGGCTTGAGGATCCCTTATTTCGCTGGGATTTGTTCGATATTCCCTGACCCGGCCAGGGGAGTGCGTGGCGGGAGCCGGGCGCTGCGCTGACAGAGTGCCTCGGTGTTGACCCCTTATCTCTCTGATTGTGCTGGAGAAATTCCTCCCTCAGCACAGTGACGGCGGGATGACAATCCCCCGGTTGGCGGCGCCTTGTTTGCGGTTTTGCCGTCCTCTTCACATTTCCGGATTGCTCGCTATTTGTGCGATTGCCTTACTCATCCGACCTGGTGTCAAATCACTCCGCCTAACACAAGGAGTGGCATAATAATGAATAATATCAATAAATTAGTTCTGGCTATCGGATTCACTCTCACCACCTTCCCGAGCCTGGCGGCGGGATTCCAGTGCGGGGAGCACGTCACCCTGGGGGTACCCGGTCAATCCAGTCAGCTGTTGTGCCGGGAGGGCTATGCCGCCGGGTACAACTACGACACCAAGGTCTCTGACTGGGTCTCTTACCGGATGACGGCCGCCAGCGCCCAGGGTCAGGTGCCGCGCAAGGATGCCTTCGCCGAGGACAAGGAGGTGCCGGTGCAGTTTCGCGCCACCCTGTCGGACTACAAGGGCTCGGGCTATGACCGCGGCCACCAGGCACCGGCGGCGGACATGCGCTCCACCGCCAACACCATGAAGCAGAGCTTCCTGCTCACCAACATGACCCCGCAACTGCCGGCGCTCAACCAGGGGGCATGGCGCATCCTGGAGGAGAAGACCCGGCAGTGGGCCATCACCTACAAGAGCGTGCAGGTGATCACCGGCCCCATCTTCACCCACTCCGATGGCGCCATCGGCAACGGCGTGACCGTGCCCCACGCCTACTACCGGGTGGTGATGGATCTGGCGGGCAAGCGGGCCATCGCTTTCATCCTGCCGCAAGAGAACGTCTCGGCCAGTCGGCTGGCGGACTATGTGGTGACGGTGGATGAGGTGGAGGAGCAGACCGGGCTCGACTTCTTTACCGAGCTGCCTGACGAGGAGGAAGAGGCCATGGAGTCGCGGCTGTCGGCCATGTGGGGCGGTTAGCGCGTCCGGCAGGGGTAACAGGGGCCCAGGCCCCCGTTACCCACACGGGCCTCCGGCCATTGTCATGGCCCCTGGTACAGGGCCAGTACAGCTTGGGTCTGGCATCGGGCCCTTATCATGACTCCTTTTTTCAGGAGGCATCATGTCAGCGCTGTTTTCCCTTCACTCCTCGTCCACTCTTGCCCGCGCGTTGCGCATCTGCGTACCCATGGCGCTGCTGGGGGCTGCTGTTCCCCCGGCCATGGCCGACGAGGATATCCGCTTGGGGCAGACCATTCTGCTCGGGGTCGGCGATCATCCCGCCATCATTCCCATGCTCGCCTGCCGGCCGACCAAATCCATCATGGTCAAGGCAGGGCGGGAGTTGACCCTGGAGCGGGTCAAGGTGTTCTACGGCAACGATCGCAGCAAGACCCTCTATTTCGACAAAGTGTTGAGAGAGGATCAGGAGTCGGGGTGGCAATCCCTCGGCAGCCGACTCTGCATCAAGCGCATCGAGGTGTACGGCAATTCGGAAGGGAGCAGGGCGGGGGTCAAGGTGTACGGGCGCAAATGAGCAAAGGGCGGGGGAAATCCCCGCCCAGTGCTTATTTCTTCGGGCGGAACGGTTTGATGATGGCCTCGTCGCACTCGAGATAGGGCCCTTCCATCAGGTCGATGCAGTAGGGGATGGCGGGGAAGACCGCATCCAGGCACTCGCGGATCGATTTGGGCTTGCCCGGCAGGTTGACGATGAGCGAGCTGCCGCGCAGGCCGGCGGTCTGGCGCGACAGGATGGCGGTCGGCACGAACTTGAGGGACTCGGCCCGCATCAGCTCGCCAAAGCCCGGCATCATGCGATCGCACACCGCCTCGGTGGCCTCCGGGGTCACATCCCGCCTGGCCGGCCCTGTGCCCCCCGTGGTAACGACAAGGCAGCACTGCTCATCGTCCACCAGCCGAACCAGGGTCGCCTCAATCTGATCCTGCTCGTCGGGGATCACCTGATAGACGGACTCCCATTCCGAGGTCAGGTAGGCGTTCAGGGTGTCGATGATGGCCTTGCCGGAGAGATCTTCGTAGATGCCTGCACTGGCGCGATCGCTGACGGTGACGATACCGATTCTTGCCTTGCTCATGGTCTGCCCTTGGTTGCCGCAATAAAGTGGTAAATAAAATAACATAATCAGTGAGATATGTTAAACCGCCGGATGGTACAAGGGGAGGGCATCGAGCCTGGGAGAGAGTCGAATGAAAAACAATTTTGAGAAAAGTCCGTTAATAAGGAATAAGGCCGAGAAAAATGACGCTGAAATTTTATAAAAAAACTGACGCAGGCCGGATTCGGTTAATTTCATGAATCATAAGGAATAAATAATTTTTTCCGCCAACGATGCGCAATTCGTGCCAAAAACCGGACTCCTGTGGCTCGGCGGTGAATGACCCAAAATCGCCACCATCCTATATAACCTTCCCTAGGGACAGTGAAATAGTGATGTGCCCGGCGTCGTTCCATTCCATGGGCGAGGTCCGGCCAGGAGGGTATATGGAGCTGCCTGATTTCGATACCCTGAAGTACTGGGCGCTGGCCGAGCCGGAACGACTCGACGCGCTGCTGCACCAGCAGATAGAGACCCTGATCGCCCAGGTGGGGCCAGAGCGGCAACGTCGGCTGCGAGGTCTGCAATTTCGCATCGACTGCCAGCGCCGCCTGGCCAGAAACAACCTCGACAGCTGCATCCGGATAGCCAACATGATGCATGACTCCGTCTACGCCATGCGCCAGCACATTCTGGATCTGCAGAACGAATCTTGTCAGGAAATGGCAGAGCCCCCGCTGCCGGATAATGTGATAGCGTTTTCCAGTTATCTGAAACGGAAATAATTAAAGGCCCTGTTCAAGATATAAAAAAACAGGGTGTTTATTAATTTGTCTCACCCCTTCTCAAACAAGTTGTTAAGCAAGTTGGGTGAATTGTTTTTTATTTGCTGCAAATATTCCCCTGGCGGCTGAATAATAGTGACCAGTGCCCGCAGTCCGATAGAGATGGATGAAGGTGTATTTATTTTGGGGTAATATCCAGACACATTTCATCTTGCTATGACTCAAAGGGATCATGAGAAGCATCACACCAGGAAGGGTGCTGTCGCGAGAGCAGCAGACGGAGATCACCCGGATCATCGTCAAGGCGGGCCAGATGCTGGCCCAGTTTGGGGCGGAGAGCCGCATCATCGAGCAGACCACGGTCCGCCTGGGCATGGCGCTCGGGCTGGAGAGCGTCGAGATGGCCATCTCTTCCAGCGCCATCGTCCTCACCAGTCTCTACCAGGGCAGTTGCGTCACCACCACCCGCCGGGTGCGGGAGCACGGCATCAACATGCAGGTGGTGTGCGAGATCCAGCGCATCTGCATCATGACGGAAAAGTCGCTTATCGGCGCGCGCGAGGTACGTCAGCGCCTCGAGGCCATCACGCCGTTCCACTATCACCCCTGGCTGGTGGTGCCCATGGTGGGGCTCTCCTGCGGAGCCTTCAGCCTGCTGTTTGGCGGTGACTGGCCCATCTTCCTGGTGACCTGCTGCTCGGCCTCGGTCGCCATGCGGGTGCGCCAGCTCATTGCCCGCCATCACCACAGCCCCCTCATCAACTTTGCCGCCACCGGGTTTATCGCCACCCTGCTCGCCTCCAGCGCCACCTTCTTCGGCTTGGGCGAACAACCCTATCTCGCCATGGCCGCCAGCGTGTTGCTGCTGGTGCCGGGGTTCCCGCTCATCAATGCGGTCTCCGACATGGTGAAGGGTTACTTCAACATGGGGCTGGCCCGCTGGGGCACGGCGACACTGCTGACCATCAGCGCGGCCATAGGGATCATCCTCGCCATGTCGGTGACGGGTATCTGGGGGTGGAAAGTATGAAGATCTTTGACGTTGTATCGACCCTGTTGATCGGGGCAAACCGGCTATCCATCAGCGCGCGGAACCATATCGGGATCATGCTCGCCATGTCGGTGACCGGTATCTGGGGGTGGAAGGTATGATGGAACTGCTCTGGCTGCTGGGCAAGGATGCCTTCTGGTCGGCCATTCCGGCGGTGGGCTTTGCCATGCTGTTCAACGTGCCGCCACGGATGCTCAAATATTGCGCCATGGGGGGCGCGTTGGCCCACAGCCTGCGTACCCTGCTCATCCACTACGGCATGCCCATCGAGTGGGCCACCCTGGCAGCGGCGACCACGGTCGGCTTTGTCTGTGTCTACTGGTCGCGCCGCCTGCTGGCACCACGCCCGGTGTTCAGCGTCGCCTCCATCATCCCCATGATCCCGGGCAGCTATGCGTTCAAGACCATGATCGCCATCGTGGAGCTCAATATCTCCGGGGTGACCATGGAGCTGCTTCAGAGCGCGGTGGAGAACGGCCTCAAGGCGCTCTTTATCGTGGGGGCACTGAGTTTCGGTTTGGCGATCCCCTCTCTGGTCGTGTACCGTAACCGCCCCATTATCTGACGACGGTGCGAGAGGTTGACCCCATGATGATTTCCATGATTGCCGCCATGGCCCAGGACAGGGTGATCGGCCTGGACAACCAGATGCCCTGGCACCTGCCGGCGGATCTGGCCCACTTCAAGCGGGTCACCCTGGGCAAGCCGGTGCTGATGGGGCGCAAGACCTTTGAATCCATCGGACGGCCGCTGCCCGGGCGCCGCAACCTGGTGATCAGCCGCAATCCCGACTACCGGGCCGACGGCGTGGAGGTCATCGACTCGGTGGAAGCGGCGCTGGCGCTGCTGGCGGGCAGCGACGTGGCCGAGCTGATGGTGATCGGGGGGGGACATCTCTACGGCCAGCTGCTGCCACGGGCCGACAGGCTCTATCTGACCCGCATCGATCTGGCGGTGGAAGGGGACACCCGCTTCCCGGCCTTTGACGAGGACGACTGGTCCTGCATCGAGCGCGAGTCCCATCAGCCTGATGAGAAGAACCCCCATCCCTACTGTTTCGAGACCTGGCAGCGGCGCTGAGCCTTCTGATGCCATGAAGAGCCCCTTGCGACAGCCGGGGGCTTTTTTGTGCCCTGTTACTGCAAAGAGAAGGGGGCTGAACCGGCATGGCTGAAGGTGCCTGAAGCAATATCCGGAATGCGTGACATTAAAATGATTAGAAATGTAATTAAATAACCATTTGTCGCTCCGATGGGGGCCGTCCTCCCCACCCTCTCTTTTCGCCTGCTACTAACGCCTTTTAATCATTAATGAAATGTGCTGCAAGTGCATCGCTGCTGTAGCGGTTCTGTCTGTTATAGGCGTTTCTATCGTGATTTAATGGATTTTTATGAATAAAAATAACCAATAAAAATCAATGGCTTAAATTTAAACCTTCCAGGTTGGCTTCAATTGGTTCTTTTGCTTGGGCGTGAAATTGCTTAGTGTTAAAAGCAATTGGCTCACGTTCGACGGTTTGCCAGGCAAGGCGTCGGCCAAGAAAAAAGGACAATATGACAGTCAAACTCGAGGTCAAATCCCTCTACAAAATCTTCGGCGATCAGCCGGATAAAGCGTTCAAATTGCTGGCGAAAGGGCATGATCGCGCCAGTATCCTGAAAAAGACCGGACAGACCCTGGGGGTCCAGGATGTCAATCTGGCCATCAACGAAGGGGAGATCTTCGTGGTGATGGGCCTCTCCGGTTCGGGCAAATCCACCCTGGTGCGTCTTTTCAACCGGCTGATCGAGCCGACCCGCGGCCAGGTGCTGATCGATGGCGAGGACATCGCCGCCATCTCGGAGCGCGAACTGCGCCGGGTGCGCCGCAAGAAGATCAGCATGGTATTCCAGTCCTTCGCCCTGATGCCGCACCTGAGTGTGCTGGAAAATACCGCCTTCGGGCTGGAGCTGGCCGGTGTACCGCTGGCGGAGCGCCAGCAGAGCGCCCGTCAGGCGCTCCATCAGGTGGGGCTGGGGCAGTGGATAGAGGCTTATCCGGATGCCCTCTCCGGCGGCATGAAGCAGCGGGTCGGGCTGGCCCGGGCCCTTGCCAATGACCCCGACATTCTGCTGATGGACGAAGCTTTCTCCGCGCTGGATCCCCTGATCCGCACCGAGATGCAGGATGAGCTGCTCAAGCTGCAGGCCAGCCAGCAGCGCACCATCGTCTTTATCTCCCACGATCTGGACGAGGCAATGCGCATCGGCGATCGCATCGCCATCATGCAGGATGGCCAGCTGGTGCAAGTGGGCACCCCGGACGAGATCCTGAACCAGCCCGCCAACGACTATGTGCGCGCCTTCTTTCGCGGGGTGGATCTGGCCCATGTGTTCAGCGCCCGCGACGTGGCCAGCCGCAAGCAGGTGCCTCTCATCAAGAAACACACCACCGACGGGCCGGGCAACGCCCTGCGCCAGCTCAAGGAGCTTGAGCGGGAGTTCGGGTACGTGGTGGATCGCAGCCGTCGCTTCCTCGGGGTCGTCTCGGTGGAGTCGCTCGGTCAGGCGGTAAGGGCCAAAGGCAGCCTGGAGCAGGCGTTGCTGGCGGACATCCAGCCCATTCTGGCGGACACCGCCCTCAATGAACTGATCAGCCAGGTGGCGGCCGCTCCCTGTCAGGTGCCCGTGGTCGAGGAGGATGGCACTTACCTCGGCCTCATCTCCAAGGCCAATCTGCTCAACACCCTGGACAGGAGTACCCCGGCATGAAGCTGATGAATCCCCATTTCTTGCTGAGCGGGCTGCTGGCCCTGGTGCTGCTGGCGAGCCCTTCCCTGCGGGCCGATGAGGTGGCGGCAGACCCCTGGAGCGCGCCTGCATCCACCGAGGTGTCCGATCCCTGGGGCAGTACCGACACCCAGGCCACCGACTGGCAGAACCAGATCGAAGCCGCCGACACCACAACCGCCATCGACTGGCTGGATCCCTTCCAGCAGGCGCTGGTGCCGCTGGATACCTGGGTGGAAGGGGGCATCGGCTGGCTGGTGGAGAACCTGCGGCCGCTGTTCCAGCTGATCCGCGCACCGGTGGAGCTGACCCTGAACGCCATGACCCATCTGCTGCAGACGGTGCCCTCCACCCTGATGATGGGGCTCCTGGCCCTGCTTGCCTGGCAACTGGTGAACGGCCGCATGGCGCTCGGCACGCTCGTATCTCTTGTGGGGATCGGGCTCATCGGGGCCTGGTCCGATGCCATGGTGACCCTGTCCCTGGTGCTGACCTCGCTGTTCTTCTGCGTGCTGCTGGGGTTGCCCACCGGCATCCTGCTGGCCCGCAGCGAGCGGCTCTCCACCTGGACCCGGCCGCTGCTGGATGCCATGCAGACCACCCCGGCATTCGTCTACCTCATCCCCATCGTGATGCTGTTTGGCATCGGCAACGTGCCCGGGGTGGTGGTGACCGTCATCTTCGCCCTGCCGCCCATGATCCGGCTCACCATGCTGGGCATTCGCCAGGTGCCCACGGATCTGGTGGAGGCGGCCCACTCGTTCGGTGCCAGCCCCTCCCAGTTGCTGTTCAAGGTTCAGCTGCCGCTCGCCATGCCCACCATCATGGCCGGGGTCAACCAGACCCTGATGCTGGCGCTCTCCATGGTGGTGATCGCCTCCATGATCGCGGTGGGGGGCCTCGGCCAGATGGTACTGCGCGGCATCGGCCGGCTCGACATGGGGCTCGCCTCCATCGGCGGCCTCGGCATCGTGCTGCTGGCCATCGTGCTCGACCGCCTCACCCAGGCGATGGGGCAACCGGATCGCACCCGTACCGGCCGCTGGTATCAGCACGGCCCCGCCGCCCTGCTGCTGCGCCTGGCCGGCCGTGACAAGAAAATCGATTACAAAGGAGTAAACGCATGAGACAGACCACCAAAGGATTGACCCTGGGCACATTGCTGCTGAGTGCTCAACTGCTGAGCCCGCTCGCCATGGCCAGCGCCGAGTTGCCGGGGGAGGGGGTTCGCGTTCAGCCCCTGCAGAGCTCCTTGCCGGAAGAGGCCTTCCAGAGCCTGCTGGTGAGCAAGCTGATGGCGCGTCTGGGTTACGATGTCCAGCCCGCCCAGGAGGTGGACTACAACGTGGCTTATGCCTCGGTGGCCCAGGGAGACGGCACCTTCCTCGCGTTCAACTGGGTGCCGCTGCAGGACAACAAGTACGAGCAGGCGGGAGGCGACAAGGTGTTCTTCCGTGAGGGCACCTATGTGGCCGGTGCCGCCCAGGGGTACCTCATCGACAAGAAGACCGCGACCCAATACGGCATCACCAACCTGGGCCAGCTCAAGGATCCCGAGGTGGCGGCGCTGTTTGACGGGGATGGCGACGGCAAGGCCGACCTCATTGGTTGCAACCCCGGCTGGGGCTGCGAGGGGGCGATCAACCATCACCTCGACGCCTTTGGTCTGACCCCCACGGTGGCCCACAAGCAGGGCAACTACGCGGCGCTGATCGCCGATACCCTGGCTCGCTACCAGGCCGGCAAGCCGGTGCTCTATTACACCTGGACCCCCTACTGGCTCAGCAGCGAACTGGTGCCGGGCAAGGATGTGGTGTGGCTGGAAGTCCCCGCCGACGCCCCGGATGCGGCCAAGACCCGTTTGCCGAACGGCAAGAACTACGGCTTTGCGGTGAACACCATGCATATCGTTGCCAACAAGCGGTTTGCCGAGGCCAATCCGGCCGCCGCCAAGCTCTTCTCCATCGTCAAGCTGCCGCTCAATGACATCAACGTGCAGAACGGCCTGATGAACAAGGGGCAGAACAAGCCGGCGGACGTGGAACGTCATGCCGACGCCTGGCTCAAGGGCCACGAGGCACTGGTGAACGACTGGCTGAATCAGGCGCGCGCCGCCGCCATGTAATGAGGGGTACGTCGCCCTTCTGCGCAAAGAAAAACGCCCGGCAGTTGCCGGGCGTTTTTTGTGGGCGGGCGCAGCACATGGCCGGGCCGGGGGATCAGATGCCGGAGCCGTCGCTCTCGCCACCTTCCTCATGCAGGCCGCACTCGCGCTTGAGGCCGAAGAAGCGGGTCTGCTCCTCGCTCATGCCGGGCTCCCACTTGGCGGTGGTGTGCACGTCGCCGACCGAGAGGTAGCCCTGCTCCCACAGCGGGTGGTAGGGGAGGTCGAACTCCTTGAAGTAGTAGAAGACGTCCTTGTTGCTCCAGTCGATCACCGGCAGGAACTTGAAGCGACCGCGCTGGATGGCCAGCACCGGCAGCTTGCCCCGGCTGCCAGACTGCTCACGGCGCAGGCCCGAGAACCAGGTGCGGGCACCCAGCTCGTTCAGGGCGCGGTCCATGGGCTCCACCTTGTTGAGCTGGTTGTAGCGGGTGATCCCCTCCACCCCCTGCTCCCACAGGAGGCCGAAGCGGGCCTCCTGCCAGGCCGGGCTGAGTTCGGCCCGGTAGATTTTGAGGTTGAGCGCGAGACGCTCGGTCAGCTCGTCGATGAAACGGTAGGTCTCGGGGAAGAGGTAACCGGTGTCGGTCAGCACCACGGGTACGTCGGCCCGCTCGCGGCTCACCAGGTGCAGCATGAGCGCCGCCTGGATGCCGAAACTCGACGACAGCACATGCTCCCCCGGCAGGTTGGCCAGGGCCCAGCGCACCCGCTCGGGGGCGCTCATGGCGTCCAGCTCCCGGTTGAGGGGGGCCAGCACCTCGACCTGCTCCTCCCGGCTCAGGGCCAGCAGGTCGTCGAGGTCGAGCCGGCCGTCGGCGGTGCGCGCCAGCCGGGCTGTATCAGTCTGTTCAGGCTGCATAGAAGTCCCTCGCGGAGTCGATAACCGGGGCGATGATGCCGGCGCGAATGACAAAATCGCCGAAGCACTCGTCCGGGTTGCGATCCTTGGCCCAGCGGCCGATCAGGGCGTCCAGTTCGGCCAGGATCTGCGGCTCGGTGATGTTCTCCAGGTGCAGGCGCGGGATGCGGGTCCCCTCAAGGTTGCCCCCCAGGTGCAGGTTGTAGCGACCCGGCGCCTTGCCCACCAGACCCACTTCCGCCAGCATGGCGCGGCCGCAGCCGTTGGGGCAGCCGGTGACCCGGAAGATGATGGCGTCATCCGCCAGGCCGTGCTTGGCCAGCAGCCCCTCGATGTCGGTGACGAAGGCAGGCAGCATGCGCTCGGCCTCGGCCATTGCCAGGGGGCAGGTGGGCAGGGCCACACAGGCCATGGACTGCTTGCGCTGCTCGCTCACGCCGTCATCCAGCAGACCGTACTGGCGCGCCAGCGCCTCAATGCGTGCCTTCTCGCCGGCAGGCACGCCCGCGATGATGAGGTTCTGGTTGGCGGTGAGGCGGAAGTCCCCCTGATGCACCTTGGCGATCTCCAGCATGCCGGTCTTGAGGGGCTTGCCCGGGAAGTCCAGCAGGCGGCCGTTCTCGATAAACAGGGTCAGGTGGTGCTTGCCGTCGATCCCCTCCACCCAGCCGAAGCGATCGCCACGACTGGTGAATTCATAGGGGTGAACCGGCCCGAACTGGATGCCGGCGCGGTTCTCCACCTCGGCCTTGAAGGCCTCGACCCCCACCCGTTCAAGGGTGTACTTGGTCTTGGCGTTCTTGCGGTTGACCCGGTTGCCCCAGTCGCGCTGGGTGCTGACCACGGCGGCCGCCACCTCCAGCACGTGGGAGAGCGGAATGAAGCCAAAGTCGCTCGCCTTGCGCGGGTAGGTGGTGGTGTCGCCGTGGGTCATGGCCAGACCGCCCCCCACCAGCACGTTGAAGCCCACCAGCTTGCCGTGTTCTGCAATGGCCACGAAGTTGAGATCGTTGGCGTGGATGTCCACATCGTTGTGGGGCGGGATGACCACGGTTGTCTTGAATTTGCGCGGCAGGTAGTTGGAGCCCAGGATCGGCTCCTCGTCACCCCCCAGCTTCTCGCCATCCAGCCAGATCTCCACGTAGGCGCGGGTCTTGGGCAGCAGGTGCTCGGAGATCTTCTTGGCCCACTCGTAGGCCTCCTGGTGCAACTCGGACTCCACCGGGTTGCTCGTGCAGAGCACGTTGCGGTTCACGTCCCCCGCGGTGGCGATGGAGTCGATACCTGTGCTGTTGAGGGTCTGGTGCATCAGCTTGATGTCGCGCTTCAGTACCCCGTGGAACTGGAAGGTCTGGCGGGTGGTCAGGCGGATGCTGCCGTACATGCTGTGTTCTTCGGCGAACTTGTCGATCACCTGCCACTGGGCCGGGGTGATGATGCCGCCGGGCAGGCGGGCGCGCAGCATGACGTTGTGCAGGGGCTCCAGCTTCTGGGCGGCGCGCTCCGGGCGGATGTCGCGGTCATCCTGCTGATACATGCCGTGGAAGCGGATCAGCTGGAAGTTGTCGCCGTTGAAGCCGCCGGTGAGCGGGTCCTGCAGATCTTCGGCGATGGTGCCGCGCAGGAAGTTGCTCTCGCGCTTGAGGCGTTCGTTGTCAGCCAGCGGCCCTTCGACCGGTCCCGGAATAAGTTGTTTGCTCATCAATAGACATCCCTTTGATAACGTTTGGCACGACGCAATTCGCTCAGATACTCTTCTGCTTCCTCACGGCTCTTGTGGCCGTGTTCCGCAATCACTTCCAGCAGGGCTTCCTGCACATCCTTCGCCATGTGGTTGGCGTCGCCACACACATAGAAGTGAGCGCCTGCTTCCAGCCACTGGTAGAGCTCAAGCCCTGCCTCGCGCAGGCGGTCCTGCACATAAATCTTGTTGGCCTGATCCCGGCTGAAGGCCAGGGAGATCCTGGACAGCAGGCCCGATTTCACATAACGCTGCCACTCCACCTGATAGAGGAAGTCCTGGGTGAAGTGGGGGTTGCCGAAGAAGAGCCAGTTCTTGCCCTCTGCCCCCTGTGCTTCCCGCTCCTGCAGGAAGGCGCGGAACGGGGCAATGCCGGTGCCCGGCCCCACCATGATGACGGGGGTGTCGGGATTGGCGGGCAGGCGGAAGTTGTCGTTGTGCTCCACGAACACCCGGACCTCGGCATCTTCCGGCAGACGGTCCGCCAGATAGGAGGAGGCGCCGCCGCTTCGCACTGTGCCATCTTCTTGGCGGTAGCGCACCACGCCGACGGTCAGGTGCACCTCTTCTTCCACCTCGCTCTGGGCGGAGGCGATGGAGTAGAGGCGGGGGGTGAGGGGGCGCAGCAGTGCGATCAGTTGATCGGCACTCAAGGAAGCCGGGAAGCGTTTCAGTACGTCCACCACCTGGGCGCTGGCCACCAGGGCGTTGACCTGGGCCTTGTCACCGGCCAGATCTTTGAGCGCCGCGTTGTCCGTGATCTCGGCGAGGCCAGTGATCAGGCCCCCGTGCAGCCGGGTCAGCTCGTAGTGACGGGTCAGCGCCTCGCGCAGGCTGCCATGAGGGGTAGCCTCGTCACCGGTCAGACCGGCCAGGACCAGCACTTCCCCCACGAGATCGGCGTCGTTGTCGAACCAGATGCCGAGCGCATCCCCCGGTTGATAGGTGATGCCGGACTCTTCCAGGTTGATCTCGATGTGACGGATGTCCTTGGTGGAGTCGCGGCCGGTGATCTTCTGGTTCACCGAGAGTCTGGCCGGGAAGGGGTTCTCCTTGTTGTACTGGCTGTGGCCGACGGCGGCCTGCACCGAGCCCGCCACGCTGGCAGTCGCGGCGCCGGCAGAGAGGGTGGCGGCGACCGCCGCAACGGCCTGCTCGCCCCAGGCCTTGGCGGCATCCTGATAATCCACATCGAGGCTAGCTAGCTCATGGATGCGCTCGGCCCCCGCTTTGGCGAGGAAACCATCGAAATCCTTGCCGGTCTGGCAGAAGAACTCATAGGAGCTGTCACCCAGCCCCAGCACGGCAAACTTGAGCCCTTCCAGCTTGCCGACCTTGCCTTTTTTAAGCTGCTCGAACAGATCGACGGCGCTCTCGGGGGGCTCCCCCTCCCCGTAAGTGCTCACTACCACCAGCAGGTGGCTCTCTTTCTTGAGCTGCTTGGGTTTGTAGTCCGCCATGGAGGTGAGGGTCACCGGCAGGCCGCGGGCCTCGGCCTGGGCCTTGATGGCGCTGGCCACGCCCTTGGCATTCCCGGTCTGGGAGCCGTAGAGAATGGTCAGGCTGCCGCCGGGAGCCGCGGCTTCTGCGCCTGCGCTCGCCACGGGCTGGACGCCCGCCTGGGAGAGGCCGTAGAGATAACCGCTGACCCAGGCCAGTTGCTGGGTATTGAGGGTGGTGAGAACTTGGTTGAGCTGGCGCTGCTGTTCGTCAGAGAGCGGGCTCAGGATGGGGGCTGTCAATGGCATCACACATGTCTTCCATGGTCTGATTTTTGGTCAGGGTAAGGGGTGTAATGAATAACAACAAAGAATAAAAATATCTTCTTTATGCGATTTATGAATTTATAAAGCCAAAATCCATCTCAGCCCCGGTGCGCCCGTGATATAAAAATGGCCTTGCCGAGCCCCCTGTCCCGGGGATCTCTCATGTCCCAAGGAGCAACCATGTCCCGTCTCTATCATGTCAACGCCTTCAGCCATCACCCCTTCGCAGGCAACCCCGCCGTGGTGGTGCTGGGGGAAGCGCGGCCCGACGCCGAGCTGCAGGCCATGGCAGCGGAGTTCAACCTCTCTGAGAGCGCCTTTCTGACCCAACTGGGGGAGGGGCATTACGGATTGCGCTGGTTCACCCCGCAAGTGGAGGTGGACTTGTGCGGCCATGGCACCCTGGCGGCGGCCCATGTGCTGTGGCAGACGGGGGAGGTGGCCGAAGCTCAGCCCATCCGCTTCGCGACCCGCAGCGGCGAGCTGGTGGCCAGGCGCGAAGAGAGCTGGATCTGGCTCGACTTCCCGCGCATTGCCCTGGCGCCCCTCGAGCTGGATCCTGCCTATGGGGCGGCTCTTGGCTGCCAGCCGCTGCAAACCCTGGCGGCCGGGGCCAAGTTCCTGCTTGAGCTCGCCAGCGAGGAGGCGGTCCGCGCGCTTACCCCCGATTTTCACGCCCTGCGGGCGCTGCCGGGCCGGGGGATCATGGTGACGGCGCCATCGAGCCGGAAGGAGGACGACTTCGTCTCCCGCTACTTCGCCCCCTGGGTAGGAGTGGACGAGGATCCGGTGACCGGCTCCAACCACTGCGCCCTGGTGCCCTTCTGGGCCGAGCGGCTCGGCAAACGGCAATTGCGGGCCCGCCAGATCTCGGCCCGGGGTGGGGATCTCAGGCTGGAACTGCAGGAGGGGCGAGTGCTGATGGCGGGCCGGGCACTGACCCTGTGGCAGGGGGAGTGGCTGCTGCCGCCGGCCTGATAAGCGGCAAGTTGGTGGCGTATTGAAGGTTCGCCACCGGTTGTGTCCGTCATAAAAAACGCCCCGCAATTGCGGGGCGTTTTGATTGCCATGGACGGCAGCGTTTTGCTGCGGCCCTGTTTCTGCGGCGCTTACTTTTGTGGACGCAAGGCCGGGAACAGGATGACGTCGCGGATGGTGTGGCTGTTGGTGAACAGCATCACCAGACGGTCGATACCGATACCCTGACCGGCGGTCGGCGGCAGACCGTGTTCCAGCGCGGTGACGAAGTCGGCGTCGTAGAACATGGCTTCGTCGTCCCCTGCGGCTTTCTGGTCAACCTGGGCCTGGAAGCGCTCGGCCTGATCTTCCGCATCGTTCAGCTCGGAGAAGCCGTTGGCCAGCTCGCGGCCGCCGATGAAGAATTCGAAGCGGTCGGTGACGTCCGGGTTCTGGTCGTTGCGGCGGGCCAGCGGGGAGACGGCGGCCGGGTACTCGGTGATGAAGGTCGGTTGCAGCAGCATGTGTTCCACGGTCTCTTCGAAGATCGCGGTGATCACGTGGCCCAGCTCCCAGCTCTTCATCAGCTCGATCTTCAGACCCTTGGCGACGGCGGTGGCCTTCTCAAGAGTGGCCAGATCGTCACGGGTCACACCCGGGTTGTACTTCAGGATGGAGTCCACCATGGAGAGGCGCTGGAACGGCTGACCGAAATCGATGGTCAGGCCCTCTTCGCCCTCTTTGGCGTAACGGATCTTGGTGTCGCCCAGGATGTCCTGTGCCAGGGTGCGCAGCATCTCTTCGGTGAGATCCATCAGATCGATGTAATCGGCGTAGGCCATATAGAACTCGAGCATGGTGAACTCGGGGTTATGGCGAACGGAGATGCCTTCGTTGCGGAAGTTGCGGTTGATCTCGTAGACACGCTCGAAACCACCGACCACCAGACGCTTCAGATAGAGTTCCGGAGCGATACGCAGGTACATGTCGATGTCCAGCGCATTGTGGTGGGTGATGAAGGGACGTGCGGAGGCGCCACCCGGGATGACTTGCATCATGGGGGTTTCCACTTCCATGAAGCGCTTGTCATTCAGGAACTTGCGAATGCCGGCCACCACCTTGGTGCGGGTCACGAAGGTCTTGCGGGACTCTTCGTTGGCGATCAGGTCCAGGTAACGCTGGCGGCAGCGGGCTTCCTGGTCGGTCAGACCCTTGTGCTTCTCGGGCAGCGGGCGCAGGGCCTTGGTCAGCAGGCGGATGGTGGAGACGTGTACGGAGAGCTCACCGGCGTTGGTGCGGAACAGGGTGCCCTCGACACCGACGATGTCACCCAGATCCCACTTCTTGAACTGCTCGTTGTAGAAGCCTTCCGGCAGGTCGTCACGGGTCACGTAGATCTGGATCTTGCCAGCCATGTCCTGCAGGGTCGCGAAAGACGCCTTGCCCATGATCCGGCGGGTCATGATGCGACCGGCAATCTTCACCTGTTTACCCAGGGCGACCAGCTCGTCATTGCTCTTGTCGCCGAATTCGGCGTGCAGATCGCCGGAGAGGCTGTCACGACGGAAATCGTTTGGGAAGGGGTTGCCCTGGGCGCGCAAGGCGGCCAGCTTGGAGCGACGCTCAAGCATCTCGTTGTTCAGTTCGAGAGTCTGGTCGACTTCCGGGGTGGTGGTTTGTTCAGACATGGTGATTCCTGCTGCTCTGTTTACAGGCCTGATTTCAGGCTGGCTTCGATAAACTTGTCCAAGTCGCCGTCGAGTACCGATTGGGTATTGCGGGTTTCGACGCCGGTGCGCAGATCCTTGATACGGGAATCATCCAGTACGTAGGAGCGGATCTGGCTGCCCCAGCCGATGTCGGACTTGGTCTCTTCGAGGGCTTGCTTCTCAGCGTTCTGCTTTTGAATTTCCAGCTCGTAGAGCTTGGCCTTCAACTGCTTCATACACTGATCTTTGTTCTTGTGCTGGGAACGGTCGTTCTGGCACTGCACCACCACGCCGGTCGGCACGTGGGTGATACGCACCGCGGACTCGGTCCGGTTGACGTGCTGACCACCGGCACCGGAGGCGCGGTAGACATCGATGCGAAGATCAGCCGGGTTGATCTCGATCTCGATGTCATCATCGATCTCGGGGTAGACGAACACGGAGCAGAACGAGGTGTGGCGACGGCCGCCGGAATCGAACGGCGACTTGCGTACCAGGCGGTGCACGCCGGTCTCGGTGCGCAGCCAGCCGAAGGCATACTCGCCGGTGAACTTGATGGTGGCGGACTTGATGCCGGCCACGTCGCCCTCGGAGCATTCGATGAGCTCGGGCTTGTAGCCGTGGGCATCGCCCCAGCGCAGGTACATGCGCAGCACCATGTTGGCCCAGTCCTGGGCCTCGGTGCCACCGGAACCGGACTGGATATCGATGTAGCAGTCGGAACCGTCGTGCTGACCGGAGAACATGCGACGGAACTCGAGATCCACCAGCTTGGCCTCCAGCTCGTCCGCTTCGACCACGGCTTCGTTGAAGGTCTCTTCGTCTTCGCCTTCGACGGCCAGGCTGACCAGCATCTCGACGTCATCGACGCCCTGGGTCAGGGTATCGATGGTGCTGACGACGTTCTCCAGGGAGACGCGCTCCTTGCCCAGCGCCTGTGCGCGCTCGGGTTCGTTCCAGACATCCGGCTGTTCCAGCTCGGCATTGACCTCTTCTAGACGCTCTTTCTTGGCGTCATAGTCAAAGGTACCCCCTAAGCAGCTCGGTCCTCTCAGACAGCTCCTTAAGCTTGTTTAATACAGGATTGACTTCAAACATCGTGAAAACTCTCGGGGTCGATGTGATTTAAAAACGGGATATTCTAGCCAATTGCAGAAGGAATAAACAGGGTTGGCTGGCCCCGCTCTTTTTCCTGCTCCAATTTTCCGCAGCATTTTTAAAATTTCCGCGTAAAATATCGTCACTCACGCCATTCTCCGCTTCAGTTTTGCGCAGATTGGCCGCTAACAACACACAGTGCCACGCACTCCCGATTGATCCTGTTCCCGACCCCCACAAGAAGAAAACACGATGAAAAACCTATCACTCAAGCAGAAGATACTGTTGTCTGTGGTCATCGCCTTGTCACTGGTGATCCTGCTGCTCTCCTGGCAGAGCTACACCAGCCAGAAATCCATGCTGCTGCAAGGCAGTCAGGAACAGGTGCAGCGCCTTGGCAGCCAGCAGGCCGCCAGCGTCAGCGACTGGCTTGCCGCCCGTCGTGACGTTATCCAGGCCCTTGGCAACAAGGCCGGTGCCGAGCCCCTCAACGCCCTGCAACAGGCCCAGGTGTCCGGCCGTTTCCAGCTCACCTATTTTGGTGAGGGCAGCGGCAAGATGAACGACTCCGACCCCTCCATCAACCGCGACGGTTACGATCCCCGCTCCCGTGGCTGGTATCAGGAAGCCATGGCCAAGGGCGGCATGATCGTCACCAAACCCTACCTCGACGTGGCCTACAACATTCTGGTGGTGACCCTGGCCCAGCCTGCCCAGGGCGGCGTGGTGGGGGGGGATCTCTCCATCGCCTCCCTGGTGGATGACATCACCAAGATGAAGCTGCCTGCGGACGGCTTCGCCATCCTGATGCACAAGGATGGCACCGTCATCGCCTACAAGGATGCGGCCAAGGCGATGAAGCCAGCCAGCGAGATCGACAACGATCTGACCAATGCCCTGATCGAGCAGAGCAAGGCGAGCAACAGCCTGGTGCCTGCTTTCTTCGACAACGAGGGGCGTGACAAGCTGCTGTGGGCGACGGACATTCCGGACACCGACTGGGAGCTGGTGCTGGTACTGGACAAGAGCACCCTGGAGGCGCCGCTCTCCTCCCTGCTGATGACCCAGCTCGGCCTGGCCCTGCTGGTGCTGGTGGGCAGCATTCTCGCCATCTCCTGGCTGGTCAGCCTGCTGCTCGGCCCCCTCACCAAGGTGTCCCAGGCCCTGGCCCGCATCGCCGACGGTAACGGCGATCTGACCCAGCGCATCAAGATCGACGCCAATGACGAAGTGGGCCAGCTCGCTGGCAGCTTCAACCGCTTCGTGGGCAGCCAGCATCAGCTCATCGCCAACATCCGTCAGCTTGCCAACGAGCTGAACGCCGATGCCGAACGCAGTCTGGTGACCAACCAGGCCGCGGTGGAAGAGCTGCAACGCCAGCAACAGGAGGTGACCATGGTCGCCACCGCCGTCACCGAGATGGCGAGTGCCACCATGGAGATCGCGGGCAACGCCGAGAACACCGCTGCCGCCGCCCAGCAATCCGCCCAGAGCAGTGAACAGGGCAAGATCCTGGTAAACCAGACTCGCCAATCCATCAACAACCTGGCCGAGGAAGTGGGGCAGGCGACCGGCGTCATCGGCGAGCTGAGCCGTCACGCTCAGGCCATCTCCGGCATCCTCTCCACCATCCAGGGCATCGCCGAGCAGACCAACCTGCTGGCGCTGAACGCGGCCATCGAAGCGGCCCGTGCCGGCGAACAGGGTCGCGGTTTCGCCGTGGTGGCGGACGAGGTGCGGGTGTTGTCGCGCCGTACCCAGGATTCCACTCAGGAGATCCAGTCCACCATCGAAACCCTGCAACAGACCACGGCCCGCGCGGTGAGCCTGATGCAGACCAGCCAGGGGCTGGCGGACAACAGCGTGAAGGATGCCGACGCTGCCGCTGCGGCCCTGGAGGAGATCACCCAGGCCGTCAGCCTCATCTCCGACATGGCGGGCCAGATCGCCACCGCCGCCGAGGAGCAGACCCAGGTGACCGGTGAAATCACCCAGAACACCACCGCCATCAAGGATGTGAGCGACGAGATCACCGCTTCCGCCATGCGCGACCTGGATCAGGCGCACAACCTCAAGGGGCGTGCCACCAACCTGAACCAGCAGGTGTCGACCTTTATTTTGTAAGGAAGGTCAGGCCGCAGTCCTACCTACCGTGGCGTCAGTAAAAAGCCCCGCACCTTGGTGCGGGGCTTTTTGTTGCCTGTCGTCGGCCCCTTGGTGGGGGTCGGGGCAGCGTCCAGGGACCAGCAAGCAAAGAGCCCACCGCAAGGTGGGCTCTGTCATACGGGACCTGCGTCCGGGATCACAGGAAGGGCAGGGCCAGGAACAGCTTGATCACCACGGCGTTGATGATGTCGATGAAGAAGGCACCGACCATGGGCACCACCAGGAAGGCCAGGTGGGAGGGGCCAAAGCGCTGGGTGATGGCCTGCATGTTGGCAATGGCAGTGGGGGTGGCGCCGAGGCCGAAGCCGCAGTGACCCGCCGCCAGCACGGCCGCATCATAGTTGCGCCCCATGACCCGGAAGGTGACGAAGATGGCGTAGAGCGCCATCGCTACCGTCTGCACGGCCAGCAGTATGAAGATGGGCAGGGCCAGGCTTGCCAGCTCCCACAGCTTGAGGCTCATCAGCGCCATGGCGAGGAAGAGCGACAGGCTGACGTTGCCGAGCAGGGAGACCTCACGGTCGCTCACTTCGTGCCAGTTGAGCAGGGTGAGCAGGTTGCGCAGCAGCACGCCGACGAACAGCACGCAGACGAAGATCGGCAACTCGAAGACGCCGCCCTTGAGGTAGAGGGCCAGCATTTCGCCCCCTTTCAGGCTGATGGCGATGAGTGCCAGGGTCTCGATCAGGCTGAAGGTGGTGAGCGGGCGCTCCATGTCCGGCATCTCGAAGCCCTGGGGGGCGCCGTCACGGTTGTGCTCCTCACCGGGCACCTGCACTTTCTTCACCAGATAACGGGCCACCGGGCCGCCGATGAGGCCCCCCAGCACCAGGCCGAAGGTGGCACAGGCAATCGCCAGCTCGGCGGCGGATTGCACGCCGTATTTCTCGGTGAAGATGGAGCCCCAGGCCGCCCCGGTGCCGTGGCCGCCGGAGAGGGTGATGGAGCCGGCCAGCAGCCCCATGTGGGGATCCAGCCCCAGCAGGGTGGCCAGACCCACCCCCAGGGTGTTCTGCACCAGCAGCAGGCCGGTGACCACCAGCAGGAAGGTGGCCACCGCCTTGCCGCCGCGCTTGAGGCTGCCCAGATCGGCGGAGAGGCCGATGGAGGCGAAGAAGGTCAGCATCAGGGCCGTCTGCAGGCTGGTATCAAATTGCAGTTCGATCTGCAGGGTGGAACGCAGCACCAGCAGCACCAGGGCAACCACCAGGCCACCGGCCACGGGTTTGGGGATGTTGAAAGTGCGCAGGGGTCCTATCTTGTTGACCAGCAGGCGGCCAAGCAGCAGCACCAGGGTCGCGGCGACCAGGGTGGCGTAGGCATCAAGTTGTAGCATTCAGTGCTCCCATGTTGATCGGCTGTGTCTTTGGCGAGAAAGACTCACGGATCCAGCCGGGATGAAACAGAGTGGCGAACGCGCCAGTGACAGAGGGGCCGCAGCCCCGTCCCTCTGCAAAAGAGGGGGTCGACACGAGCCCGTGTTCGTCGGGCGTCCAGATGAGATTTGTGAAAAATCCGCCGGATAATAGCAAAAAACACCAAGTACATCCACATATGTCACATTAATGATTAAAACATGGTGTTAACATGGCATTTAAAACTGCCTCGCCGAGTGTGCTCCGGATCGCAACAATGCTGCTGCCGCTGTCATTTGCAGCGGCACTCTTTATAATTCGCCCGGTTCCGCCCCCACGGGAGGACACAGACCTTCAAGAGGTCTGCTGATGACCGATATTGAGCCCGCCCGCACCATCTGAAGGACGGGGGCTGTATCGGTTGAGCCCTGTTTGATTTGCCGGTTTCCAGTCCAGAGAGAGGAGAGGGTGTGAAGAAGTCCATCTACATTGCCTACACAGGCGGCACCATAGGGATGCAGCGTTCCGACCACGGTTATGTACCGATGGCGGGCTTCATGGAGGACTGTCTGGCACGGATGCCCGAGTTCCATCGACCGGAAATGCCCGATTACCATATCCACGAATATGCCCCCCTCATCGACTCTTCCGACATGACGCCGGCAGACTGGCAGCGCATCGCCGAGGATATCAAGGGCAACTACGACAAGTACGACGGTTTCGTCATTCTGCACGGCACCGACACCATGTCGTTCACCGCGTCTGCGCTCTCCTTCATGCTCGAAGATCTGCACAAGCCGGTCATCATCACCGGCTCCCAGATCCCCCTGGCCGAGCTGCGCTCGGACGGTCAGCAGAACCTGCTCAACGCCCTCTATATCGCGGCCAACTACCCGATCCACGAGGTGACGCTCTTCTTCAACAACCAGCTCTATCGCGGCAACCGCAGCAAGAAGGTGCATGCCGACGGCTTCCACGCCTTCGACTCGCCCAACTACCCGCCCCTGCTCAATGCCGGTATTGCCATCTCCCTGGAGGCAGGTGAGCTGGGCGTGCCGTGCGATCGCCCCCTGGTGCTGCACGACATCACCCCCCAGCCCATCGGGGTGGTGACCCTCTACCCGGGGATCTCGGCTGAGGTGATAGCGAACATCCTGCAACAACCGGTGCGTGCGCTGATCCTGCTCTCCTTCGGGGTGGGCAATGCGCCCCAGAACCCGGCCATGCTGGCGCTGCTCTCCGAGGCATCAGCCCGGGGCGTCATCATCGTCAACCTGAGCCAGTGCCTGCACGGCAAGGTCAACATGGGGGGCTATGCCACCGGCAACGCCCTCTCCCGTGCGGGAGTCATCTCGGGCTTTGACATGACCGCCGAGGCGGCGCTCACCAAGCTGCACTTCCTGCTGAGCCAGGATCTGCCGGCGCCGCGCATCCGCGAGCTGATGCAGCAGTCCCTGCGCGGGGAGCTGACCCCCTGAGAAACTGTCCACGACCTTACTGCGAAGCCGTGATCAAGGCTCATGTGCTGCTCGCGTGTTTGTGAACCAGAGGCTTACGTATATCTATACGCATCGGTTCCTGCGCTGCTCTTCACCTTGCTGACGTCTTCGCGCGACAGGCCGTGAACAGCTGCTGACCTCCCTGCCATGGGGGAGAGGGGAAAAGAAAGGGGAGCCATATTGGCTCCCCTTTTTAGTCGTGGCGGGCGGGTCAGTCTCAGTGGCTAAGGTCGACCCGCACTATCTCTTCCTCATCGCGATACTGGCGCTTGAGCTCGCTCTTGCTCTTCATCACGATCTCGCCGTCACGGCCGATGTTCATGTGCTCGGGGTTCTCAAGGTGCATCGCCTGCCAGGCCATCACGGCCTGCAGGGAGGTGGCCTTCTGCTCCTCGGTCAGGGCCTTGCCATCCGGCCATTTGCCGAGCTCGACCGCAGTCTTGAGCCGCTCGTACACCTCTTTGGGCATCTGCGCTATCGCTTGTTGAAACGTCACTTGCTGAGACGACATCCGGCCTCTCCTTGAAAATTGAGCCATGAACGTGGGGTCAGGCGGGCAGATCCTGTCGGACTATACCGGTAGATCCTGGCGAACTACGCCAGCCATCTGCTCCATCACCCGCACTACCTGACAACTGTACCCGAACTCGTTGTCATACCACACGTAGAGCACGCAGTGATCCCCCTCGGCGATGGTGGCCTGGGAGTCGACGATGCCCGCAAAACGGGAGCCCACCATGTCGGAGGAGACCAGCTCGGTGCTGGCGCTGAAGTCGATCTGGCGATGCAGGGCCGAGCTCAGTGCCATCTGCTGCAGATAGGCGTTGAGGCTCTCCCGATCGGTGGTCTGTTCCAGCGAGAGGTTGATGATGGCCAGGGACACGTTGGGTGTGGGCACCCGGATGGCGTTGCCGGTCAACTTGCCCTTGAGCTCCGGCAGCGCCTTGGCCACCGCCTTGGCGGCGCCGGTGCTGGTCATCACCATGTTGAGGGCTGCGCTGCGACCGCGGCGCTCGCCCTTGTGATAGTTGTCGATGAGGTTCTGATCGTTGGTGTAGGAGTGGACCGTCTCCACGTGGCCGTGGCGGATGCCGTACTTGTCCTGCATCACCTTGAGCACCGGGGTGATGGCGTTGGTGGTGCAGGAGGCGGCGGAGACTATCTTGTCATCCGGGCCTATCACCTCGTGGTTGACCCCGAACACCACGTTCTTCATCTCCCCCTTGCCGGGGGCGGTCAGCAGCACCCGGGCGGCGCCGCGGGCCTTGAGGTGCTCGGACAGCCCCGCCTCGTCACGCCAGACGCCGGTGTTGTCGACGATCAGCGCATTGTCGATGCCGTAGGCGGTGTAGTCGATGTCGGCCGGGCTGTTCGCATAGATCACCTGGATGAAGGTGCCGTTGGCGATGATGGCGCTGCGATCACTATCCACTTCGATGGAGCCGTTGAAGGGGCCGTGCACCGAATCGCGGCGCAGCAGACTGGCACGCTTCTCCAGATCCCCGTCGCGACCGCCGCGCACCACGATGGCGCGCAGGCGCAGGGAGTTGGCGGCGCCGGTGCGCTCGATGAGCAGACGGGCCAGCAGGCGGCCGATGCGACCGAAGCCGTAGAGCACCACGTCGGTCGGGGCGGGCACGGCACTGCGGTTCAGGGCCGGTGCCAGCTTGGCGCGCAGATAGTCCTCGATGCCGGCTTCATCCTGGTGATCCTGCCAGTAGCCCACGGCCAGTTTGCCGAGATCGACTTCGGCGGCGGTGGGGTTCAGGGCGACGATGGCGCGCAGGAGAGGGAAGCTTTGCTGGATGGGCAGCGGGGTGCCCTGGTGGCGGCGAACGACCCGGTGGGCCTTGAGGATATCGATGGTGGAGGCGTTTTGCAGCGGGCGTCCGTAGAGGGTGATCTCTATCCCTTGCTGTCGGTAGAGGCGACCTATCAAGGGTTGCATGGCTTCGGCGAGCTCCTGGCTCTCCTGCCACGCCTGCAAGTAGTGCTCGTGGGTCATTAACCAGATCCTTTTATTTCACGTTGTTGAAGCAAGTTGCCTGGGCAAATTGAAATTCGTCGAAGGCAGATCAGTGTAGGGCTGATGGTTTCGTTATATTATTCTGCAATCGCGGCCTTATACGGCGCGCGCATTGTAATGGATATGTAGCCTGTTTGCTAGTTGGCGGTGGCCGGTGCGGGTTGCGATTGTTATCAACCAGATGTGAACCATGACCCTATTCTCACAGCGTCCGTTACTGCTTTCCCTCGCTTGTTGCCTGACGTTGACGGCCTGCGACGACGACAGGATCCACAACATCTGCTCCCAATATCCCGCCCTGTGCGCGGACCTGGTGGACGACGGCTGGTGTCGCTATGAGCGCAGCGACGTCATTCGCGGTCGTTACTATCTCCAGGAAGAGGGGACGGACAGGCGCAAGTACGATCTGATGCGCGGCCTGGAGCGTTATCTGCAGTGCGCCGAGCACTCCACCAATATCGAGTACAAGCGTGCCAGGGAGCAGAAGAGCCCCAGAGTGGAAGGGATGCTGGCCGCCGGCCGTCAACTGGAGCAACTGGACGCTCAGACCCGGGGTTCCCAGGATCCCTACCTGCTGCTCTGGCACTGGACCAACAACACCAGTCCCGAGGCCCGCGCCAGCTTCCTCGCGCAGGAGGGGACGCCGAGCCTCGAGGAGCCCGAGCTGCAACTGGCGCTCGGCGGCATTTATGCCAAGAGCGAGCCCGAGAAGGCCATCAGGCTGATGCACCATGCGCTCTCCCTCTATCGGGAGGGGGACAAGGTCAACAGCCGGATCCTCACCGCCCTCAGCACCCTCTACATGGGGCAGAAGCGATTTGATCAGGCCTATCTGTGGGGCAAGGTGAGCGAGTCATTCCAGGAGAGCCCCGAGGTCTCCGCCACCCGGCTCGGCATTTACCATGCCATCGGCAAGGAGGAGCAGGAGACGCTGGACGACCAGGCGGCCACCATCGTCGATGCACTCAGGCAGGGGAGCTACCGCACACCATGAATCCGACCCTGTCAGAAGCCCGGGAGTGGGCCCATCCCTTCGATATCCGCCTCGTCCACGGCCAGATCCGCGGCGAGGACAGGGTGCTTGAACGGGCCACGGTGAGGGCCGTGGTGATGCGTGGTGATCAACTGCTGCTGGTGCACTCCCGCGTCAACGGGGATCTCATGTTCCCCGGTGGCGGCATCGAGCACGGGGAGGCGCACGATGCGGCCTTGGCCCGGGAGCTGCGGGAAGAGTGTGGCGCCGAGCTGGTGGCCGTGGGCCCCCTGCTGGGAGAGACCCGGGAGTATCGTGCCGCGCGCGAGCCGGATTACGATGCCTACTGCATCCGATCGTCCTATTACCTCTGCCGGGTCGGGGAGGACTGGAGTGCACCGCGCCCCCAGCCCTACGAGATCCGCCTCGGCTTCACGCCGGGCTGGTTCCCCCTGGCCGAGGCCCTGCAGACCAACAAGACCCAGCTGGCGGGTCCCTGTCCCCAGTGGACGGCGCGAGAGACCCGGGTGCTGGCAGAGTTGCACCGCTGGCAAGCGTCCGGCTTGCTGACCTGACAAGGCCGCTTGCCCCATAAAAAAACCGCCTGTCGGCGGTTTTTTTATGGCTGTCCCCGGCGTCAGGGGAGACAGACCGGGCAGAAGGCGTAGGTGCCCTGGGGATCGTTGAAGCGGGTCAGCGGGTCCAGAGTGCGGTTCATCTCCAGCAGCGCCTTGCCAAGCCCGGCGGGCAGCCAGCTTTGCAGGTGCGGGGCCAGCGCCTGGGCGCTGCTGTCAAACAGCTCGCGCAGGAACTTGTCCCTGGCCGACTCTTCCGGTGCGATGGGGGTGACCTGCCAGCTCTTGAGGTTGGCGAGATCGGCGGCCGCCTTGAGGGCGTCATCCAGATTGCCAAACTCGTCCACCAGCCCCAGTGCCTTGGCATCCTGCCCGGTCCAGACCCGGCCTTCGGCGGCTTTTTCCGCCTCTTCCGGGCTAAGGCCCCGGCCCTTGCCCACCAGGCCGACAAAGCGCTGATAGGTGTCTTCCACACTCAGTTGAATGGCTTCACCCACGTGATCCGGCAGGGCACGGGTCAGCCCGACCCCCACGAAGTCGGTGGTGCCGACGCCGTCGGTGTGTACCCCGTACTGGGAGAGCGCCTTGTCGATGGTGGCGAACATGCCGAACACCCCGATGGAACCGGTGAGGGTGGTGGGGGAGGCGAAGATCTTGTCTGCATCGGCGGAGATCCAGTAGCCACCGGAGGCGGCGTAGCTGCCCATGGAGATGACCACCGGCTTGCCCGCCTGTTTCAGGGCCAGCAATTCGGCGCGGATCTGCTCGGCGGCGAAGGCGCTGCCGCCCGGGCTGTCCACCCGCAGCACCACGGCTTTCACCTGATCGTCACGGCGGGCCTCGGCCAGCAGATCGGCAAGGCTGTCGCCACCGATGGTGCCGGCAGGCTGGACGCCATCCATGATGGCGCCGCTGGCGGTGATGAGGCCAACCTCATCCTTGCCGCTCTGGGGGTACTGCTCCGGGATGGCGGCCAGATACTCTTTCAGGCCCACGCCCTTCCAGCCGTGATCATCGGCCTCGCCCACTTCCTTGATCACCGCCTGGGTCATTTCGTCGCGGGTGGCGAGCTGATCCACCAGACCGTTGTCGAGGGCGTAGCTGGCCGCATTGCCACCGGCCTTGCGCAGCAGTTCGAGGAAGTGATCCTTGTTCGGTGCCACGGCATCCGGTTCGATCTCCCGCTGCTCCGCCACGTCGGCCACATAGGATTGCCACAGCTGATCCAGCCAGCGCTGGTTCGCCTCCTTGCTCTCGGGGGACATTTCGTCCCGGGTGTAGGGCTCGACGAAGGACTTGTAGGTGCCGACCTTGAAGACGTGCGGGGTGATGTTGAGCTTCTCCAGTGCCGACTTGAAGTAGGTCTGGTAGACACCCAGCCCCTCGATAAGCACGGCACCACTCTGGTTGAGCAGCACGTGGTCGGCGTGGGCGGCGAGCAGATAGGCCCCCTGGCTGTAGTAGTCCGCCATGGCGATGACCGGCTTGCCGCTCTCCTTGAAGGCGTCGATGGCGGCAGTCACCTCCTGCAGTTTGGAGAGGCTGGCCCCTTGCAGACCCTGGGGTTTGATCACCAGCGCCTTGATGCGATCGTCATTCCCCGCGCTCTTGATGGCCCACAGCAGATCGGAGAGGACGATTTCGCTTGGCTGCTCGTCCCCCTTGTCCATCTGCCTGAGCAGTTGCACCGTGGGATCGGTCTGGGTGCGTTGTTCTACCAGCACACCGGAGAGATTGAGGGTGAGCGCCCCCTCGATGGGGGTGCTTGGGGTCTCGCTCTGGCTGACGCTGAAGACAATGACCAGCACGACGAGAAGAAACAGCAGGTTGACCAGCATCAAGCGGGTAAAGTTGAGCAGGCGCCAGAGGCTGCGAAAGAGCCATCCCAGACCTTTGAAAATAGACATAGCTGCGTTGTCGCCCTGTTAATGGGTTGAGAGCAGCCATTATTAACCAGTTGCGCAGCCAATTGCCATTTCCCCTTGAGTCGACTGCCCCCCACCACTTCGGAACACGGCTGTTCGCTGAAAAAATGTCCAAACATTTGTTTGAAAAAGAGTTTTCGATTCTTTACTCTAGCTCCAGTTTGATAACAAAAAATTAACTGAAAGGCCCGATGAGCCGACCCCATCTCCACCCACCCCCTTCTTTTTACTGCCCGTCACCCGAGGCAGCCAGGAAGGCTGGAGCATGACCCCGTGCACATCGACCTCGACAAGGAGTGCATCATGAGCCGTTATCCCACGCTGCTGACCCCCCTCGATCTGGGTTTTACCCAGTTGCGCAACCGCGTACTGATGGGGTCCATGCACACCGGCCTCGAGGAGGAAAAGGGGGGCTTTGACAAGTTGGCCGCCTTCTATGGCGAGCGGGCCCGTGGCGGGGTCGGTCTCATCGTGACCGGCGGTATCGCCCCCAATTTGCGGGGGCGGCTGGTGCCCCACGGCTCCCAGCTGAGCTTTCCCTGGCAGGTAGCCAAACACCGCAAGGTGACCGAGGCAGTGCACCGGGAAGGGGGCAAGATAGCGCTGCAGATCCTTCATGCGGGCCGCTACGCCTACCATCCGTTCAGCCTGGCGCCGAGCGCCCTCAAGGCTCCCATCTCCCCGTTCAAGCCGCGGGCCATGAGCGAGCGGCAGATCCGCGGCACCATTCGCGACTTCGCCGCCACTGCGGCGCTGGCCAAGGCGGCCGGTTATGACGGGGTCGAGGTGATGGGCTCGGAAGGCTATCTCATCAACCAGTTCATCTGCGAGCGCACCAACAAGCGCACCGATGGCTGGGGCGGCAGCAGTGAAAACCGCATGCGCTTCCCGGTGGAGATTGTCCGCGCCATGCGGGAGCGGGTGGGCACGGATTTCATCATCATCTTCCGCCTCTCCATGCTGGATCTGGTGGAGCAGGGCTCCTCCCTTGAGGAAGTGATCGCCCTTGGCCGGGCACTGGAGCAGGTGGGGGTCACCCTCATCAACACCGGTATCGGCTGGCACGAGGCGCGCATTCCCACCATCGCCACCAGCGTGCCGCGCGGTGCCTTCAGCTGGGTGACCGCCGAGCTGAAAAAGCACCTCAAGGTGCCCCTCATCACCACTAACCGCATCAACACCCCCGAGGTGGCGGAGCGCATCCTGGCGGGGGGGGAGGCGGACATGGTCTCCATGGCGCGCCCCTTCCTGGCGGACCCCGAGTTCGTCATCAAGGCGGCTGAAGACAGGGCGGACGAGATCAACACCTGCATCGCCTGCAACCAGGCCTGCCTCGACCACGTGTTCAAGCAAAAGCGTGCCTCCTGCCTGGTCAATCCCCGCGCCTGTTTCGAGACCGAGTTGACGTTTGGCCGGGTGCCCCAGCCCAAGAAGCTGGCGGTGGTGGGGGCGGGTCCTGCGGGGCTGGCGTTTGCCTGCTATGCCGCCGAGCGGGGCCATCAGGTGAGCCTGTTCGATCAGGCGAGCGAAATCGGCGGCCAGTTTAACTTTGCCAAGCAGATCCCGGGCAAGGAGGAGTTTCAAGAAACCCTGCGCTACTTCGCCAAACGGCTGGAGAAGTGCGGCGTTGAGCTCTATCTGGGCCAGCGCCAGAGTGCCGAGAGCCTGCTGGGCGGCGGTTTTGACGAGGTGATCCTCGCCACCGGCATCCGCCCGCGCACTCCCAATATCCCGGGTATCGAGCACCCCAAGGTGTTGAGTTATCTGGATGTGCTGCGGGATCACAAACCAGTCGGCCAGGCAGTGGCGGTCATCGGCGCCGGCGGCATCGGCTTTGACGTGGCCGAATACCTGGTTGAGAAGAGAGGATCACCGGATGCCGCAAGCCATCGCGATCACTGGCTCAAGGAGTGGGGCATCGACAAGCAGCTCGGCGAGCGCGGCGGCCTGACTACCCCCGAAATTGATGCGCCCGAGCGCCAGATCTGGTTGCTCCAGCGCAAGGAGAGCAAGGTGGGCGACGGCCTTGGCAAGACCACCGGCTGGATCCATCGCACCGTGCTCAAGAATCGCAAGGTGCAGATGCTCTCCGGCGTCCAGTACCTGCGTATCGACGATGCCGGGCTTCACATCCAGGTGGGCGACCAGCAGCAGTGCCTGCCGGTGGATCAGGTGATCATCTGTGCCGGACAGGAGCCCCTCAAGGAGTTGCAGGCCGGTCTGCAGGCTGCTGGCAAGCCGGTGCACATCATCGGCGGTGCCGACGTGGCCGCCGAGCTGGATGCCAAACGCGCCATCCGGCAAGGGGCGGAGCTGGCTGCCGTCATCTAGCCTCCCGACCCTTTCGTATCCTGACAAACCCCTGAACCTCAGGGGTTTTCTTCATCTGGTGCTGTGCTAAGGTAGCGCCATCATCGCCTTTGACAAGGAACTGCCCCATGGATGCCCTCCATCTGTTACTCAATCGCCACTCTTGTGGTCGTCTGGCCGAGCCTGCCCCGAGTGGCGAAGTGCTCGACAATATCCTCAAGGCCGGGCTGCGGGCGCCGGATCACGGCACTCTGACCCCCTGGCAGTTCATTCTGTTCGAAGGGGAGGGGCGTGAGCGCCTGGGGACATTGCTGGCCGATGCCGCCCATGCCCGTGGCGAGGATGCGGACAGTGTCGAGAAGTGCCGCGCCGCGCCACTGCGTGCTCCCCTGGTGATCGCGGTGGCGACCCGTTATCAGGCGCACCCCAAGGTACCGAAACTGGAGCAGGAGCTCTCTGCCGGTTGCGCCCTGATGGCGATGCAGATGGCGGCCCAGGCCCAGGGCTTCAACGGCATCTGGCGCTCCGGCTGGTTCATCTTCGACGAGCAGATCCATGGTGCACTGGGGCTGGCACCGGAGGATCAACTGGTGGGCTTCCTCTACCTTGGCACCCCCATGCTGGAGGCCCGCAAGCTGCGCGAGTTGCCCATTCAGGACTTCGTGCGCAGCTTCTGAAGCGCAGAACGCCAAAAGCCCTGATTATTCAGGGCTTTTTTGTTTTCTGACAAAGCCGTCAGGCTGTACTGATAAATGCGCACTTGCCAAGAGGGTAGAAGGGGGTTGGCCGGACATTTTTTGAATTGTGAGAGATTCTTCTCACTCCTGGTTTATTACGCTATGTAAAACGTTTGCGTCACGTTATTATCCCACTGCCAGTTTAGAAGGTGACCCCTTCTAATTTTCTGCGATGAGAGTCGCAATTCCGTAGCACCTTTTTAGAGCCCAACGTCTTGATGACATTGGGCTTCATTTTTGCGGGATCGGCACGTCAGCGTTCTTTCTCCTCTGCCTCTCTTCTGCCTCTTCTCTACCTCACCTTGTCTCTTTCCGGCGATCTTTTGCACAGCCATTGATGTGGTCTCGATTGGAATCAGGATCAGGGTCAAATATCCTGCATTTGCAGGTGAAATCCGGCCCGGGATCCGCCAGCATCGGCAGAGACAAGAGAGCCAGAGGCTTCCCTTCAATGTCGACTGCCCGCACCTTTGCCATCCGGAGGCCATATGTGGTTCAACCGCAAGCTTGAAAAAGAGAATCAACAGCTCAGGGAGACGATGCTTCTCAAAGAGCAGCAGCACCAGAGCGAACTGGCCGAATTGCGCGCCACCATCGGTGAATACGAGCACATGCAGCGCACCAGCCGGGAGCGTGGCGATCTCTTCAATCAGGTGATCTCCTGCCAGAACCAGGGAGGTGAGATGCTGCAGAGCGTGCGGGAAGCGCTGGCCGGCAGTGCCGAGCACCTGATGGCGGAAAAGGGAGCGCTCTGCGAGCTGGATCAGCTCTTTGCCCAGACCCGGGGCGCCATCACCCGTCTCTCCAATCGCGCCCATGCCATCACGGATGAGGCGGCTCGCAGCCTCGTAGCCGTCCATCAGCTCGATGCCAGCACATCCGCCATCAACCAGTTCGTGACCGCCATCCAGGGCATTTCGGATCAGACCAACCTGCTGGCACTCAATGCGGCCATTGAGGCGGCCAGGGCCGGTGAGGCTGGCCGTGGATTCGCCGTGGTCGCCGATGAGGTGCGTCAGCTGGCGAGCAAGGCTCATGAAGCCAGCAGCCAGATAGAGGTGCTGGTCAGACAGATAGTGGCCCAGGCGCAGGAGATCAAGTCCATCATCGATGACAACCAGGCCAGTGCCGCCGAGGTGGCGACCTCTTCCTCCCAGATCGATGTGGTGGTGACCCAGGTGCTGGCACAATCAGGCCGGATGCAGCAGGTGATCCACAGTGCTGCCTCCACCTCCTTCCTCAATACCACCAAGCTGGATCACGCCGTCTGGAAGAACACCATCTATCGGCTCATCGATCAGCAGCATTTTCACGAGCCGGTGAGCGACCACGCTCAGTGCAGGCTGGGCAAATGGTATTTCGAGGGGCAGGGTGCGGAGCTCTTCGCCCACAAGCCGGGCTTTCGTGAACTGGACGGGCCCCACAAGCGGGTCCACGAGAGCGGCAAGGCCGCCCTGCACGCGCGCGAGCAGGGGGATATCAAAAGCATGGTCGAGCAGCTCAAGACCATGGAAAACGCCAGCATGCAGGTGGTGCACTGCATCGACCGCTTGCTGGAAAGCGCCTGAGCGAGCCTCGGGCCTTCCGCTCAACCTTTGACTGGCAGCAGCCGTGCCGGGTTGCCTGCCACCCTGGCACCGGCAGGTACATCTCTTGTCACGACCGAGCCCGCACCCACGACGGCTTCCCGCCCTATGGTGACGCCGGGCAGCAGGATGGCGCCGCCGCCAATCCAGACCCTGTCTTCGATGGTGACCGGCAGCGCCGTCTCAACCCCCTGAATACGCTCATCGGCGTCCAGCGCATGGGCGGCGGTGTAGATCTGCACGTTCGGCCCAATCATTACCTCGGCGCCGATGCGAATGGGGGCATTGTCCAGCAGGGTGGCCCCCATGTTGATGTAGCTGCCCTTGCCAAGGTAGATGTGGCGGCCATAGGTGCAGTAGAGGGGTGGGCAGATGAAGGCGCCCTGGGCCAACTCGCCGACGATCTGCTGCAGCAGCGCCAGTTGTTCATCCTCCTCGTCGCTGCGATTGAAGCGGCGGTACAGGCGAGCCGTCTCCCGGCGTAACAGATCCAGCTCTGGTGCCATGCAGTTGTAAGGCTGGCTGGCGATCATCTTCTCGTATTCGGTCATGACTGGGCCTCGATGGGGTGGAGGAAGAGAGGATAAGCCATCGGGGGGCAGAGAAGCGTGAGGCTCTCCCCAGAGTGGGCAGAAGGAGAATGGGCGTCCGGAAACGGCAAGGGCACCCTGGGGTGCCCTTGCCGTTCAGCGACCTAAGTGTTGCCGCCATGGCCTGTTGCTTGTCAGCCGAGTGTGCGGCTGATGGGTTGGCAACTGCCGTGGCTTGTTGTTTATCAGCCGAGTTTGCGGCCGATGGGTTGGCAACTGCCGTGGCTTGTTGTTTATCAGCCGAGTGTGCGGCCGATGGGTTGGCAGCCACCGTGGCTTGTTGTTTATCAGCCGAGTTTGCGGCTGATGGGTTGGCAGCCACCGTGGCTTGTTGTTTATCAGCCGAGTTTGCGGCCGGAGAGGCGGCACCACTCTTCCTTCACCGCAGTCGGGTCCATGTCGAACCACTGGCCATAGATGGTCTCCAGCTCCGGCGCCTGGCTTTCCAGCACGCCGGAGAGGGCCATCAGGCTGCCCGCCTTGCCGTGGCCGGCGATAAGCGGCGCCAGTTCCCGCAGCGGGCCGGCCAGGATGTTGGCGACCACCACGTCCGCTTCGACGTCTTGCGGCTGATCCGCCGGCAGGTAGAGTTCGATCTGGTCGGCAACGCCATTTCGCTCGGCGTTGTCACGGCTGGCCTGGATGGCCTGAGGATCGATGTCGATGCCGATGACCCGGGCAGCCCCCAGTTTCAGGGCGGCGATGCCGAGGATGCCGGAGCCGCAACCAAAGTCGACGACGGTTTTGCCGGCCAGATCCAGCCCGTCCAGCCACTGCAGGCAGAGCGCCGTGGTGGGGTGGGTACCGGTGCCGAAGGCCAGGCCCGGGTCCAGCATGACGTTGACCGCATCGGGGTTCGGCACGTCTCGCCAGCTCGGGCAGATCCAGAGCCGCTCGCCGAACTGCATGGGGTGGAAGTGATCCATCCACTCGCGCACCCAGTCCTTGTCTTCCAGCTGTTCGACCTTGTAGCCCACGTCTTCGCCGAAGATCTGCTGGAAGAAGGCGATGGTGGGAGCCGGATCGGTTTCGGCGTCGAACAGCCCCATCACTTCGGTCTCGCCCCAGAGCGGGGTTTCACCGGGCATGGGCTCATAGACGGGCACATCCTTGGCATCCATAAAGGTCACCGCCTGGGCCCCACGCCCCAGCAGCATGTTGCTCACCTTGTCTGCGGTCTTGGCAGTGGCGTTGATTCGAATTTGTATCCAGGGCATGGCGTCGGCTCTTCATAAATGTGAAACCGCGGGATTCTATCATCATGGGCCCGTGCTGTCGTGGTTTGACCATGGCCTCATGGGGAAGGGAGGCAACCCTGCCAAGTTGGCACGGTTAATGTATTCCTTCATGGGTGACGGGAAGCAACTTGTTCCCGCTGAATGCTTTGCTCTATGAAGTTCCGTCATCTTTTTTCAGCCACCTTCGGGTGGCTTTTTTTATGCCGGTGCGCTGAAAAGCGGTTAATTGGGAGGGAAAAGCAGAGATTGGCACGCTATCTGCAAAGTTACAGATGTCCTGCATAAGGATATGTGTGTGATTGTTACCCCAACGTTCAGGTTTTTAGGGCCATCCCGACGGGATGGCCTCTTTTTTTATGGTTTTTTCGGGGGAGATGCCCCGTCAGGGACAAAGGTTACCTGCGAGGCTGTGCACTCTTGGGGCTTGTCACTGGTGATTTCACCCCATGATGGTGCATTTATTTACCTAAAAGGGAATAGGCTGGACGGTAAGGCCCGCCTGGGCTGTGCCTCAGCGATGGAAGCCGCTCATGTCGATCACCAGCTTGCCCACCATGCGACCCGCTTCCAGCTCGGCATGAGCCCGGGCCAGGGTGAGGGGCGTCAGTTCGGGCACCACCTTGCTGAGGGTGGTCTTGAGCACCCCTTCATCGACCAGGGCCGCGACCCGGCCGAGCAGGTTGTGCTGCTCTATCATGTCCGGGGTCTGGAACAGGGAGCGGGTAAACATGAACTCCTGGCTGAAGGTGACGCTCTTGGGTTTGAGCAGACCCAGATCCCAGGGTTCACTGGACTCGGCGATGGTGCAGATGTGGCCAAACGGACGGATGAGGCTGGCCATGGTGTTCCAGTGCTGCTCGGTGGCGTTGGTGCAGAAGATGGCATCCACCTCGCTGATGCCGAGTGCCTTGAGCTCCGCCTGCAGATGGTGATGGCTCACCACCTGGTGGGCCCCCATGTCCAGGCACCATTCCCGGGTTTCGGGGCGCGATGCGGTGGCGATCACCTCCATGTCGGTGAGCTGGCGGGCGAGCTGGATGGCGATGGAACCGACTCCGCCGGCGCCCCCGATAATCAGCAGTCGCCCGGTGCTTTCGCGGGTGAGGCTCATGCGCTCGAACAGGGTTTCCCAGGCGGTGATGGCGGTGAGCGGCAGGGCGGCGGCTTCCAGATCGGTCAGGGTGACTGGGGCGATGGCGGCGATGCGCTCGTCCACCAGTTGCAGGGCGCTGTTGCTGCCCGGGCGGCTGATGTCGCCGGCATACCAGACCCTGTCACCGGCCTTGAACAGGGTGACGTCGCTACCGACGGCGATCACCTCGCCCACGGCGTCCCAGCCCAGCACGCGAGGGTTGCTTTCGACCTTGTCCTTGGGGGCACGTACCTTGGTGTCGACCGGATTGATGGAGGTGGCGTTGACCCGTACCAGCAGATCCCGCGGGCCCGGTGTCGGATCGGGCAGATCGCTCTCGATGAAGCAGTGGGGGTGGTTGCTTGGCAGATAGTGAGTCAGGGCGATGGCTTTCATGGCTTTTCCTTTCAAATAGCAGTGTTCGGGATTGCCACTCACTCTAGTCTGGATGATTATCAAGATTAAGATGGGTAATTGGTAAAGACTGTTTGAATATATGAACAATGTCGAACTGGAGTTGATGGGGCTGTTCGCCACCGTGGTGGAGCAGGGGAGCTTCACCGGGGCGGCCGAGGTGCTCGGCATGCCCAAGTCCTCGGTGAGCCAGAAGATCTCGCGCCTCGAATCCCGGCTCGGGGTGAGGTTGCTGCAACGCACCACCCGCAGGCTCAGCCTGACGCCCCAGGGGGAGGTCTATGTGGCCCATTGTCAGGAGCTGCTGGCACTGGCGCGCAGCGCCAATCTGGCGATGGCGCGGTTGCGCGCGGCTCCTGGAGGGCGGGTGCGGATCACTGCTCCCGAAGCCACGGGAACCTTGCTGCTTGGCCGGATACTGGCCGAATTTCGCGCCCTCTACCCCGAGGTGGTGCTGGAGCTAACCCTTTGCGATGAACAGCTGGATCTGGTGGGGGAAGGTTACGATCTGGCGCTGCGGGCAGCGCCGCTGAAAGATTCCAGCCTCATCTGCCGGCGCATCGGCCAGGTGGCGCGCCATCTGGTGGCATCTCCCGGTTACCTGGCGGCCAACGGGACGCCGCTCCAACTCTCGGAGCTGGCCGGACACGCCTGCCTGGTACATGGCTCCTTGCCGGTGTGGCCATTGCAGGAGGGGGGCTGGCGCCCTCGCGGGGCCTGCCAGAGCAACAGCCTGTTGGCGCTGCGAGAGCTGGCACTCCATGACGGGGGGATTGCCCTGCTGCCGGCCCATGTCTGCGGCGACGATCTGGCGGCGGGGCGACTGCTCAAGGTGCTGCCGGATCTCCTGGTTCCGGTGAACCCCTTCTATCTCATCTACCCGAGCCGGGAACACCTGGCCCCCGCCCTTCGCAGCCTGATGGACTTCGTGGCCGAGCGTCTTCCCTTTGCCTGATCACTGGTGCTGGCCAAGGGGAGCCTGAGCCGGTTCGAGACCGAGCGGGACCGACTGGCGTTCCGCCAGCATGCGGATCTGCCCTTCGATGAGGCCGGCATGGGGGCCGAGCACCAGCACCAGCTGATGTTCGTTCAGCACGACCCAGGAGAGGCAGCCCAGTCTGGCCAGGCAGGATTGATCCACCAGGGCCATGTCGCGAACCCGCAGGCTGAGGCGGGTCAGGCAGACGCTCATGGCCTGCAGGTTGTCCATCCCCCCCAGCATCTTGAGGTACTGGATAGCCAGCATCTGGGGATCGGTGGGGGCCACGGTCGCGAGCCGGGAGAGATCCTCGGCGATGGGCTTGCCCGGCAGACTGAGGGGAGCGTGTTCCAGCAGCCGGTAGAAGAGCAGGGCATAGACGACGAAGAAGAGGATGCCCAGGGGGATGAGCCAGAAGCTGTGCAGACCGGCGTGGTAGCTCAGCACCAGGTCCAGCAATCCGGCAGAAAAGTAGCTGCCCACCTGGATGTCGAGCCCGCTGCAGATGGCCAGCGACAGCCCGGTCAGCAGGGCATGGGCCAGAAATAGCCAGGGAGCGGTGAAGGCAAACAGGAACTCGATGGGCTCCGTGATGCCCACCAGTGCCGAGGTGAGCGCCAGGGTGAGCAGCAGCCCTCCCTGGGGCAGTTGCTGCATCCGCTGGCGATGGATCCAGATGGCAAAACAGGCACCGGGCAGGCCGAACATGATGACCGGATAGAGCCCGGCCACATAGCCTTCATGCAGTGGCTGGGCGGTCGAGAGGGCTTGCAGGTTGCTCTCCCCGAGCCCGATGAGGCTGCCCAGCACCTGGTGCAGACCGAGGGGGATCAGCAGCCGGTTCAGCACGCCGTAGCAGAAGGCGCCAAATGGCGTGGTGAGCAGATCGGAGGCGAGCAGGGTGAGCCCCTGTTCCAGCAGCGGCCAGAGGATGGAGAGGGGGATCACCAGCAGCAGGCAGGCCAGCGCCGAGAGCAACATGCCCGGCAGATCTTCCTGCAGGGGGCGCAACCAGCCCGGTAGCCGCAGAGCGCGGGCCCGGGAGCAGACCATGGCGGTGACGAGCCCGGCCAGCAGGCCGCAGATCATGTCCGCATGCAGCCCGGGCACCAGGGTGCCCAGCGCCGAGCTCAGCAGCAGGAAGTTGACCGCACCGGCGAGCGCCTGAGCTCCTTGCCCCTGGCGACTCAACCCGAAGGCGATGGCCACCGCATAGATGAGCGGCATCTGGCTGAACAGGGCGCGACCGGCGAGGGAGAGCACGGCGAGATCCAGCACGTCCGGCTGGCCGAGCCGGTGGAGCAGGGCGGCCAGGGGCAGGATGGAGACGGGCAGCAACAGGGCATAGCCGAGGCGCTGCAGGGACTGGGTCAGGATCTTTCTGGCGTTCTGGACTGGCATGGGGGCACGGTATTTGTGACGTGGCGCACATTTTACCCGTGAGCCCCCATTTGGGAATAGGCGAGCCTTCCTTTATTGATCCTTTTCTTAATTTTGATCAAACAATCGACGGACACGCTGATCCGGGGCAGGAGTGAGCAGGCTGACCAGGACAAAGGCCGCCAGGCCAAGGGCCAGGCTCGGGACGATGGCGTGCAGACCGGCCACCTTGATCCCCCACTGGCTCAAGGTACCGTAGCAGAGGATGCCGCAGACCATGCTGGCCAGGGCTCCCGGGCCGTTGGCCCTGGACCAGTAGAGGCCGAGCACCAGGGGCCAGAGGAAGACCGCCTGCAGGCCGCCGAAGGCGAGCAGGTTGAGCCAGATGATCATCTCGGGGGGTTGGAGCGCCGCAAGCAGCACCAGGGTACCCAGGATCAGGGTGCAGAGCAGGGAGAGGCGCGGCACCCGGACCTCCAGCTTCTCCTGCCTGGGGTTGAGGTAATTGAGGTAGAGATCTTTCACCAGGGTGGCGGAGGCCTGGATCAGCTGGGAGTCGATAGTGGACATGATGGCCGCCATGGGGGCCGCAAGGAAGACCCCGGCCAGCCAGGGGGGGAGCACCTCCATCATCAGGGAGGGCATGATCTTGTCCGGGCTGTCCATGCCGGGCAGGATGGCGCGGCCCAGTGCCCCGGCCAGGTGCATGCCGAACATCAGCAGAGCGCAGACGATGGTGCCGATGAGGATGCCCCGGTGCAGCGCCTTGCTGTCCCGGTAGCCAAAGCAGCGCAGCGCCGAGTGGGGCAAGCCCACCACCCCGATGCAGACCAGCACCCAGAAGCTCAGCATGAAGGGTTGGGTCAGCATGTCGCCGGCCCCCTGGGGGCTCACCAGCTTGGGATCTATCTCCTTGAGCTGGTGGACAAGATTCGGCAACCCGTCACCGGCGATGAGGATGCCCGCCAGCAGGGCGCCAGTGCCGATGAGCATGACGATGCCCTGCAGGGCATCCGTCATCACCACGGCGCGAAAGCCGCCGATCACCGTGTAGAGCAGCACGCAACTGGCAAACAGGAAGAGCCCCTGCTGATAGCTGAGGCCGGTCGCCGTTTCCAGCAGGCGGGCGCCGCCGATGAACTGCACCACCATGGTGGCGATGAAGGCGAGGATGATGGTGACCGAACCCAGCACGACCACCGCCCTGCTCTGGTAGCGGGCCCACAGCATGTCGTTGATAGTCACCGCGTTGACCCGGCGGGCGATGATGGCGAACTTCTTGCCAAGCACCCCCAGGGTGAGCCAGACAGTGGGCAGCTGGATCATCGCCAGCAACACCCAGCCGAGGCCGACCTTGTAGGCGGCACCCGGCCCGCCGATGAAGGACGATGCAGAGGTATAAGTGGCCACCAGGGTCATGGCGAGCACCAGCCCCCCCATGCTGCGGTTGCCGATGAAGTACTCCTGCATGAAGTTGCCGCCGGTCCGGTGGCGACTGGCCCAGAAACCGACCCCCAGTACCAGCACAAGATAGATGCAGAGCGGCAGCATAAGCTCAAGATTCATGGGGTGGTACCTCGCTATCCAGGGGAATATCGACGAACAGGCGATCCACCATGAGGGCGCAGAGGCCGATGAACAGCAGCGGCATCAGGATGCAACTGAGCAGGAACCAGAGGGGCAGGTCCCACAGCTCGAGATCCTCGGGGATGAAATAAGCCGAGCCATACCAGGCGACAAAGTAGAGCAGGGTCAGCAGCAGGCAGAAGGCTGCTTCCCGACGGGCGAGTGCGAAACGGTTCACTGTGGCCTCCGACGAGTGAGCGGGGCGCAAGAATAACAAAAAAGGGCCATGTCGCCATGGCCCTTTTTTACGTTGGCGATCCGGGTGGATCGCGCAATATCCCGATGAAAGGGGTCTTTGCAGACCCGACTTCTTGTGCAGGGAGTGGCTGCTCATGCGGCCACCGTGCTCAATGGGCCGGGCCTCAAGCCATTACAGACCCAACTTCTTGTGCAGGTAGTGGCTGCTCTGTGCTGCCACCGTGCTCAATGGGTCGGGTCTCAAGCCATTACAGACCCAACTTCTTGTGCAGGTAGTGGATGTTGGTGCCACCGTGCTGGAAGTTTTCGTCCTTCATGATCTCTTTTTGCAGGGCGATGTTGGTCTTGATCCCTTCCACCACCAGCTCGTCGAGGGAGTGACGCATGCGGGCGATGGCCACGTCGCGGTTCTCCCCATAGCAGATCAGCTTGCCGATCATGGAGTCGTAGTAGGGGGGGACCTTGTAACCCGCATAGATGTGGGATTCCCAGCGCACGCCCAGGCCGCCCGGCGCGTGGAAGCGCTGGATGAGACCGGGAGAGGGCAAGAAGGTGGCCGGATCTTCGGCATTGATCCGGCACTCGATGGCATGGCCACGGATGCGGATGTCCTGCTGGGTGATCGACAGGGGCTGACCGGCGGCAATGCGCAGCTGCTCCTTGATGAGGTCGACGCCGGTGACCATCTCGGTGACCGGATGTTCCACCTGGATACGGGTGTTCATCTCGATGAAATAGAACTCGCCGTTCTCGTACAGGAACTCGAAGGTACCCGCACCGCGGTAGCCGATCTCGAGACAGGCGCGCACGCAGCGCTCACCGATGAACTTGCGCATCTCGTCGGTGATGCCGGGGGCCGGCGCCTCTTCCACGACCTTCTGGTGACGGCGCTGCATGGAGCAGTCCCGCTCACCCAGATAGAGGGCGGTACCCTGACCGTCAGCCAGCACCTGGATCTCGATGTGGCGCGGGTTCTCCAGGTACTTCTCCATGTAGACCATGTCGTTCTTGAAGAACTGGCCCGCTTCGGATTTGGTCAGCGCGATGGCGGAGGCCAGTTCGGCCTCGTTGCGCACCACGCGCATGCCGCGACCACCACCGCCACCGGCGGCCTTAATGATCACCGGATACCCGATCCGCTTGGCGATGGCGGCGTTGCGCTTGGCATCGTTGTCCACCGGGCCGTCGGAACCGGGTACGCAGGGCACGCCCGCCTTCTTCATCGCCTCAATGGCGGAGACCTTGTCACCCATCAGGCGAATGGTCTCGGCGCGCGGGCCGATGAAGATGAAGCCGGATTTCTCGACCACTTCGGCGAAGTCGGCATTCTCGGAGAGGAAGCCGTAGCCCGGGTGGATGGCGACGGCACCGGTCACCTCGGCGGCGGCGATGATGGCCGGCACATTGAGGTAGGACTCACCGCTGGCAGGTTTGCCGATGCAGATGGTTTCGTCCGCCAGGAGCACATGCTTGAGCTCCCGATCGGCAGTGGAGTGAACGGCCACTGTCTTGATCCCGAGCTCTTTGCAGGCGCGCAGGATCCGCAGGGCAATTTCACCGCGGTTGGCGATGACTACTTTGTCCAACATGGGTGGCATTTTCCCTTATTCGATGATGAACAGCGGCTCGTCAAACTCGACGGCCTGACCATTTTCAACCAGGATCGCTTTGATCACGCCGGCCTTGTCAGACTCGATTTGGTTCATCATTTTCATGGCTTCGACGATGCACAGGGTGTCGCCGACATTGACGTGCTGACCGACTTCCACGAACGGCTTGGCTTCCGGGCTGGAGGAGCGGTAGAAGGAGCCCACCATGGGGGAGCGCATCAGATGACCGCTTGGGGCGGCATCGGCAGCAGGTGCAGCGGCTGCTGCCGGAGCAGCGGCAACCGGTGCGGCAACCTGAGCTGCGGCCTGGGGCATGATCATCTGCGGGGCAACGCTAACCTGGCCGGAGAAATTACGGCTGATGCGAACGGACTCTTCCCCTTCGGAGATTTCCAGCTCGGCGATGCCGGACTCTTCAACCAGTTCAATCAGCTTCTTGATTTTGCGGATATCCATTAGCATTCTCTTTCTTCTTTATCTGATCAGTGATTATCAAGCCGCGCGCAACTGATGCACGGCCGCGGTTAAAGCGAATTGGTAACCATCGGCACCCAACCCGCAGATCACCCCCTTGGCGACATCAGACAGATAGGAGTGATGACGGAAGGGCTCCCTGGCATGAACGTTTGACAGGTGAACCTCGATAAAGGGGATGGCCACACCCAGCAGGGCATCGCGCAGGGCAACGCTGGTATGGGTGAAGGCGGCGGGATTGATGATGATGAAATCCACCTGGCCCATGGCCTGATGGATGCGGCCGATCAGCTCGTGCTCGGCATTGGATTGCAGATGTTCCAGGGTGACACCGAGTTCGCTGGCGCTGCGCGTCAGATCGGCGACGATCTCATCGAGCGTCTTGCTGCCGTAGATTCCCGGTTCCCGCTTGCCCAGCAGATTCAGATTGGGGCCGTTAAGCAGGAGGATTCGGTGATGTTGCGACATATTGAGTACATCCTCGATGATTATGCTGCTATCTATCAGCTATCTTTGGACTACCAAAAATCTAGCCAATTTTTGCACAAATCGGTGTGCCCTGACACACAGATTTCGCAATTATATTGATTTCGTGAAAATTAGCAGCATTTTACTGGTCTAATCTCTACATCTGGCTATTTATTGGCCTGGTTTGCCCGCAAGCCCGGCCTGCCACCGAACTCTGCTCTGTCCGGATCCCGAAGACAACAAAGCCGGCACGTGGCCGGCTCTGTTTACGTGTGGAAGAGACTCACGCCGCTTCCGACTTCTCGCGGATCAGCTTGTCCACGACCCCCGGATCCGCCAGGGTGGAGATATCCCCCAGGCTGTCGGTTTCGCCGGTGGCGATCTTGCGCAAGATACGCCGCATGATCTTGCCGGATCGGGTCTTGGGCAGCCCCTCGGCCCAGTGGATCACGTCCGGGGTCGCGATGGCGCCAATCTCCTTGCGCACCCACTCCTTCACTTCCTTGTGCAGCTCGCGGCTCGGCTCTTCCCCGGCGATCAGGGTGACATAGGCGTAGATGCCCTGTCCCTTGATCTCGTGGGGAACACCCACCACCGCCGCTTCGGCGATCTTCGGATGGGCCACCAGAGCGGACTCGATTTCGGCGGTGCCCATGCGGTGGCCGGAGACGTTGAGTACATCATCCACCCGGCCGGTGATCCAGTAGTAGCCGTCCTCGTCGCGACGGGCACCGTCGCCGGTGAAGTAGCGACCCGGGAAGGTGGAGAAGTAGGTCTGCTCGAAGCGCTCGTGATCGCCGAACACGGTACGCATCTGGCCGGGCCAGGAGTCGGTGATCACCAGGTTGCCCTCGGTGGCGCCCTCCAGCGGCTCACCCAGGTTGTCCACCAAAGCAGGCTGTACTCCGAAGAAGGGACGGGTGGCCGAGCCGGGCTTGAGCGCGGTGACGCCGGGCAGCGGAGTGATGAGGATGCCGCCGGTCTCGGTCTGCCACCAGGTGTCGACGATGGGGCAGCGCTCGTCGCCGATGGTGCGGTAGTACCACTCCCAGGCTTCCGGGTTGATGGGTTCACCCACCGACCCCATGATGCGCAGGCTGGTGCGGGAAGTGCCTTCGACAGCCTCCTTGCCCTTGGCCATCAGTGCGCGAATGGCGGTGGGGGCGGTATAGAGGATGGTGACCTGGTGTTTGTCCACCACCTGACTCATGCGGTTGGTGGCCGGGTAGTTGGGCACCCCTTCGAACATGACGGTGGTGGCGCCGTTGGCCAGCGGCCCGTAGACCAGATAGGAGTGACCGGTGACCCAACCCACGTCGGCGGTACACCAGTAGATGTCCTCTTCGTGGTAGTCGAACACGTACTTGAAGGTGAGGGCGGCATAGACCAGATAGCCGCCCGTGGTGTGCAGCACACCCTTGGGCTTGCCGGTGGAGCCGGAGGTGTAGAGCACGAACAGGGGATCTTCGGCGCCCATGGCTTCGGGCGGACAATCCGGGCTGGCGGCGTTGACCGCATCATGCCACCAGATGTCTCTGTGCTCGTGCCAGGCCACGTTGCCACCGGTGCGCTTGAGGACGATCACCTTGCTGACCTTGGTATCCGGGTGGGTAAGGGCCTCATCCACGTTCTTCTTGAGGGGGATGGGGCGACCGCCTCGCAACCCCTCATCGGCGGTGATGACGATGGAGGCGCCGGAGTCGATGATGCGGCCCGAGAGCGCCTCCGGCGAGAAGCCGCCGAAGACGATGCTGTGCACGGCCCCGATGCGGGTACAGGCCAGCATGGCGATGGCCGCCTCCGGCACCATGGGCATATAAAGGCAGACCATGTGGCCACGCTTGACCCCCTGGGCTTTGAGCACGTTGGCAAACTTGCACACTTCGGCGTGCAGTTCGCGATAGGTGATCTTGCGATCTTCGGCCGGGTTGTCCCCTTCCCAGATGATGGCGACTTTGTCGCCGCGCTCGCTCAGATGACGATCCAGGCAGTTGGCCGAGACGTTGAGCAGACCATCCTCATACCACTTGATGGAGACGTGGCCCGGATCGTAGGAGGTGTTCTTGACGCGGGTGTAGGGGGCCATCCAGTCGAGGATCTTGCCCTGCTCCCCCCAGAAGGCGTCCGGATCCTGCACCGATGCCTGATACATGGCTTCATAACCTTCCTTGTCCAGCAGGGCGCCGTTGCCGATGTGGGCCTTGACCGGGTAGACCTTGCTCTCGCTCATCTCTCACTCCTGTGAATACATTTTCTTAATGATTGAGTAACAACTTATACCTTTGGTTCCCGAGGGCAATTAGACTTTTGGATAGCGACGAAGATAGCGGCCCGGAAGGCCATGATGAGGAAGGAGAAGGGAGCCATGGGCTCCCTTCTTTGCGTGCGTGGTGGCGCGGCCAAGGCTCAATGGCGGAGGGGGAGCAGGGGAGGCAGGCTGGGTTCTGGCAGGGGATGGCTGAACAGGTAGCCCTGTCCCTCTTCGCAACGCAGGGATTGCAGGAACTGGCGCTGGGGCTGGGTTTCTATCCCTTCCGCCGTGACGGCCATGCCGAGGGAACTGGCCAGCTGGACTATGGTCCGGCACAGCTCGCGGCTGTGCTTGTCGTCGGGCAACGCCTGGACGAAGGCCCTGTCTATCTTGATGCGATCGATGGGCAGGCTCCTGAGCAGGCTCAGGGAGGAGAAACCGGTGCCGAAGTCGTCGATGGCGATCTGCACCCCCAGCGCCTTGAGACGGGTGAAGAGCCGCAGACTGTGATCCACGCTCTGGATGATGCTCTCGGTCACCTCGATCTCCAGCCGCTCGGCAGGAAAACCGGTCTCGGCCAGAATGGCTGTCACCCGCTCCACGTAGTCGTGGGAGCGCATCTCCCTGACCGACACATTGACCGAGAGCCTGGGCACGGCGAGCCCTTCGGTTAGCCACTGCTGCCCTTGCCGGCAGGCGGTGCGCATCACCCATTCGCCCAGTGGTTCGATGAGACCGCACTCCTCTGCCACCGGAATGAAACGGTCCGGGGATATCATGCCAAGGCTGGGATGCTGCCAGCGGATCAGGGCCTCCAGGCCGCTGAGATGACCATCCGCCAGATCCGTCATGGGTTGGTAGAGCAGGCGAAACTCTTGCTGCTCAATGGCCTTGAGCAGTCCCTGCTCCAGCAGCATCCGCTCCCTGGTCTGTGCCGTCATGTCGGGGGAGTGGAACAGATAGCCGTTGCGGCCACGGCGCTTGGCTTCATGCATGGCGTTGTCCGCCGCGCTGATAAGGCTGTCCGGGGTCTGGCCATGCTCCGGATAGAGGGAGACGCCGATGCTGGCGGAGAGCCTCACCCGCTCCTGGGCGATGTCGGCGGGATCGTGCAGCCTGCGTTGCAACCCCTCGATGAGACCCAGCAGATCCTGGGTGTCTCTGATGGCGGGCAGCAACACCAGAAATTCGTCTGCCCCCAGCCGGATGGCGATGTCTCCGGGGCGCAGGCAGTGGCGAATGCGGTCTGCCGACAGCTTGAGCAGCAGATCGCCGGCACTGTGCCCCAGGTTGTCGTTGATGAGCTTGAAGCCGTCGAGATCGATGAACAGCAGCGCCAGGACGTGGTGGTTCACCCTGGCCGTCTCTATCTCCAGGGTGAGGCGCTCTTGCAGTAGATGGCGATTGCCGAGATCGGTGAGAGGATCGTAATAGGAGAGGTGCTGCAAGCGGGCTTCGGCCTGATAGAGACGCAGTGCATGAAGGTGGGTCATCTCCTGCAGGCCGGGGGACGCGGGTGCGTCGAGGTGGGTGCTTGTCTGTACGGACTCCCTCATCACGAGGAAGATGCCGCTGAAGGTGCCCTCCTCATCCAGCACGGAGCTGACGCTCACTTGCCAGCGTGCCGGGGAGGCCGCGCGGGAGAGACCGACCATCTCCACCTCAAATGTGCATCGGGGGGGACCTTGCCGCAGTTGCTGAAACAGCGGGAGCAGCTGGGGAGTCTGGGCAGGGACAATGTCGAACAGCGTCTTGCCCGGGTGCTCTGCCCGCGCGAGGCCGGTCAGTTCGGCAAAGCGTCCGTTGACGTCGCGACACCTGAATTCGTGATCGAAGACCCCAATCCCGACGGGCGCCTGGGCGAACAGCTGTTGCAACTCGTAGGGAGAGAGCGGGCCTGACAAATGCCGTGTCGGAACCGATTCGGGCAGCACTTTTTCCATGGGGGCTCCTGAATTGATTGCTTTGTCATTTGGACGACTGTGTCAGTATGGCAGGAAGTGTCAGGAGAGAAAGAAAGTGTGAGAAGGGTGTGAAATCAACGAGATGTCAGCCTTTCTGGCGGCCAAACGCCTGGATCCCGCGAACAAATACCAGCCAGCCCACCAGATGAAACGGCAACGCCATGGCGTAGAGCACCAGCCAGTGGCTCTCGGTGCCGCTGCTGTTGATGAAATCTGTCCAGGCGGCGAGCAGGGCCAGCATGCCCGCTATCTGGAAGCGGCGACGCAGCACCACTTCCACCCCGAGATTGGCGAGGTAGAGGGTCAGCAGGATGCCGGCAAAGCCGGTGAGCTGGGCGGTGCCGTAGAGCGCGCGGTCCGGGTTGAACAGCAGCGTCACGAGGGGAGTGAGACCCTGATCCAGCGGGATCAGGGCCAGCAGCCAGCATGCGATAAGAAGCAGGGCTGTCTTCATGCCGGGCTCAGTCGGCGGACGGTGCCGGTTTGACCAGGGAGAGGTAGTTGGCGTCCATCTTGAGGAACACCCCCAGCAGGCGGGCACTGGCACCGTAGAAGCCAAACGTGTCGGCGGCCCGGCAGGCCTGCTCGAAGCGCTCGAACCAGCCCAGCAGGTGACCGTGCAGCAGGGACTCCTGCTCGCCAAGCCACGCCTCGCGCTGGTCGGCGGTGGTCGACTCGGCGGCGCGGATGATGAGGCTGCCCATCAGATCCAGCTCGATGGCCAGATGATCGGCAGGCTCATTGTACTTGTCGCTGACATTGATGCCGAGGCGATCGAGGCGTGCCTGCATCTCGGTCATGGGGGCCTGCATCAGCTGCTTGCCTTCGCCCCGGTAGAGGGATTCGTAGGGCAGGGCACCCTGCCCGGGAGCGCTCAGGAACAGGCCGGCGAAGTCGGCGGCCAGCGCCGTCTGGCGCTCGGGGCGCACCAGCAGGCGGGCGATGGCGTCGTTGAGCTCGGCCACGGCTTCGCGCATGGGGTCGAGAGTAGAGAGGCTCTTCAAGAAGCTGCGCACGTCATAGGTGTCGTATTCAGCGATCTGTGCATCACTGAGTTCGGCAGCAAACAGGGTGGAAAACCACCAATAAAGCTCGGCCCGGCGTTCGCTGGTCGCCATGAATTCCTGCATTTTTCCTCCGTGGATGACAATCGGGAGCCTTGATGGCCCCCGATTCTAACGACTTTAAAAATAAAGGAAACTCATGGGGCCTTTTGGCCGGATAGCGCCAGGAGAGGGGGTCGCTATTGCGGGATCACCGTGGGCGACGAGGAGGCCGACCTACTCCTCGACGCGATAGAGCACCTGCTTGCAACGGGGGCAGATGTGCTGGCGGCGGTAATCCATCTGGTGCACCAGGCCGACCTCCCGCTGCTGATGATGACCGCAATGGATGCAGAAGATGAGATCCCCGTCGGCGGCGCCGGGATGGGCCGCCAGGTACTGCTCCCGGGTGGGAAGTGTCTCCCAGTTGGCGGTGCAGGCACCCTTGCGGCTGGCGGTGTAGTAGACCCAGTAGAAGAGAGCGAAGACCGCGACAATCACGAACAGCATCAGATGATCCATCATGGCGTTTCCCCTTGTGTTCCGGGATGGCAGGGAGCGACACCCGCTCGTGCAGATGTCCCATGGCCTAAAGATGTTATCTGTTAGTAAATGCTATATCCATGATCTGGCTCTGGTTTCTATCGCCTTGCCCGGGAAGCGGGGACGATCGCTGGAGCCGGATTGCGGGTGTGTGGAGGTCGGGGGGATGAGCGAAGCCAGGGGGCGGGATTCGAAATTTGCGACGTATTTTACATTTTATAAACAATTTTTTGGGTGGTTGGACTGTCTCTTTGATCCAGCTCACGTTACAATGCGCGGGCCCACTTCACCTATCGCGCAAACGATTTTCAGGAGATAAACGGATGTTGAAACGTGACATGACCATCGCCGGCTATGATCCAGAGCTGTGGCAGGCCATCACAGACGAGACCCGTCGTCAGGAAGAGCACATCGAGCTGATTGCGTCCGAGAACTACACCAGCCCCCGCGTCATGGAAGCCCAGGGCTCCCAGTTGACCAACAAGTACGCCGAAGGCTACCCGGCCAAGCGTTACTACGGCGGTTGCGAGTATGTGGATGTGGTTGAAACCCTGGCCATCGAGCGCGCCAAAGAGCTGTTCGGTGCCACCTACGCCAACGTGCAGCCACACTCCGGCTCCCAGGCCAACAGCGCCGTCTACATGGCCCTGCTGCAACCGGGCGACACCGTGCTCGGCATGAACCTGGCCCACGGCGGTCACTTGACCCACGGCTCCCCCGTCAACTTCTCCGGCAAGCTGTACAACATCATCCCCTACGGCATCGACGAGTCCGGCAAGATCGACTACGACGAGATGGAGCGCCTGGCCGTTGAGCACAAGCCGAAGATGATGATCGGCGGCTTCTCCGCCTACTCCGGCATCGTCGACTGGGCCCGCATGCGCGAAATCGCCGACAAGATCGGTGCTTACCTGTTCGTGGACATGGCCCACGTGGCCGGTCTGATTGCCGCCGGCGTCTACCCGAACCCGGTGCCCCACGCTCACGTGGTCACCTCCACCACCCACAAGACCCTGGCCGGTCCGCGCGGTGGTCTGATCCTCTCCGCCGCGGACGACGAAGATCTGTACAAGAAGCTGAACTCCGCCGTTTTCCCGGGTGGTCAGGGCGGCCCGCTGATGCACGTCATCGCCGGCAAGGCCGTGGCCTTCAAGGAAGCGCTGGAGCCCGAGTTCAAGACCTACCAGGCCCAGGTCGTGAAGAACGCCAAGGCCATGGCGGCGACCTTTATCGAGCGCGGCTACAAGATCGTCTCCGGCGGCACCGACAACCATCTGATGCTGGTTGACCTGATCGGTCGCGAGCTGACCGGCAAAGATGCCGATGCAGCCCTCGGCAAGGCCAACATCACCGTCAACAAGAACTCGGTACCGAACGACCCGCGTTCCCCGTTCGTGACCTCCGGCGTGCGTATCGGCACCCCGGCCATCACCCGCCGCGGCTTCAAGGAAGCCGAGTCCATCCAGTTGGCCAACTGGATCTGCGACGTGCTGGACAGCCACGACAACGAAGAAGTGCTGGCGACCGTGCGCGAGAAGGTGCTGGACATCTGCCGCCGCTTCCCGGTCTACGCATAATCAGCCTGACCTTCAGGTTGAAGACCAATGCCACCCTCGGGTGGCATTGTTTTTTGCAGCGCCTGGCAAGATGAGACAGAGGTGACCATGTGCAATGACATGGAAGAGGACGTGCTGGAGGCGTCACTGCGGCAGACGGTTCGCGCCCAGTACCACTTTCGCGCCAGCGAACAGGGGCTGCTGGCCTGGGATGTGCGCCGTTTGATCCGGCTGAGCCGCAACCTGCCGGTGCAGGCGGTGGCACTCGGCGAGATTGCCGAGCTTGACCGCGACCACTGGTACGGCCATGGCGACGCCACGCCCACGGTGCGCAGCGTGGTGGCGCATTGCCAGCTCATGATGGCGGCGGATCTCGCCTATCCCATCCTGCTGGACAGCGCCGGTCGGGTGATGGATGGCATGCACCGGGTGGGTAAGGCGCTGATGCTGGGCCACAGCCATGTGGCTGCTCGCCGGTTCGCGGCGGATCCTGCCCCCGATTACCAGGATTGCGACCCCGAGGCGTTGCCCTATGACGACTGAGTCCTGCCCGAAGGTCTGGCTGGTTGTCCCTTGTTTTCATGGGCTTTTACCGGCTCTGGATGGCCGTGTTACACTGGCCGGCCTAGCGCCAGCCCCCGGGGCCTGCGCCCATTTTCATCCACGCCGGAGGTCAGATGCATTGCCCTTTCTGTAGTGCCGTTGATACCAAGGTGATCGATTCCCGTCTGGTGGCCGAGGGCCATCAGGTGCGCCGCCGTCGCGAATGCCTGCTCTGTCACGAGCGTTTTACCACCTTCGAAATGGCCGAACTGGTCATGCCCCGCGTCATCAAGTCCAACGGCTCCCGCGAGCCCTTCAACGAAGACAAGCTGCGGGCCGGCATTCTGCGGGCGCTGGAGAAGCGGCCGGTGAGCATGGAGGCCATCGAGAAGGCGGTCAACCACATCAAGTCCCGCCTGCGGGCCACCGGCGAGCGTGAAGTCGCCTCCCAATTAGTGGGCAATCTGGTGATGGATGAGCTCAAGAGCCTGGACAAGGTGGCCTACATCCGCTTTGCCTCCGTCTACCGCAGCTTTGAAGACATTCGCGAATTCGGGGAAGAGATCGCCAAGCTGGAGAAGTAACGCCGGCCTGTCGCTCCCTATGTGAATAAGAGAGGGGCTGCCGTTGCGGCAGCGCCAGTTGTTACACCAGTGAGACATCCAGATAGCGCATCGTTGCACTGGTGAAAGAGTATGAGGGCGTGCGGCCGCATCCTGCGATGTGTGTGTCCGTCGCCATGGCGTCAGATGCCATGGCCGATCTGCCCGAGAAGGCGTGCGGCAAGCGCGTACACCCTATTTTCTTGTCCCATCGGATGGCCGTGCCACCGGGGACAGGTTGCTGGACACAGGAGCCCGGATGTTTAGTCAAGACGATTACCAATGGATGAGCCGGGCCCTCGAACTGGCCCGGCGCGGCCGTTACACCACGGCCCCCAACCCCTGCGTCGGCGCCGTGCTGGTGAAGGCCGGCGTGGTGGTGGGGGAGGGCTGGCACAAGCGGGCCGGTGAGCCCCATGCCGAGGTCTATGCTCTGCACGCGGCAGGGGAAGAGGCCCGCGGTGCCACCGCCTATGTGACCCTGGAGCCCTGCTCCCATCATGGTCGCACGCCGCCCTGCGCCGAGGCGCTCATCAAGGCCGGGGTGACCCGGGTGGTGGCTGCCATGGTGGATCCCAATCCCCAGGTGGGCGGGCGCGGCCTGCGGATGCTCTCCGAGGCGGGGATCAAGACCGATTTCGGCCTGCTGGCCGCGGAAGCCGAGGCCCTGAACCCCGGTTTCTTCAAACGGATGCGCACCGCGTTTCCGCTGGTGACGGTCAAGCTGGGGGCGAGCCTGGATGGTCGCACCGCCATGGCGAGTGGCGAGAGCCAGTGGATCACCTCTCCGGAGGCGCGCCGGGACGTGCAGCGGCTGCGGGCACGTCACGATGCGGTCCTCTCCAGCGCCGAGACCGTGCTGGCGGATGGCGCCTCCCTCACCGTGCGCTGGGACGAGCTGCCCCCCTCGGTCAAGGCGGTCTATCCCAAAGAGACCCTGCGCCAGCCACTGCGGGTCATCGTGGATTCGCAAAACCGGCTCACCCCGGATCTGCCCCTGTTCCAGAGCGAGAGCCCGGTACTGCTGGCCCGCCACAAGGCATCCGGTGAGTGGCCCGCCTGGGTGCAGCAGCTGGAGGTGCCGCTGCTGGATGGCAAGCTGGATCTGGTCAGCCTCTTCATGCTGCTGGCCAAACAGAACGTCAACTCGGTACTGGTGGAGGCGGGGCCACGGCTGTGCGGTGCCCTGCTGGAGAAGGGGCTGGTGGACGAGCTTGTGCTCTATCAGGCGCCCAAACTGATGGGGGATGAGGGGCGCGGCCTGTTCCATCTGCCGGGGCTGACCCGGCTGTTCCAGGCCCCCAAACTCAACCTCAAGGATGTGCGCATGCTTGGCCAGGATATTCGCATCACTGCGAAAATAGCCTGATTTTTCAATGTTCACGGGGGCATCCGTCGCCCCCGTCATCAGCAAGGTGATCTGCATGTTTACCGGAATTATCGAAGCGGTGGGAACCCTGGCCGAGCTGCGTCGCCAGGGGGAGGACATGGCCCTCACCGTGCACGCGCCGACCCTGGACTTCAGTGACGTCAAGCTGGGCGACTCCATCGCCACCAACGGCGTCTGCCTCACCGTGGTGGCGCTCGGGGATCACAGCTATACCGCCGACGTCTCCCTGGAGACCCTCTCCCGCACCGGTTTTTCTGCCGCCAAGGTGGGGGATCCGGTCAACCTCGAGAAGGCGTTGATGCCCACTTCCCGCCTCGGCGGCCACCTGGTCTCCGGCCACGTGGACGGTATCGGCGAGGTGAAGAGCAAATCGTCCAGCGGCCGCGCCATCGAATACTGGATCAAGGCGCCGGGGGAACTCTCCCGCTACATCGCCGAGAAGGGGTCGATTGCGGTGGATGGCATCAGCCTCACCGTCAACGCCGTGCAGGGGGATCTGTTCCGGCTGACCATCGTGCCCCACACCGCCCAGGAGACCACCATCGCCCGCTGGAAACCCGGCTACCGGGTCAACCTCGAGGTGGACCAGATAGCCCGCTATCTGGAGCGGCTGATGACGGGCAAGCGCGAGCAGAGCAGTGCCTCTACCCTGACCCTGGAGAAGCTGGCCCAGTCCGGATTCTTGTGAGCCGTTTTGACGGGAAAACGCGGTTCTGTGATCCCGCGCGGATTGAAACGGGGCCGCGTGCCCCCATCTAGAGCACAATACGCAGTATCAAGTCGAGCCGACTGGCTCAATCCCCAAGCATGTTGATGGAGTAGCCCATGGCGCTGAGCACGACCCAGGAAATCATTGCCGATATCAAGGCTGGCAAGATGGTGATCCTGATGGATGACGAAGACAGGGAGAACGAAGGGGACCTGATCATGGCCGCCTCCTGTGTCCGCCCGGAAGACATCAACTTCATGGCGCGCTACGGTCGAGGCCTCATCTGCCTGACCCTGACCCGGGATCGCTGCAAGCAGCTGGCGCTGCCGCTGATGGTCGATCGCAACAATGCCCAGTTCTCCACCGCCTTCACCGTCTCCATCGAGGCGGCGGAAGGGGTGACCACCGGCATCTCCGCCGCCGACCGCGCCGTCACCGTGCAGGCCGCGGTGGCGCCCCATGCCAAGGCCGCCGATCTGGTGCAGCCCGGCCACATCTTCCCGCTGATGGCGCAGGATGGCGGTGTGCTGACCCGCGCCGGCCACACCGAAGCGGGCTGTGATCTGGCCCGGCTGGCCGGCTTCGAGCCAGCCTCCGTCATCGTCGAGATCCTCAACGAAGACGGCACCATGGCCCGGCGCCCGGATCTCGAGATCTTTGCCGAGCAGCACGGCATCAAGCTCGGCACCATTGCCGACCTTATCGAATACCGCAACCAGCACGAGACCACGGTAGAGAAGGTGGCCGAGTGCAAGTTGCCCACCGAATATGGCGAGTTCGACCTCGTCACCTTCCGCGACACCATCGACAACCAGGTGCACTTCGCCCTGAAGAAAGGGGACGTGAAGGCCGACCAGCCGACCCTGGTACGGGTGCACCTGCACGACGTGCTGAGCGATCTGCTGCTCACCGACCGCCACAGCGCCCGCAGCTGGCCGCTGCCCAAATCCATGGCCCGCATCGCCGACGAGGGCGGGGTGCTGGTGATCCTGGGGGCGGAAGCCCATGGCGCCGAGCTGCTGGCCCGGGTCAAGGGTTTTGAAGCCGCCGACAAGGGGCTGGCACCGGAAGGGGCCAAGTGGCAGGGCACCTCGCGCCGGGTCGGCGTCGGCTCCCAGATCCTCAAGGCGCTGGGGGTCGGCAAGATGCGCTTGTTGAGCTCTCCCAAGAAGTACCATGCCCTCGGTGGCTTTGGTCTGGAAGTGGTGGAGTACGTCGGCGAGTAAGCGCTGCGTACGGTTGAATTCATCACCATGGCCGCCCGTTGCGGCCATGGTTTTTTGTCGCGGCTCTGTTGTGCTAGAATGCGTGCACTTTTGAGCCCGGCCCCTAATTGATTGCACAGAGACAGGATTTCCAATGAAGATTATCGAAGGAAATATCGCCGCTCCCGAGGCGCGTGTTGCTATTGTCGTTGCCCGTTTCAACAGCTTCATCAATGACAGCCTGGTGAACGGCGCGCTGGACGTGCTGAAGCGTCAAGGTCAGGTCCAGGAGAGCAATCTGACCCTGGTGCGCGTACCGGGGGCCGTCGAAATTCCCCTGGCGGCCAAGAAGCTGGCCAAGAGCGGTCAATACGACGCCATCGTCGCACTCGGCACCGTCATCCGCGGCGGTACCTACCACTTCGAACTGGTAGCGAGCGAGAACGGCAAGGGTCTGGCCCAGGTAATGATGGAATACGACATTCCCGTTGCCTTCGGCGTGCTGACCACCGAAAACATTGAACAAGCCATCGAACGCGCCGGTACCAAGGCGGGTAACAAGGGTGCAGAGGCTGCACTGAGCGCGCTCGAAATGATCAACGTCCTGAAACAACTGGACGTGTAACGAGGAGAAATGCATTGAAACCGTCCGAGCGCCGTAAGGCCCGCCATTGCGCCACCCAGGCCATCTACCAGTGGCAGATGACCCAGGCCAACGTGGGCGACATCGAAGAGCAGTTCAAGATCGATCAGGACACCAAGGGTGTGGACCTGAACTATTTCCGCGATCTGCTGTTCGGGGTTGCGGTCCACTGCAACGAGCTGGACAAGGTGTTCGCGCCTTTCCTCTCCCGTCCGCTGGAAGAAGTGGACATGGTGGACAAGGCGATCCTGCGTCTGGCGACCTACGAGCTGACCCGTCGTGAAGATGTGCCGCCGCGCGTGGTGATCAACGAAGCGATCGAGCTGGCCAAAGCCTTCGCCGCCGATGACAGCCACAAGTTTGTCAACGGCGTCCTGGACAAGGTGATCAAGACGCTGCCCAAGCGCTGATCCTGCTGTCCGTCAGCAATTAAGAGAGGAGCCAGCTTATTGCTGGCTTTTTACTGTATGGGTGAATTTGAGCTGATTGAGAAGTACTTCAAGGTCCCCCACGCCCGCAAGGACGTGGTGATGGGCCCTGGAGATGACTGTGCCCTGCTGACCCTGCCCCCCGACGCCCAGTTGGCGGTGAGCACGGACACCCTGGTGAGCGGCGTGCACTTCTTCCCCGACATGGATCCGGTGGATCTCGGCTACAAGGCGCTGGCGGTCAATCTCTCCGATCTGGCCGCCATGGGTGCCGAGCCGCGCTGGGTCTCCCTGGCCCTGACCCTGCCCGCCATCAACGAGCGCTGGGTCGCCGGTTTCGCCGAAGGGTTCCTCGAGCTCGCCGAGTACTACAACGTGGCGCTGGTGGGGGGAGACATGACCCGCGGGCCCCTCTCCATCACCGTCTCGGTGAAAGGATCGGTCCCGGCAGGTCGCGCCCTGATGCGCAGCGGCGCCAAGGCCGGTGACGGGGTCTACGTGACCGGTACCCTGGGAGATGCCGCCCTGGCGCTCTCCCACCTGCTGGGCAAGCGCACCCTCAACGAGAACCAGCTGGCGGCCGTGCTGCCGCGCCTCGACCATCCCCATCCCCGCATCCTGGCCGGTCAGGCCCTGCGCGGGCTGGCCAGCAGCGCCCTGGATCTCTCCGACGGCCTGGCGTCCGATCTCGGCCACATCCTCAAGGCGTCCGGTGTGCGGGCCCAGATCGATCTCAATCTGCTGCCCCTCTCCCCCGTGTTGCAGGATGCGGTGCCGGCCATGGATGCCTGGCAGCTGGCCCTGGCCGGGGGCGACGACTACGAGCTCTGCTTCACCGTGCCCCAGGAGCATCACGGCGCCCTGGACACGGCGCTGGCCAATTGTGGCGTGAAGTTCACCCGTATCGGTCGCATCCTGGCCGGGGAGCCTGGCATCGACTACCTGCAGGACGAACAACCCGTCGAACTGCACCTCAAGGGCTGGGATCACTTCGCATGATGTCTTTCAAGATAAAGCCCGAGCTGACGCGGCTGAACCTTAAAAACCCGCTCCACTTTCTGGCGGTGGGGTTTGGCTCCGGCCTCTCCCCCAAGGCGCCGGGCACCATGGGGACCCTGGCAGCCATCCCGCTCTATCTCTTGGTGAGCGGGCTGCCGACCTCCTGGTTCATCGCCCTGCTGGTGGTGGGTTTCGTGGCGGGCATCCGCATCTGCCAGAGCGCCACCGACGCCATCGGGATGCCGGATCACGGGGCTATCGTCTGGGACGAGGTCATCGGATTCGGGGTCACCATGATTGCGGCCCCGGCCGGCTGGGAGTGGGTGCTGGCGGGCTTCGTGCTGTTTCGCCTGTTCGACGTGCTCAAGCCCTGGCCCATCTCCTGGTTCGATCGCCGCATTCACGGCGGGCTTGGCATCATGCTGGACGATCTCATCGCCGGCCTGTTCGCCCTGGCCTGCATGCAACTGCTTGCCCACTGGTGAGGGGAGGCGGCTCCCGAACGCCCTCTCGCTGTTTTTCACTCCTCTCCTCTTGCAAAGAGGCCGGATATACCGCACACGCAGGCCCTGAGGGGCCTGCGTTTTTTTGTATGCAATCCCTCCCGGCTTGCCGTGCCGGCGGGCCTGTGGCCCAGGTTGATCCTTCTGCATTGTCCCTATTTAGCTCTGCCTATTTTTCCTTACTCCGGATATGCTGCCGTCAAAAAATCATTTCACATAAATATTCACTACTCATTCGAAGCTGGTCAGCATAATGCTTATAGTGAATAAGATGGTTTGTTGCTATTTTGTTGAAACATAATTGGTTGATGGTCTCGCATTGCCAGCGTAATCTCTGGTAATGTGACTTTTATCGACATTTTAACCCCAGGGTGTCGGCATTCTCTGGGCAAAGTATTGCGAAATTGTATAACTGGATCATTTACACCCGCGGGCAAACCGACTAACTTACTCGCGGGTTATTCCAAAAAAATGCAAAAAACCCGCCCGGATCGCTGGTTTGGCTGCCTCATGGATTGAGCGTTAATTACACAACAACGGCTCTCGAGCAGTACCAAGGCACAACCAGCATCTGCGGCTGATTTACGGACGAATTATTTGGGACGGATGTCCCCCGCAGAGGTAACCATGTCCTTGCTTGAAGTCAAAAACTTGCGGATCGAGTACCCCTCCCGCTACGGGGTGCTTGCCGCGGTCAAGGATCTCTCTTTTTCTGTTGAAAAGGGCGAGATCGTCGGCGTCGTCGGTGAGTCCGGCGCTGGCAAATCCACTATCGGCAACGCCGTCATCGATCTGTTGAGCCCGCCCGGTCGCATCGCCCGTGGCGATATCTACCTCAACGGCGAGCTCATCTCCGGCAAGAGCCAGAACGAGATGCGGGCCATTCGTGGCTCGCGCATCGGTTTCATCTTCCAGGATCCCATGACCTCCCTCAATCCGCTGTTCACCGTGGAGCAGCAGCTGGTGGAGACCATCCTCGCCAACACCGACCTGTCCCGCGAGGCGGCCTTTGCCAAGGCCCTCGAGCTGATGGGGGCGGTGGGGATCCCGAACCCGGACGTGCGCATCAAGCAGTATCCTCACCAGTTCTCCGGTGGCATGCGCCAGCGGGTGGTGATCGCCATCGCCCTCTCCGGGGATCCCGAGCTCATCATCGCCGATGAGCCGACCACGGCGCTGGACGTCTCCATCCAGGATCAGATCCTCCAGCTCATCCGCAACCTGTGCAAAGAGCGCCAGGTAGGCTGCATGCTGGTGACCCATGACATGGGGGTGGTCTCCAACGTCACCGACAAGGTGGCGGTGATGTACCGCGGCGATCTGGTGGAGTTCGGCACCACCGAACAGGTGCTGGGCCGCCCCAATCACCCCTATACCCGCAGCCTCATCTCGGCGGTTCCCCGCTCGGATGTGAAGCTGGTGCGCTTCCCCCTGGTCTCCTATATCGAGGATGCCGGTGCGGCGGATACCAGCATCGATCTCAAGACCCACTGGCTCGGCCAGAGTCAGGACGAGCGCACCTATGAAGGCGCGCTGCTGCGGGTGGAGAACGTGGATCTGAAGTTCGTCACCAAGGATTCCATCTTCCCGAGCCGCCGCCAGTACGTGCGGGCCTGCAACAACATCAGCTTCGAGATCTTCGAGGGTGAGACCTTCGGTCTGGTGGGGGAGTCGGGCTCCGGCAAATCCACCATCGCCCGTGCCATCACCGGGCTCTATCCGCCCGACACCGGCAAGATTGTCTTCGAGGGGATCGATCTCACCGCCCTGAAAGGGGAGCACGAGCGTCGCCCCCTGCGCCGCCAGATGCAGATGGTGTTCCAGAACCCGTACTCTTCGATGAACCCGCGCATGAAGGTGCGTGACATCATCGCCGAGCCGATCCGCTTCCACCGCCTCGCCGAGAGCGAGCGGCAGATAGAGCAGATCGTCGGGGACCTGCTGGATCACGTGGGCCTGGGCCGCGGCGCCGGGGTCAAGTATCCCCACGAGTTCTCCGGTGGCCAGCGCCAGCGCATCTCCATTGCCCGCGCCCTGGCGACCCGCCCGCGCTTCCTCATCTGCGACGAGCCGACCTCGGCGCTGGATGTCTCGGTGCAGGCCCAGATCCTCAACCTGCTCAAAGACTTGCAACAGGAGCTTGGGCTCACCATGCTGTTCATCAGTCACGATCTGCCGGTCATCCGCCAGATGTGCGACCGCATCGGTGTGATGCAGCACGGTCATCTGGTGGAAGTGGCCGAGACCGAGAAACTGTTCACCAATGCCGAGCATGAGTACAGCCGCAAGCTGATCTCCCTCATGCCGGAATTCAAGGGAATGTCCCGCGAGGGGCTGGAAATCGCAAGCTAGGAAAGCACCGGTTCGCCGGTTTGTCTGTCAATAAAAAGCCAAAAGCATGGAGAAAGACATGAAGAAAGGATTATCCAAGATCGCCATGGCGCTGTTCGCCGCTGGTCTCGCGTTCAACGTTTCTGCTGCCGACATCAAGGTCGCCGTCGCGTCCGACGCCACCTCGCTGGACCCGCAGGAGCAGCTCTCCGGTCAGACCCTGGAGATGTCTCACCTGGTGTTCGACCCCCTGATGCGTTACACCCAGGATCTGCAGTTCGAGCCGCGTCTGGCCGAGAAGTATGAGCGCATCGACGACAAGACCGTCCGTTTCCACCTGCGCAAGGGTGTGAAGTTCCACTCCGGCAACGACTTCACCGCCGATGACGTGGTATGGACCGTCAACCGTCTGAAGGCCTCCCCGGACTTCAAGGCGATCTTCGACCCCATCGCCGAAGCCAAGAAGGTGGATGATTTCACCGTGGATCTCGTCACCGCCAAGCCGTTCCCGCTGGTGCTGCAGACCGTCACCTACATCTTCCCGATGGACTCCAAGTTCTATAGCGGCAAGACCGAGGCGGGCAAGGACAAGGCCGAGATCGTGAAGAACGGTGACTCCTTCGCCTCCACCCATGTCTCCGGTACCGGTCCGTTCAGCGTCAAGTTCCGCGAGCAGGGCGTGAAGCTGGAATACGTGCGCAACGCCAACTACTGGGACAAGGCCTCCAAGGGCAACGTCGAAAACCTGACCGTGGTACCGATCAAGGAAGACGCCACCCGTGTTGCAGCCCTGCTGGGCGGCGACGTGGACATGATCTACCCGGTTGCCCCGAACGATCTGGAGCGCGTGAAGAACGGCAAGGATTCCCAGCTGGTCACCCTGTCCGGTACCCGTGCCATCATCATCGAGCTGAACCAGAACACCAACCCGGCGCTGAAAGACAAGCGCGTGCGTCAGGCGATCAACTACGCCATCAACCAGGTGGGCATCGTCGACAAGATCAACAAGGGCTTCGGTACCCCGGCTGGCCAGCTGAGCCCGAAAGGCTATGCAGGCTACAACGAGGCGCTCAAGCCCCAGTATGATCTGGCCAAGGCCAAGGAGCTGATGAAGGAAGCCGGTTACGAGAAGGGCTTCAAGATGAGCTTCATCTCCCCGGCTGCCCGCTACGTCAACGACGTCAAGATTGCCCAGGCCGTCTCCGCCATGCTGTCCAAGATCAACATCAAGGTGGATCTGAAGACCATGCCGGTGGCCCAGTACTGGCCGGAGTTTGACAAGTGCGCCGCTGACATGCAGCTGATCGGCTGGCACTCCGACACCGAAGACAGTGCGAACTTCTTCGAGTTCCTGACCTTCACCAAGGATGCCAAGACCGGCATGGGTCAGTACAACTGCGGCGGTTATGCCAACGCGGAAGCTGACAAGATGGTGATGGAAGCCAACACCGAGACCGATCCTGCCAAGCGTGCCGCCATCCTGCAGAAGGTGGAAGCCATGCTGATCGACGACGCCGCCTATGTGCCGCTGCACTGGGAAGACCTGGCCTATGGCGCCAAGAAGAACGTCGACATCAAGCCGGTGGTCAACGTGATGAACTTCCCTTATCTGGGTGACCTGGTGGTCAACAAGTAAGCGAAGCGCTTAAGGAAGGACCCGGCGGGGCACCCATGGTTGCCCCGCCATTAACAGAAGCCTGTGCCAAGACACAGGCCACGTAGAAGGACAAGCATGTTTACATTCCTGCTGAAACGGTTCTATCAGGCCGTGATAGTGATGTTCGTCATCAGCCTGGTCGCCTTCTCCATCCAGGACAACCTGGGGGATCCGCTGCGCGAGCTGGTGGGACAATCCGTCTCCGAGTCCGTGCGCCAGGAGCTGCGCGACAAGATGGGACTCAATGATCCCTTCCTCGTGAAATACAGCCGCTTCTTGAAGAACGCGGTACACGGGGATCTGGGCACTTCCTATTTCTTCAAGCGACCAGCCCTCGAGGTTATCCTCGACAAGCTGGTGGCTACCCTTGAGCTGGTGTTTGCCGCCGCGCTCATCATCGTCGTGGTCTCCATTCCGCTGGGGGTTTATTCGGCGATAAGACCGCGCAGTTTCCTGACCAAGCTCATCATGGCGGTGAGCAGCATCGGCATCTCGATCCCGGTCTTCCTGACCGCCATCATGCTGATGTACCTCTTCTCCATCCAGCTGGGCTGGCTGCCGGCCTATGGCCGTGGCGAGACTTACAACCTGCTGGGCTGGGAGTCGGGATTCTTTACCTGGGACGGTATCCTGCACCTGGTGCTGCCTGCGGTCTCCCTCTCCTCCATCATGCTGCCGCTGTTCATCCGGCTGGTGCGCTCGGAGATGCTGGAGCAGCTCTCCTCCGAGTACGTCAAGTTTGCCCGTGCCAAGGGGCTGGACAACAACAAGGTCTACTACCAGCACGCCCTGAAGAACACCATGCTGCCGGTCATCACGGTGGGCGGTGTGCAGATCGGGACCATGGTGGCCTACACCATCCTGACCGAGAGCGTGTTCCAGTGGCCGGGGACCGGCTTCCTCTTCCTTGAGGCGATCCACCGGGTCGATACGCCGCTGATCACTGCCTACGTCATCTTCGTCGGCCTCATTTTCGTGGTGACCAATACCCTGGTCGACCTGCTCTACGGGTTGATCAACCCGACCGTCAACCTGACCGCCAAGGGGTAACAGATGACTAATGCTGTAACTGCAAGCCCAAGCCGTTGGGCACGCTTCAAAAATTCCGACATCGTCTACTACTTCCTGCGGGACAAGGTAGCCATGTTCAGCTTTGCGGTGTTTGTGGTCTTCGTGCTGGCGGCTCTGCTGGCACCCTGGATCGCACCGCACAACGTCTATGACCAGACCAGCTTCGATCTGATGGATGCGGAGCTGCCCCCCTCCTGGCTGGAAGGGGGCGAGGCCCGCTTCTGGCTCGGGACCGACAACCAGGGACGCGACATCTGGAGCACCATCCTCTATGGCGCCCGCATCTCGCTGACCATTGGTCTGTTCGCGGTGGGGCTGCAGCTGGTGCTCGGTATCGTCATCGGTCTGATGGCCGGTTACTTTGGTGGTCGCATCGACAACCTGCTGATGCGCTTTGCCGATGTGCAGCTGTCGTTCTCCACCATGATGGTGGCCATCATCATCTCCGCCATCTTCCAGGCGACCTTTGGCTCCGAGTTCTACTCGAAGTTCGCCATCCTGATGCTGGTGGTGATCATCGGTATCGCCGAGTGGCCCCAGTATGCCCGGACGGTGCGCGCCTCCGTGCTGGCGGAGAAGAAGAAGGAGTATGTGGAAGCGGCTCAGGTGATGGGGTTCCGCGCCCCGCGCATCATGTTCCGCCACATTCTGCCGAACTGCCTGTCCCCCATCCTGGTCATCTCCACCGTGCAGGTGGCGAACGCTATCATGAGCGAGGCGGCCCTCTCCTTCCTGGGTCTGGGGATGCCGGTTGATCAACCGTCCCTGGGCTCGCTCATCAGCGTGGGCTTCAACTACATCTTCTCCGGCTCCTGGTGGATCACCGCCTTCCCGGGCCTCTGCCTGGTGGTGCTGGTGCTGGTGATCAACCTGCTGGGTGACTGGCTGCGGGATGTGTTCAACCCGAAGATCTACAAGGGCTGATAAACCTCTCCACGAACTGGCTGCGAGGCCGTGATCAAGGTTCATGTGCTGCTCGCTTATGTGGAACCAAGGAGTGCTCACGTATGTCTCGGTTCCTGAGCGGCTTGTAACCTTGTTGACGGCCTTCTCGCGACAGTATGTGAACAGGGTTGGTCCGGCACAGTGAATAACAAAAAAGGGCGCCATCAGGCGCCCTTTTTTATTGCTTGCGATAACCCTTGTCAGGCCTGCAGCCAGCTCTCGATGCGGGTCTGAATGCCCACGCTGTCCAGCCCCAGCAGGGCGTAGATCTCATCCTGGGTGCCCTGCTCGATGAAGCGATCCGGCAGGCCGAGGTTGAGCACGGGTTTGCACTGCTTGCAGCCCATCAGCAGTTCGTTCACCGCAGAGCCTGCACCGCCCATGATGGCGTTGTCCTCGAGGGTGACGAACTGATCGTGGGAGGCGGCCAGGGAGAGCACCAGCGCCTCGTCCATGGGTTTGACGAAGCGCATGTCCACCAGGGTGGCATCCAGCGCCTCGGCGGCTGCTCTGGCCTGTTGCAGCAGGGTGCCGAACGCCAGGATGGCGGTCCCCTTGCCCTCGCGAACGACACGTCCCTTGCCGAGGGGCAGGGCCTGCATCTCGCTCTCGGCCTGGATACCGGTGCCGCTGCCACGGGGGTAGCGCACCGCCGCTGGCCCGTTGCACAGATAGCCGGTGTAGAGCATCTGGCGGCACTCGTTCTCGTCGGACGGGGTCATCACCACCATGTTGGGCACGGTGCGCAGGAAGCTGATGTCGAACGCACCCTGATGGGTCGGGCCGTCGGCCCCCACCAGACCGGCCCGGTCGATGGCGAAGAGCACCGGCAGGTTCTGCAGCGCCACGTCGTGGATCAGCTGGTCGTAGGCACGCTGCAGGAAGCTCGAATAGATGGCGACCACGGGTTTCTGGTCGGCGATGGCGAGACCGGCGGCGAAGGTGACCGCATGTTGCTCGGCGATGGCCACATCGAAGTAGCGATCCGGATATTGCTGGCTGAATTTTACCAGACCGGAGCCTTCGCGCATGGCGGGGGTGATACCGACCACGCGCTCGTCCTTTGCGGCGATGTCGCACAGCCACTGACCGAAGATGGCGGAGAAGGTGGGTTTGCCACCGGCGCTCTTGGGCAGGGCACAGTCATCCGGGTTGAATTTGGGGACGGCGTGATAGCCGATGGGATCTTTTTCCGCCGGCTCGTAGCCCTTGCCCTTCTTGGTCTTGACGTGCAGCAGCTGGGGACCCTTGAGGTTGCGCATGTTGCGCAGGGTTTCGACCAGGGCGTGAATGTCGTGACCGTCGATGGGGCCGATGTAGTTGAAGCCGAACTCCTCGAACAGGGTGCCGGGTACCACCATGCCCTTGAGGTGCTCCTCGGCCCGCTTGGCGAGCTCCTTGACCGGCGGCAGACCCGCCAGCACCTTCTTGCCCCCCTCGCGAATGGTGGTGTAGAGCTTGCCGGACATCAGCCTGGCGAGGTGATTGTTCAGGGCCCCCACGTTCTCGGAGATGGACATCTCGTTGTCGTTGAGCACCACCAGCATGTCCTTGTGGACGTCGCCGGCGTGATTGAGGGCCTCGAAGGCCATGCCGGCGGTGATGGCGCCATCACCGATGACCGCGACCACCTTGCGGCCAAGCCCTTCGCTTTCGGCCGCCACCGCCATGCCGAGCGCTGCCCCGATGGAGGTGCTGGAGTGGCCCACGCTGAGCACGTCGTACTCGCTCTCTTCCCGCCAGGGGAAGGGGTGCAGTCCATCTTTCTGGCGAATGGTGTGAATGCGCTCCCGTCGTCCGGTCAGGATCTTGTGGGGATAGGCCTGGTGGCCCACGTCCCACACCAGCCGATCGAAGGGGGTGTTGTAGACATAGTGCAGGGCAACCGTCAGCTCGACAGTGCCAAGGCCGGAGGCGAAGTGGCCGCTGGAGCGGCTCACCGAGCGCAGCAGATACTCGCGCAGCTCGTTGCACACCACGGGCAGCCGCTCGAAGGGGAGGGATCGCAAATCGACCGGCGTGTCCGCGAGGGCCAGGTTGGGGAAATCGCTAATATCAACGCTCATATTGTTACTGTTATCCAGCGTTTAGTGGGTTCGCTCGATGATGTAATCGGCAAACGCTTCCAGAATGTCGGTATTGTAGGGCAAGGATTGCAGGGCTGTTAAGGCCTTGTCATGCAGTTCGCGAGCCAGCTCACGAGCATTGTCGAGTCCGAGTAGGGCCGGATAGGTACTCTTTTCCAGCGCCAGATCCGAGCCTTGCGGCTTGCCCAGGGTGGCAGTGTCGCCCGTGATGTCGAGGATGTCGTCCTGCACCTGGAAGGCGAGTCCGATGGCGGCGGCATAGGTTTGCAGGGCGGTGAGGGTGGCGGGTTCCACGTCAGCCTTGCACAGGGCGCCGAGGGTCACGGCGCACTCGATGAGGGCCCCGGTCTTGTGGCGGTGCACCTGCTCCAGCTCGGCGAGGCTGATCCGGCGCCCTTCGGCGTCCAGATCCAGTGCCTGACCGCCGCACATGCCGAGATAGCCGGACGCGCGGGCCAGGGCACTCAGCATCCGCACCCGGTTGGCCATCAATGTATCGGGCATGGGGTGGTCGGCCAGAATGGAAAACGCCAGGGTCTGCAGGGCATCGCCCGCCAGGATGGCTGTGCCTTCATCGAAGGCCTTGTGTACGGTGGGCTGACCACGACGCAGGTCGTCGTCGTCCATGGCGGGCAAGTCGTCGTGCAGGAGGGAGTATGCGTGAATGCACTCCACGGCGGCGGCGGGGCCATCCAGCAGTTCGCTCTTGACGCCCAGCATCTCGCCGACGGCATAGACCAGGAAGGGGCGCACCCGTTTTCCACCGAGCAGCAGGCCGTATTTCATCGCGTCCCGCAAACGTGGCGCCATGGCGGGCAGGGCGTCAAGCTGTGCCGAGAGGCAATCGTCGATGCGGCGCCGATGCAGGCGGGAGAAATCGTCCAGGGTCACTCACTCCTCTCCTTGTTCTGCTCGAAAGGGGACCGCTTGCTCGCTGCCATCGGCCTGGGTCAGGAGGATCTGGATCTTCTGTTCGGCCTGTTCCAGCTTCTGCTGGCCGGCACGCACCAGATGGATGCCCTGTTCGAATTGTTTGAGTGCCTCCTCGAGGGGGAGCGAGCCCTGTTCGAGTTGATGCACTATGGTTTCCAGCTCTTCCAGGGTGGCATCAAAACTCAGACGGTCGATTTTTTTACTGGCCATGTCCATCCTCGGGGATTGAAAAAAACGGCTCATCTTAACATCGACCGGCCACAGGGGGGAGGCAGAAAAACGCGGCGTCCTCAAACTATCCTGACCCTGGCCGATAAGAATGGGCATGCAACCACGCATTGCCGATCGGCGATTGCGGTGTACCGGGCTTGCTGCCGGGGACGCAATAGCAGAAAATTCAACGCAATATAATGAGACGGCACGTTCGGCGACAGGAGTAGGGATGTGGATTTAGGGAGTCTGATAGGCTTGGTGCTGGGGTTCGGGGTCGTGGTGTACGGCATGTTGCTGGGCGGCCCCATGAGCATGTATGTGGACATGCCATCGGTCTACATCACCATACTGGGGTCCGTGTTCATCTGCATGATGAAATTCAACCTCGGCCAGTTTCTGATGGCCTTCAAGGTCGCGGGCAAGGCCTTCATGTACAAGGGGGACAAGCTCGACGATCTCATCACCAAGGCGGTGGAACTGGCGGATGCGGCCCGCAAGGGGGGCTTTCTGGCCCTGGAGGCGGCGGAGATCCCCAATACCTTCATGAAGAAGGGCATCGACATGCTGGTGGACGGCCATGATGCCGACGTGGTGCGTGCGGTGATGGAGAAGGACATCGAACTGACGTCCGAGCGTCACGCCACAGCCATCAAGGTGTTCCGCTCCCTGGGGGATCTCGGTCCGGCCATGGGCATGATCGGTACCCTGGTGGGGTTGGTGGCCATGCTGGCCAACATGAGCGACCCCAAATCCATCGGTCCGGCCATGGCGGTGGCCTTGCTGACGACCCTGTATGGCGCCATCGAGGCCAACATGATTGCCATCCCCATCGCGGACAAGCTGGAACTGCGCAGTGGCGAGGAACAGTTGAGTCGCACCCTGATCCTCGACGCCATCATGGGGATCCAGGATGGACAGAACCCGAGGGTGATCCAGGCCATGTTGCAGAACTACCTGAATCAGTCCAAACGCAACAACGGGACCGAATAGGAGCGCACAGATGGCAAAGTGCAAGTGCCCGCCTCCCGGATTGCCCGGTTACATGGGAACCTTCGCGGATCTCATGTCTCTGCTGATGTGCTTCTTCGTGCTCTTGCTCTCCTTTGCCGAGATGGATGTGCAGAAGTTCAAGCAGATCGCCGGTTCCATGGAGAAGGCGTTCGGGGTGCAGAACATCCTGGAGGTCAAGGATATCCCCAAGGGAACCTCCGTCATCGCCCAGGAGTTTCGTCCTGGTCGCCCCGAGCCGACGCCTATTGACACCATCATGCAGCAGACCATCGACATGACCCAGACCGAGCTGGATTTCCAGCCTGGGGATGCGGACAAGGCGGGCGGACATGACAAGACCGAAGGCCAGCAGAGCGGTGGCGATACCGCCCAGGAGGCCCAGAAGGCGCAGGAACAGTCCAACACCCTGGCCAAGGCACTGGCGGAGCAGATGCAGGCCCAGATCCAGGATGGGGCCATCGAGATAGAGGCGCTGGGTCAGCAGATCATCATTCGCATTCGCGAGAAAGCGGCGTTCCCGGCGGGATCCGCCTTCCTGCAACCCCAGTTCTGGCCGGTGATCCGCAAGGTGGCTGCGCTGCTCAAGGATGTGCCGGGGGAGATCACCGTCTCCGGCCACACCGACAATGTGGCCACCGAGGACGAGTTGTTCCAGTCCAACTGGGAGCTTTCATCCCAGCGGGCGGTGGCGGTGGCCCACCAGATGATCAAGGTGCCCGGTTTTGACGGCAATCGTCTGGTGGTGCAAGGGATGGCGGATTCCCAGCCGCTGGTGCCCAACAACAGCCCGGAGAATCGGCGCATGAACCGACGTGTCGAGATCGCCATCATGCAGGGCAAACCGACGGTGTCGGCTCCGCTTGGCGTCTCGGAATCCAAGTAACGCTGGCCCAAAGCGGGATCCCGCTCGCAGGGGCTGACATGGATTTTGTGGCGGCTTCATATTAAGATGCCCCATCCGAACCGACAGCTGCGGCTCTCTTTTGATTGCCGCAGCTTCTCTTTATAAAGCAACCCAGGTTTCGACTATGAATCATACTCCGATGACTGTTCGCGGCGCTGAAAAGCTGCGTCAAGAGCTCGATTATCTCAAGACCGAGCTGCGTCCCCAGATTATCGAAGCGATTGCTGATGCCCGTGAACATGGCGATCTGAAAGAAAATGCCGAATACCATGCCGCCCGCGAGCAGCAGGGTTTCTGTGAAGGCCGCATTCAGGAAATCGAAGGCAAGCTCTCCAATGCCCAGATTATCGATGTCACCAAGATTGCCAACAATGGCCGCGTCATCTTCGGCGCAACCGTGACTCTGCTCAAAAGTGAAACGGAAGAGGAAGTGGTCTACCGCATCGTGGGAGACGACGAGGCGGACATCAAGCAGAACATGATCTCCGTGAACTCCCCCATTGCCCGCGCCCTGATCGGCAAGGAAGTGGATGACGTTGCCATCGTCAAGACGCCGGGTGGCGATGTGGAGTACGAGATCCTGGAAGTTGCCTATCTCTGATTGAATGTCGGGGAAAGAGACAGGGGAGCCGGGCTCCCCTGTTGTCTTTAGTCACCCTGATAGGCCTGGACGAAGGCGTCCTGGTGGCGCTGGAAGAGCCAGTCCCGCAATTGTTCCTGATCCTCCTTGCCCAGTCGGAACTGGACGGCCCAGTCATGGTGATGTTGATTGGCATCCACGTGCCTGATGAGGGTGCCTGTCATGGCCAGGGGAGGGAGCTCCTCGATGCGAAGGTATCCGCCAAGTGGATCTCCCTTGGCAGAGGAGTCCGGCAAGCCGGCCACGATGAGACCGCCAAGGGAGAGGCTGTATACCTCGTACTCCGCGTCTTCGGTGCAGAGCACGGCCTTTTCGTCGAGTCGCCAGGCGCGCAGATGGGGCGAACCCAGCTCGGTAATGGTCGGTGCGGCGATGCGCAGCTCGGCGTGGCCCTCCTCTGCATGGGTGCAGTGGAGCGGGAAACGCAATTGGTAGCCGGCGATGCGGGCTTCGAGTGTCAGAGGCTTGGCTCGCTGCAACAGGCTTTGGAGAGGAAGGGGCAGGGTGCCGCGCAGGTATTGGCTGGTGGCAATGTCTTCATCGTTTCCCAGGTTCCGCAGCATGGCCAGTTCTTCATCGGTGAGGAGCTGATGCTTGTCCATAGTGGGTGTCCGCGACTATTCATCGCAGGTTAAGGGCCTGACAACTATTTTGGCAAGCGACTTGGGAAGAAGGGAAATGAAGGAAAGAGCGAATGCTCTTTCCTGTTACTTGCGCGGCAACTGGATCTTGGGCTCTTTGGCCTGACGGTAGATGGTCAGTACATGGCCCATGCTCTGTACCTTGATGGCGCCGGTCTCGCGAACGATGGCATCCATCACCAGCTGTTTCATCTCACGATCTTCAGACGCAACCTTAACCTTGATCAGCTCGTGGTGGTTCAGCGCCAGATCGATCTCGGCCAGCACCCCTTCGGTCAGACCGTGTTGTCCCAACAGGACGACCGGCTTCAGACTGTGGGCCAGGCCCTTGAGGTACTGTTTCTGTTTATTGTTGAGAATCATGGCAATTTCTTCATAAGTCAGGGTTGAAAGGGGCGTATTCTACCCCCACTTAGCCCTTAATACTAATAACCCTTGTGGTTTTTTAAAGTCGACAATCATGACCCAGAAAAAACGTTCCCCCAGTTCAACCCGCTGGTTAAAAGAACATTTCGACGACCAATACGTCAAGAAAGCCCAGAAGTTGGGACTGCGCTCTCGCGCCGTTTTCAAGATCGATGAGATCCAGGGCAAAGACCGGCTGCTCAAGCCGGGGATGACAGTAGTGGACCTGGGGGCTGCTCCCGGTGGCTGGTCCCAATTTGCCATCGACCAGGTCGGTGACAAGGGGCGCGTCATTGCGTGCGATATTTTGCCGATGGATTCCATTGCCGGTGTCGATTTCCTGCAAGGGGACTTTCGGGAGGAAACTGTACTCGGCGCCTTGCTTGAGCGAGTCGGCCCCGACAAGGTGGACGTCGTCATGTCCGACATGGCGCCCAACATGAGCGGCACCCAGCAGGTGGATCAGGCCCGTGCCATGTACCTGGTGGAACTGGCGCTGGACATGTGCAATCAGGTCCTGAGCAGTAATGGCAGTTTTGTAGTCAAGGTGTTCCAGGGGGAGGGGTTTGATGCCTATCTCAATGAAATACGTAGACTTTTCTCTGTCGTCAAGATTCGAAAACCAGACTCGTCCCGTGCCCGTTCACGAGAAGTCTACATTGTGGCTACCGGTTTTAAACTGTAGTACCCTAACCCTCATCGTTAACTGTCAGTCTGCGAGGTCATTGATTTGAGTGACATGGCGAAAAACCTAATCCTGTGGCTGGTCATCGCCGTCGTGCTGATGTCGGTGTTCAATAGCTTCAGCCCCAGCGATACCACCAGTCGCCAGCTGGACTATTCCAGCTTCGTGAAAGAAGTGACCCAGGAGCAGATCCGTGAAGTGCGGATGGATGGCAAGGTCATCAATGGCGTCAAGCGCACCGGTGAACGTTTCACCACCATCATTCCTGCGCCGGATCCCCAACTGCTCAACGACATGCTCAACCATAACGTCAAGGTGATGGGTGAGAAGCCGGAAGAACCGTCCCTGATCACGTCCATCTTCATCTCCTGGTTCCCGATGCTGTTGCTGATCGGTGTCTGGGTCTTCTTCATGCGTCAGATGCAGGGCGGTGGCGGCAAGGGTGCCATGTCGTTCGGCAAGAGCAAGGCTCGCCTGATGAGCGAAGATCAGATCAAGACTACCTTCGCCGACGTAGCCGGTTGTGACGAGGCAAAGGAAGAGGTCAAGGAGCTGGTCGACTATCTGCGTGACCCGACCAAATTCCAGAAGCTGGGTGGCAAGATCCCGACCGGCGTCCTGTTGGTAGGTCCTCCCGGTACCGGTAAGACCCTGCTGGCCAAAGCCATTGCAGGCGAGGCCAAGGTGCCGTTCTTCACCATTTCAGGTTCGGATTTCGTGGAAATGTTCGTGGGTGTCGGTGCCTCCCGGGTGCGTGACATGTTCGAACAGGCCAAGAAATCCTCCCCCTGCATCATCTTCATCGACGAGATCGATGCGGTCGGTCGCCAGCGTGGCGCCGGTCTGGGTGGTGGTCACGATGAACGTGAGCAGACCCTGAACCAGATGCTGGTTGAAATGGATGGTTTTGAAGGCAACGAAGGCATCATCGTCATCGCCGCCACCAACCGTCCCGACGTACTGGATCCTGCGCTGCTGCGTCCGGGTCGTTTCGACCGCCAGGTCGTGGTCGGCTTGCCGGATGTTCGCGGTCGTGAGCAGATCCTGAAAGTGCATATGCGCAAGGTACCGCTGGCGGATGACGTCAATCCGGCGCTGATTGCCCGTGGTACCCCTGGTTTCTCCGGTGCCGATCTGGCCAACCTGGTGAACGAGGCTGCCCTCTTCTCTGCTCGCGAGAGCCGCCGAGTGGTCTCCATGCTGGAGTTCGAAAAGGCGAAGGACAAGATCATGATGGGGGCAGAACGTCGCTCCATGGTGATGAAAGAGTCCGAGAAGGAGATGACGGCCTATCACGAAGCGGGTCACGCCATCATTGGTCGCGTGGTGCCGGATCATGATCCTGTCTACAAGGTCTCCATCATTCCGCGCGGCCGTGCGCTGGGTGTGACCATGTACCTGCCGGAGCAGGACCGCTGGAGCCACTCCAAGCAGCATCTGGAGTCCATGATCTCCAGCCTGTATGGCGGTCGTCTGGCGGAAGAGCTGATCTACGGTGCCGAGAAGGTATCGACCGGTGCATCCAACGACATCGAACGTGCGACCGACATCGCCCGCAAGATGGTCACCCAGTGGGGCATGTCCGAGCGTCTCGGCCCCATGCTTTACGCAGAAGAGGATGGTGAAGTCTTCCTCGGCCGCAGCATGGCCAAGGCCAAGCACATGTCTGACGATACCGCCCGCATCATCGATGCAGAGGTCAAGCAGGTCATCGATCGCAACTACGATCGTGCCAAGCAGATCCTGCTGGACAACATGGATGTGCTGCACACCATGAAAGATGCATTGATGAAGTACGAGACCATCGATGCCAAGCAGATCGACGATCTGATGGCGCGTCGCGAAGTGCGTGCACCCAGCAACTGGCATGATGAGCATGGTGACACCCCGCAAGGTGGTGCCAGCGTGAACAACGGGCCGGAGGCCAAGGCGCCGGCTGAAGAGGGCAATGCACCTCTGAGTGACATCGACAAGGCGAACGATGTCCCGGCCAAATAAGTTGCCATGATACAAACCCCGGGCTTGCCCGGGGTTTTTCTTTGCACGAAGAGTTTGCCGTTCTTGTTGGAGGTAGTTGAAGCAATGCAGTTAATCAGCAAGGGACGTACCCTTTCTCTCGACCGTCCCCATGTCATGGGCATTCTCAATGTGACGCCGGACTCCTTTTCAGATGGTGGCCGCTTCAAGCAGATCGATCTGGCGTTGGGTCATGCCCGCGACATGGTGGCCGATGGGGCCACCCTTATCGATATTGGTGGCGAGTCGACCCGCCCGGGCGCCCCCGACGTGAGCGAGCAGGAGGAGCTGGACAGGGTCATCCCCGTGGTGGAGCGCATGGTCGCCGAGCTGGATGTGATGATCTCCCTCGATACCTCCAAGGCGATTGTCATGCGGGAGGGTTGTGCTGCTGGTGGTCACCTCATCAATGATGTCCGCGCCCTGCAAGAGCCGGGAGCGCTGGGCGCGGCGGCCGAGGCTGGCGTACCGGTATGCCTCATGCACATGCAGGGGCAGCCCCGTACCATGCAGGTGGAGCCGCACTATGACGATCTGGTGGGAGAGGTGAGAGCCTTCTTTGACGAGCGGATTGCCGCTTGTCTGGGGGCCGGTATCCCGCGTGAGCATCTGGTACTGGATCCAGGCTATGGCTTTGGCAAGACGCTGGCGCACAACTATCAGCTGTTGGCCCAGCAGGCGTCACTGCTCGATTACCAGCTTCCGCTCTTGGTGGGCATGTCACGAAAGTCTATGATAGGCAACCTGCTTGACCGCCCGGTAGCCGAGCGGTTGGCTGGTAGTCTGGCCTGTGCCCTGATCGGGTTGCAACATGGCGCCAGGATCATCCGGGTGCACGACGTGCGGGCCACCATGGATGTCTTGCGTACAGGCTGGATGACCATGACGGGACAAGATTTCATATCCAAATAGAAAAACGAGAAACAGACAATGACCAGAAAGTACTTCGGCACCGACGGCGTGCGCGGCAAGGTGGGTGAATACCCGATCACCCCGGATTTCGTCATGAAACTGGGCTGGGCCGCCGGCAAGGTGCTCTCCAAGAAAGGGACCAAGAAGGTGCTGATCGGCAAGGATACCCGTATCTCCGGTTACATGCTGGAGTCGGCACTGGAGGCGGGGCTCTCCGCCGCCGGTCTCAAGGCCATATTGATGGGACCCATGCCCACCCCGGCGGTTGCCTACCTGACTCGCACCTTCCGTGCCGAAGCCGGTATCGTCATCAGTGCATCCCACAACCCCTATTACGACAACGGCATCAAGTTCTTCTCCGCCGACGGCACCAAGCTGCCCGATGATGTCGAGCTGGCCATCGAAGCCGAGCTCGACAACGAACTCAAGTGCGTGGAGTCCGCGGAGCTTGGCAAGGCGCAGCGCATCGATGATGCGGCTGGTCGCTACATCGAATTCTGCAAGAGCACCTTCCCCTCCAATCTGAGCCTGGAAGGGCTGAAAATGGTGGTGGATTGCGGTCATGGTGCCACCTACCATATCGCCCCTTCCGTCTTCCGCGAGCTGGGTGCCGAAGTCATCGCCATCGGCTGCAGCCCGGATGGGCTCAACATCAATGACGGTGTCGGTTCCACCGCACCGGAGGCGCTGGCCGCCAAGGTCCAGGAATGCAAGGCAGATCTCGGCGTCGCCTTCGACGGTGACGGCGACCGTCTGGTGATGGTGGACAGCACTGGTTACATCATCGACGGGGATGAGATCCTCTACATCATCGCCCGGGATGCCCTGCGCCATGGCCGTCTCAAGGGCGGTGTGGTGGGCACCCTGATGGCCAACATGGGGCTGGAGCTGGCGCTTCAGACCCTGGGCATCCCCTTTGCCCGTGCCAAGGTGGGTGACCGCTACGTGCTTGAAATGATGAACGAGAAGGGCTGGCGCATCGGGGGCGAAAACTCCGGTCACATCATCTGCCTGGATCAGACCACCACGGGGGATGGTATCGTCGCCGCCCTGCAGGTGCTGACGGCCATGCGCAGTGCCGAGATGCCGCTTGCCAAATTGCGTTCGGGCATGAGCAAGTTCCCGCAAGTGCTGGTCAATGTGCGCTTCGCCGAAGGCAAGGATCCGCTGACCTCCAGTGCCGTTCAGCAGGAAGTGGCGGCAGTGGAGCTGGAACTGGCCGGCCGTGGCCGGGTGCTGTTGCGCAAATCCGGCACCGAGCCCCTGATCCGGGTCATGGTCGAAGGTGAACACGAACAGCAGGTGCGCGATATGGCAGAGCGCATCGCCAAACAGGTCGAATCGGCGTTTTAATGAACAACCAAGGCGGCTTTTTAGTCGCCTTGGTTGTATCTTGTTCAAACGATTCGAAAATTTGAAAATAGCACTTGTCAGCTGAGCATCCTCTGGATATTATCAGCCCCGCTTTCGCAAGGGAGTTGCCGATGGGACATCGCAAGCCGTTTGTAGCAGCCAACTGGAAGTTACACGGTAGTAGGTCGCAGTTAGAGCAGTTTACGAGTCAGTGCACAGAACGCATTGATGAAGACGTAGATGTGGTCTTGTGTCCATCCCATGTGCATCTCGGTTTCACGGCCGAACTGCTCGGTGAGCAGGGAAGAGTGAAGCTGGGGGCTCAGAACGTGAGTCAGCACAGACAGGGCGCTTATACGGGTGAAATCTCGTGTGAGATGCTGGTCGAGGCAGGTTGCCGATATGTACTTGTTGGCCACTCCGAGCGCAGGCGTCTCTTTGGTGAGACCAGTTTTATCGTCGCAGAGAAGTTTGCGGCAGTCAGAGCAGCAGGTCTGATACCCATACTTTGTCTGGGTGAGTCAGGAGCAGCGAGGCAGGCAAGAAGAACCTTCGAGGTGATTGCCGAGGAACTGGACATCGTCATAGAGAAAAATGGCGCGATGGCTTTCGATAATGCTATCATCGCCTACGAGCCAATCTGGGCTGTAGGTACAGGTAAATGCGCCACACCCGAGCAGGCACAAGAGGTTCATTCCTTTATTCGCAGTCGCTTGGCGGAGGATACTCCGGTAATAGGTGAGAAAGTCAGAATCATCTATGGTGGGAGCGTGACACCGGCCAATGCACAAGATTTGTTTGCACAGCCCGATATTGATGGCGGTCTGATAGGCAGGGCAAGTCTTGATGGCGAGGCGTTTTTAGGAATAGTTGAAGCGGCAAAGGGTGCAAGTTAAATGTACGAGATTCTTTTGGTCGTTTATCTGCTGGTATCGCTGGCTCTGATTGGTCTGGTGATGATTCAGCAAGGTAAAGGGGCTGATATGGGCGCCTCCTTCGGCGCAGGGGCATCGAATACTGTATTCGGCTCCGGTGGTTCAGGCAGCTTCCTGACCCGCACAACAGCGATTTTGGCTACTCTGTTTTTCTTGATTAGTCTGGTTCTGGGTTCTATGTCCAGCAACAAGGTCAAGCAGGGTAGTGAATGGGAAAATCTGCAACAGACTCAACAAGTTGAGCAGAGCAAAGCGCCAGTGAAGAAAGATACTGACGTTCCCGAATAAGAGTTTTGCCGTGGTGGTGGAATTGGTAGACACGCTATCTTGAGGGGGTAGTGCTCTAGGGTGTGCGGGTTCGAGTCCCGCCCACGGCACCAATTAAGCAGTGAACCCGGGTAACCGGGATGTTATAGCCGCTGAGTCTTGTCTCACGAGAGTGAAGTGGCTATAATCTCGCACGATTTCGGACGCGGGGTGGAGCAGCATGGTAGCTCGTCGGGCTCATAACCCGAAGGTCGTCGGTTCAAATCCGGCCCCCGCAACCAAATTTCACGCATTTCCTACGCTCAGGAAGGCGGTCGCTGCGAGGCGACAATCAGGGTAAAGCGCCAAGCCCCGATTTGACATCGGGGCTTTTTGTTATGTGCAATTTACTCTGAATCTATTTCTATCTGGGCTATATGCCCTTTTTTCGTTTTTCGGAGGGTGACTTTGGCTACGTTGGAACAACGTTTGACCGATCTGCTCGAGGCTCCGGTCGTTGCCTTGGGTTTTGAACTGTGGGGTATCGAGTTTATCCGTGCGGGTAAGCACTCGACCTTGCGCGTTTTCATCGACTCGGAGCAAGGCGTGACGGTGGAAGACTGTGCCGAGGTGAGCCGCCAGGTCGGCGCCATCATGGATGTCGAAGATCCCATCACCGAGGAGTACTACCTTGAGGTGTCTTCCCCGGGTCTGGATCGTCCACTGTTCAAGGTCGCCCAGTTCGAAAAATACGTTGGCCAGGAGGCGGCGGTAACGCTTCGGATGGCAACAAACAACCGCCGCAAGTTCAAAGGCGTAATCAAAGCCGTGCAGGGGGACATGATCACTCTGACGGTAGATGGTAAGGACGAGGTGTTGGCTTTCACCAATATCCAAAAAGCGAACATAGTGCCGAACTTTGGTTAACGAGGCTATCGGATATGAATAAAGAGATTTTGCTGGTCGTTGACGCTGTGTCCAACGAGAAGGCTGTCCCACGCGAGAAGATTTTCCAGGCTCTGGAGACTGCGCTGGCGACTGCGACCAAGAAAAAATACGAAGGCGAGATTGAAGTGCGTGTCGAGATCGATCGCAAGACCGGTGACTATGACACCTATCGCCGTTGGGTCGTGGTGGCCGATCAGGCTTCCATGGAGAACCCGTACGGGGAAATCACTCTCGAAGCCGCTCAGATCGAGCAGCCGGATATCCAGATCGGCGACTATGTTGAAGACCAGATTGACTCTGTGACCTTCGACCGTATCACCACCCAGACCGCCAAGCAGGTCATCGTGCAGAAAGTGCGCGAGGCCGAGCGTTCCCAGGTCGTTGACCAGTTCAAGGACAAGGAAGGCACCATCATCAGCGGCGTGGTCAAGAAGAGCAACCGCGACAACGTGATCCTGGATCTGGGCAGCAATGCCGAAGCCGTGATCTTCCGTGACGACATGTTGCCCCGTGAGACCTTCCGTCCCGGCGACCGCATCCGTGGCCTGCTCTACGCCGTGCGTCCGGAAGCCCGTGGTTCCCAGCTGTTCGTCAGCCGCTCCAGCCCGGACTTCCTGAAAGAGCTGTTCCGCATCGAAGTGCCGGAAATCGGCGAAGAGATGATTGAAATCATGGGCGCTGCCCGTGATCCGGGTTCCCGCGCCAAGATCGCGGTGAAGACCAACGATCGTCGTATCGACCCGATCGGTGCCTGTATCGGCATGCGTGGTGCCCGCGTTCAGGCCGTCTCCGCCGAGCTGAGCGGTGAGCGTGCCGACATCGTGCTGTACGATGACAACCCGGCCCAATACGTGATCAACGCCATGGCGCCAGCCGATGTGGCCTCCATCATCGTCGATGAAGACAACCACACCATGGACATCGCCGTGGAAGCCGCCAACCTGGCCCAGGCCATCGGCCGCAACGGTCAGAACGTGCGTCTGGCCTCCCAGCTGACCGGTTGGGAACTGAACGTGATGACCGTCGAGGACATGCGTGCCAAGCACCAGGCCGAGAACGACCGCATCATGAACCTGTTCACCAGCACCCTCGATATCGACGACGATTTCGCCGGCCTGCTGATGGAAGAGGGCTTCTCCACCCTGGAAGAGATTGCCTTCGTCCCGGTCAACGAGCTGCTGGCCATCGACGGTCTGGATGAAGACATGGTCGAAGAGCTGCGCAAGCGTGCCAAGGATGCCCTGACCACCAAGGCCCTGGCCAAAGAAGAATCCTTTGAAGGCGTCGAGCCTTCCGAAGAACTGCTCAATCTCTCCGGCCTCGGCCGTGAAATGGCCTATGCCCTGGCCGCTCGCGGTGTCGGCACCCTGGAAGATTTGGCAGAGCAAGGTATCGATGACCTTGCCGACATCGAAGAGTTGACCGCCGAGAAGGCAGGTGAGCTCATTATGGCTGCTCGCAATATCTGTTGGTTCGGAGAAGAGCAGTCTGAATAAGGTCAAACGGAGGAAAATGAATGGCAGAAGTATCAGTTAAGCAACTTGCCACTGACATCGACACGCCGGTTGATCGTCTTCTCCAGCAGTTTGTCGATGCCGGCATCGTGAAGAGCAAGGCCGACGACATGGTCAGCGAGTCTGAGAAACAGACTCTGCTGGCACATCTGAAGAAACAGCATGGAGGTGACGAGGTCACCGCACCTGCTCGCATGACCTTGCAGCGCAAGACCAAGAGCACCCTGAGTGTTCAGGGGACTGGTGGCAAGAACAAGGAAGTGCAGGTAGAAGTGCGCAAGTCTCGCACCTATGTAAGACGCTCGGCGCTGGAAGATGAACAGCGCCAGGCGGAAGCCGAGGAAACAGCGCGTTTGGAAGCAGAAGAAAAAGCTCGTCGCGAGGCCGAAGAGAAGGCCCGCCTCGACGCTGAAGAGAAGGCTCGCCGTGAGGCTGAGCAGGCTCGTCGTGAAGCTGAGGAAAAGGCGCGGATCGAGGCACAACAGAAGGCTCGACAGGCTCAACAGCCCGCCAAAGCAGCCGTTAGCACAGCTCAGCAAGAGGCAGAAAAGATGGCCAAGCGCGAAGCAGAAGAACTGAAGCGCCAACAGGAACAGACAGCTTTGCAAAAAGCTGAAGAACTCGCCGCGAAGAAAGCCGAAGAGGCTCGCATCATGGCGGAACAGAATGCGGCCCGCTGGGCTGAAGAAGAAGCGGCTCGCGCCAAAGAGAGCAGCGATTACCATCTGACCACCAACAAGCACGCGCAAGCGGCCGAAGATGAGTTGGATCGTAAGGAAGAGACCAGCCGTCGCACGGCTGCCGCTGCCAAGGCGCCGAAGAAGGTCGGCCGTCGCGAAGACGACCGCAATGACCGCAACTCCCGCGATCCCCGTGCCCGCAAAGGCAAGCGTGGCAAGATGGCCATGCCGAACGCCATGAAACACGGCTTCAACAAGCCGGCTGCCGTGGTCAACCGTGACGTCGTCATCGGCGAGACCATCACAGTGGCGGAGCTCGCCAACAAGATGGCCGTCAAGGGCGTTGAAGTCATCAAGGTGATGATGAAGATGGGTGCCATGGCCACCATCAACCAGGTGATCGACCAAGAGACCGCTCAGCTGGTCGCAGAGGAGATGGGTCACAAGGTAGTGCTGCGCCGTGAGAACGAGCTGGAAGAGGCGGTACTGTCCGATCGTGACGAGACCTCCGAAGCCAAGCCGCGTGCGCCGGTCGTGACCATCATGGGTCACGTCGACCACGGCAAGACCTCGCTGCTGGACTATATCCGTAAAGCCAAGGTCGCCGCAGGCGAAGCCGGTGGCATTACCCAGCACATCGGTGCGTACCACGTACAGACCGACAGCGGGATGATCACCTTCCTGGATACCCCGGGTCACGCGGCGTTTACCTCCATGCGTGCTCGCGGTGCCAAGGCGACCGACATCGTGGTGCTGGTTGTTGCAGCTGACGACGGCGTGATGCCGCAAACCATCGAAGCTATCCAGCACGCCAAGGCGGCCGGTGTGCCGCTGGTTGTTGCGGTGAACAAGATCGACAAGCCTGAAGCGGATCCGGATCGCGTCAAGACCGAGCTGGCCCGTTACAACGTCATGTCCGAAGACTGGGGTGGCGATTGCCAGTTCGTGCACGTCTCCGCCAAGTCTGGCGAAGGCATCGACGACCTGCTGGAAGCCATCCTGATCCAGGCCGAAGTGCTGGAGCTGAAAGCGGTGGTTGACGGCATGGCCAACGGCGTCGTGATCGAATCCTTCCTGGATAAAGGTCGTGGTCCGGTTGCCACCGTGCTGGTACAGGAAGGTACTCTGCGTCAGGGCGACATCGTGCTGTGCGGTCTCGAATACGGCCGTGTGCGCGCCATGCGTGACGAACTGGGTCGCGAGATCAAGGAAGCGGGTCCGTCCCTGCCGGTGGAAATTCTCGGCCTGTCCGGCGTTCCCTCTGCCGGTGACGAAGCCACCGTTGTGCGTGACGAGAAGAAAGCCCGTGAAGTGGCGCTCTACCGTCAGGGCAAGTTCCGCGAAGTCAAGCTGGCTCGCCAGCAGAAGGCCAAGCTGGAAAACATGTTCGCCAACATGACCGAGGGCGAAGTGTCCGAAGTGAACGTGGTGATCAAGGCCGATGTACAAGGCTCTGTGGAAGCGATCTGCGATGCGCTGGTCAAACTCTCCACCGACGAAGTGAAGGTGAAGATCGTGGGTTCCGGCGTAGGTGGCATCACCGAAACCGACGCGACCCTGGCCGCGGCTTCCAGCGCCATCCTGGTGGGCTTCAACGTCCGTGCCGACGCTTCTGCGCGCAAGGTCATCGAATCCGAGAGCCTGGATCTGCGTTACTACTCCGTCATCTATGACCTGATCGACGAAGTGAAGCAGGCCATGAGCGGCAAGCTGGCTCCTGAGTATCGTCAGGAGATCATCGGTCTGGCTGAAGTGCGCAGCGTCTTCAAGTCGCCGAAGTTCGGCGCCGTTGCCGGCTGTATGGTTACCGAAGGTGTGGTCAAGCGTTCCAACCGCATTCGCGTTCTGCGTGACAACGTGGTTATCTATGAAGGGGAGCTGGAATCCCTGCGCCGCTTCAAGGATGACGTCAACGAAGTTCGCAACGGCTACGAGTGTGGTATCGCGGTCAAGAACTACAACGACGTGCGTGAAGGCGACCAGATCGAGGTGTACGAGACCGTTGAAATCCAGCGGACTCTGTAAGCCGAGCGTTAGACAAAATAGGGGGCCGCGGCCCCCTTTTATCGCAGGATAGAATATGGCCAGAGAATTCAGCCGGACCCGTCGGGTCGGGCAGCAGATCCAGCGTGAAATCGCGCTGATCCTGCAGCGCGAGGTGAAAGACCCGCGCATCGGCATGGTGACCGTCTCCGACGTGGAGGTCTCCAAGGACCTCAACTATGCCAAGGTTTATGTCACCTTCTTGCAACTGGAGAATGACGCCGAGCGCATCAAGGAAGGGCTCAAGGGCCTGACCGAGGCTGCCGGTTACATCCGCAGCCTGCTGGGCAGCGCCATGCGTCTGCGGGTGGTGCCCGAGCTGCGTTTCTACTACGACCAGACCCTGGTCGAGGGGATGCGCCTCTCCAACCTGGTGACCAACACTGTGCGTGAAGACAAGCGTCGCATGACTGAAGCCGGTCGTGACGAAGAGCAATCCGCACCGGATGACACGACTGAGGATAACGCCTGAGATGTCTCGTAGACGTCGTTTCAAAGGCCGTGACGTACACGGCATCCTGCTGCTGGACAAACCGACCGGCCTGACTTCCAACGATGTGTTGCAGAAGGTCAAGCGGATCTACAACGCCGCCAAGGCTGGCCATACCGGCGCCCTGGACCCCCTGGCCACCGGCATGTTGCCGATCTGCCTCGGGGAGGCCACCAAGTTCTCCCAGTATCTGCTGGAAGCGGACAAGCGCTATGAGGTGACCGCCAAGCTGGGCGAGCGCACCAATACCAGCGACTCCGACGGCGAGGTGGTTTCCACCCGCCCGGTGAACGTGGCGGTGGGCACCCTGATCGAGGCGCTGGACCAGTTCCGCGGCCCCATCATGCAGGTGCCGTCCATGTACTCCGCCCTCAAGCACAACGGCCGCCCGCTCTACGAATATGCCCGTGAAGGGATCGAGATCGAGCGGGAAGCCCGTCCCATCACCATCTTCGAACTCAAGCTGCTCGGCTTCGAGGGGGACGAGGTGAAGCTGGAAGTGCATTGCAGCAAGGGTACCTATATCCGCTCCCTGGTGGACGATCTGGGGGAAGTGCTGGGCTGTGGCGCTCACGTCACCCAGCTGCGTCGCACCCAGGTGGCGAGCTACCCCTACGAGCGGATGCTGACCCTGGAGCAGCTCGAGTGTATCTTCGAGCAGGCCAAGGCCGAAAGCATTCCGCCACGGGAGCAGCTGGATCCCCTGTTGCTGCCGATGGACACCGCCGTGGCCTCTCTGCCCGAGGTGAACATGCTGGTCGCCGTGGCCGCCTATGTGAACCAGGGTCAGGCCGTGCAGGTGGCAGGTAGCCCCCAAAGTGGCCAGGTCCGCATGACGGTTGGCCCGGAGCGCGAATTCATCGGGGTTGGCGAGATCGATGACGAGGGGCGCGTGGCGCCCAAGCGTCTTGTTCGCTACCACGACGAGGAGTGATCCTCAGGCGGTATCGGTCTGTCACGCGTCTTTCCCGTTGCGAAAAGGGGCGGGGACGATTATGATATCGCCCTCATTTCACGGCTGAATTAGAGATTGGCTGTGAACCTTTAAACACTCTACTGGAGTAATACCATGTCTCTAAATGCTGAGATCAAAGCTCAAATCGTTGCCGACAACGCTCGTGGCGCCAACGACACCGGTTCCCCCGAAGTGCAAGTTGCCCTGCTGACTGCCCAGATCAACCATCTGCAAGGTCACTTCAAGGAGCACGCCAAGGATCACCACGGTCGTCGCGGTCTGCTGCGCATGGTTTCCCAGCGTCGTAAGCTGCTGGACTACCTGAAGCGTAAAGACGTTCAGCGTTACGCTGCTCTGATCGCCAAGCTGGGTCTGCGTCGTTAATCGACCATCAGATTTCGCAAAAAAGGGGAACCGCGAGGTTCCCCTTTTTTATTGCCCGTTTCAAACAGGATGCAGGCCGTTGCCTGCCTCACAGAATTGACGTCCGCGCTTACCTTTTGATGCGAATCAAGTATACTTGCACGCGAATTTAAAGCGCCAAATTGTTAAAAGGAAATTCACGTGAATCCTATTGTAAAGTCATTCCAGTACGGTCAACACACCGTCACACTGGAAACCGGTGTGATGGCCCGTCAAGCCACTGCGGCCGTCATGGTCAGCATGGACGATACCTGTGTCTTCGTGACTGTCGTTGGCAAGAAAGAGGCCGATCACGGCCGTGATTTCTTCCCGCTGACCGTCAACTATCAGGAGCGTACCTATGCTGCTGGTCGTATCCCGGGTGGTTTCTTCCGTCGTGAAGGCCGTCCGAGCGAGGGTGAGACCCTCATCTCCCGTCTGATCGACCGTCCCATCCGTCCGCTGTTCCCGGAAGGCTTCCTCAATGAGGTTCAGGTGGTTGCCACCGTCATGTCCGTGAACCCGGCCGTTTCTCCCGACATCGTTGCCATGATCGGTGCCTCCGCGGCCCTGGCCATCTCCGGCATCCCGTTCGGCGGCCCGATCGGTGCAGCCCGCGTGGGTTACATGAACGGCCAGTACGTGCTGAACCCGACCACCACCGAACTGCCCCAGAGCGATCTGGATCTGGTGGTTGCCGGTACTGCCAATGCGGTGCTGATGGTGGAATCCGAAGCGGCCATCCTCTCCGAAGAGGTGATGCTGGGCGCCGTGGTCTACGGTCACGAGCAGATGCAGACCGTGATCAACGCCATCAACGAATTCGCTGCCGACGTCGGTACCAAGCCCTGGGACTGGACCCCGCCTGCCGTCAACGAAGCGCTGAAAGCCAAAGTTGCCGAACTGGCCACCGCTGAACTGGGTGAAGCCTACCGCATCACCGAGAAGGCTGTTCGTTACGAAACCATCGCAGCCATCAAGGGCCGCGTGGTCGAGCAAGTCATCGCATCCGGCGTGGAAGAAGATGCCAAGAAGATCGGCGAAGAGTTCCACAGCCTGGAGAGCCGCATCGTCCGTGGTCGCGTCGTACGTGGTGAGCCGCGTATCGACGGTCGCGATCCGGAAATGATCCGCGCCCTCTCCGTCGGTACCGGCATTCTGCCCCGTGCCCATGGTTCTGCCCTGTTCACCCGTGGTGAAACCCAGGCCATCGTGGTGGCCACTCTGGGTACCGAGCGTGACGCCCAGAACATCGACGAGCTGACCGGCAACCGTGCCGATCGCTTCATGCTGCACTACAACTTCCCGCCCTACTGCGTCGGCGAGACCGGCATGATGGGCAGCCCGAAGCGTCGTGAAATCGGTCACGGCCGTCTGGCCAAGCGTGGCGTTGCTGCCGTGATGCCGAGCGCCGCCGAGTTCCCGTACGTGGTGCGCGTGGTCTCTGAAATCACCGAATCCAACGGCTCCTCCTCCATGGCGTCTGTCTGTGGTTCCTCCCTGGCGCTGATGGATGCCGGTGTGCCGATCAAGGCCTCCGTTGCCGGTATCGCCATGGGTCTGGTGAAGGAAGAAGAAGGTTTCGTCGTGCTGTCCGACATTCTGGGTGACGAAGATCACCTGGGCGACATGGACTTCAAGGTAGCCGGTACCAGCGAAGGTGTGACCGCGCTGCAGATGGACATCAAGATCGAAGGCATCACCAAAGAGATCATGGAGATTGCCCTGAAGCAAGCTCGTGGCGCTCGTCTGCACATCCTGAAGGTGATGGACGAAGCTATCCAGGCTCCCCGTGCTCAGATCTCCGATTTCGCACCGCGCATCCACACCATCAAGATCAATCCTGAGAAGATCAAGGACGTGATCGGCAAGGGTGGTTCCGTGATCCGTGCACTGACCGAAGAGACCGGCACCAACATCGAGCTGGATGATGACGGTACCGTTCGCATCTCCGCCGTGGCCAACGAAGCCGCCATGGAAGCGATCCGCCGCATCGAGGCCATCACCGCCGAGATCGAAGTGAACCGCATCTACGAAGGCAAGGTCGTGCGCCTGGCTGACTTCGGCGCCTTCGTCAACATCCTGCCGGGTAAAGACGGTCTGGTGCATATCTCCCAGATCACCGATGCCCGCGTACAGAACGTGGCCGACTTCCTGAAAATCGGTGACGTGGTGAAGGTGAAGGTACTGGAAGTGGACCGTCAGGGCCGTGTGCGTCTCTCCATCAAGGAAGCGAACGCACCGACCGAAGCGGCTGCTGCTCCTGCTGCCGTTGCCGTCGAAGAGCCGGCTGCCGAATAAGGCTGCCGTATGTGAAAGAGCCGACCCTTGGGTCGGCTTTTTTGTGCCTGTCGCCCGGCATGGCGCAGATTGTCTCCTTGTTCCTTTTGGCGCCCCTTGATATAAGGGACGACCCCGCTTCGTTGGCAAAAGGAATTGCAGCATGTCATGGGCCTACCTCAGGCAGTTTCCTTCCCTGGTCTGGATCGTCATCCTGGGCACTTTCATGGTGCGTACCACCTTCTTCATGGTCTGGCCCTTTCTCTCCATCCTGCTCTACCGTGACTACGGACTTTCGGCGACCCTGATAGGCCTGATCCTGGGGGCTACGGCGGCGCTTTCCACGCTTGTCAGCTTCTATGGCGGCTGGCTCTCGGACAAATGGGGGCGGCGCAACATCCTGCTGTTCGGCTGCCTGGTGTCCGCCGCCAGTGTGGCCCTGCTCGGCCTCTCCCACCAGGTGGGCTGGCTGGCACTCGGGGTGATCGGCAGCGGACTCTCTTACGGACTCATCGACTCACCGGGCAAGGCACTGATGGCCGACAATCTGGCCGAGCCCAAAGCCCGTGAGCTGGCGCTGCACCTGCGTTATTTCCTGCTCAACCTGGGGGCGGCCATCGGTCCTCTGCTCGGCGTCACCTATGGCCTGAGTGCGCGTCAGGAGACCTTCCTGTTGCTCAGTGCCAGCTATCTGCTGCTTGGCATCGTCTTTGTCATCGGGTTCAGGCTGGCGGGTTGCCACACCAGCCAGGCGGCCGGGCCCGGCATGCGTGCCGTGCTGCGGGTGCTCTGGCAGGACAGGGGGTTTCTGCTGCTGATCATGGCCAATCTGCTGCTGATGTTGGTCTACGCCCAGTTCGAGTCGCCCCTCATCCAGTATCTGACCCGCGCGGGGACGCCGGAGGTGGAGCGGCTCATCGGCTGGCTGGTGACGACCAATGCGCTGACCATAGTGATGCTGCAGTTCCCCCTGCTGCACCTGACTGCCCGCTGGTCCACGCGGCGCAAGCTGCAACTCGGGGTGGCGCTCTTTCTCGGCGCCCAGTTGCAGTTTGCGCTGGGGGATACCGCCATCTGGTGGCACTGGATAGTGGCGGTGATCCTCCTGAGCGTCGGGGAGTGCATCCTCTTCCCCTTGCTCAATGTGCTGATCGATCAGATGGCGCCTGGTCATTTGAAGGGGAGCTATTTCGGGGCGGCCTCCATCTCCGGACTCGGGGTGGCCATGGGGGCCTTGCTGGGAGGCTGGGTGCTGGCCCACTGGGGCGGGAGCTGGCTTTACGCCCTGATGGCGCTGCTCTGCCTGGTGATCCTGATGCTCTATGGTCTGAGTACCCGGACCTCGCGCCCAGCACTGGTCCGGGCCGGGCCCTGACGGCTAGAAGGTTAGCACCTTGTCGGCGGCCAGAGTCCATTGGGCAAGCAAGGGGAGGGTGCCTATCTCTATGCCCTCGACAAGGGGTAGCGGGGTGATGCCGCGCGCATCGGTGCAGCTCTTGCAAAGCCGGATCCGGGTGCCCTGAGCCAGCAGTATCTCCAGCATCTGGCGCAGGTTGTAGCCCTCGGCCGGAGCCTGCCCGGCGAGGGCCGCAGTGACGGCATCCGACATCAGGAAGAGGTTGAGGTCTACCTTCCCCTCCTCTTTGAGGGCGATGCCGAGGCGCAGGGCATTGAACAGGGACTCGCTGCCATAGGGGGCGCCGTTGGCAATGATGAGAATGTGTTGGGTCATGTGGCTCTCCTGATTGAAAGGGCCATTGTAGCTTTGGCGAAAGCGGCCCGGCATGATGCAGAGCACACTCTGTCGTAGCCCGGCCCCGTGTGTCTTGACCTCACACAGGGAGTCAGGTCTCATGGACGGCCATCCAGTATGACAGAACAAAGAGGTTGTTATGTGGAAGATCGCCGGAATAGGCTTATTGTTGTTGGCCGGACAAGCCTATGGTAGTGAAAACATCGGCTGCAAGGCCAGACAGCAGGCCGTGGCGGATCAGCTTGCGTTCGCCAGGGCGCACAACAACCAGGAGCAGGTAGCCGGCCTTGAGCGGGCACTGCGCAACCTGGAGGCCCATTGTACCGATGCCGGGCTCCTTGAGGAGCAGCAACGCAAGGTAGTCAAGCAGAGGGAAGAAATGGAAGAGCGGCTGGCCGAGTTGCAGAGCGCACGGGTATCGGGCAAGCCGGACAAGATTGCCAAGAAGCAGTCCAAGCTGGAGGAGTCCCAGGCCGAGTTGCTGGAAGCCCAGCGCGAACTCGAGGCGCTGCAAAAACTGGTCAAACCCTGAGGGAAGGGCAGCGCAATAGAAAAAGCCGGGCATGCCCGGCTTTTTCTATTTCTGGATAATACACCCGCGAGTGTCAGACACTGACTGCCTGTGCATCCGCACGAATTTCTCCATCAACTGATCTTCGGTTTCCACCCTATGGACGGGATCCCGGAGGATGCCGTCCATGGGGCGCAGACGCTGATGCAGGTGCTACAGCTACTGCCTGTGCATCCGCACGAACTTCTCCATCCGCTGATCTCCGGTTTCCACCCTATGGACGGGATCCAGGAGTATGCCGTACAAGGGGCGCAGACGCTGATGCAGGCGTTACTGCCTGTGCATCCGCACGAACTTCTCTATCAACTGATCTTCGGTTTCCACCCTATGGACGGGATCCCGGAGGATGCCGTCCATGGGGCGCAGACGCTGATGCAGGTGCTACAGCTACTGCCTGTGCATCCGCACGAATTTCTCCATCAGCTGATCTTCGGTCTCCACGTGGGCGGGATCCCAGATGATGCAGTCGATGGGGCAGACGCTGATGCAGGTCGGCTTCTCATAGTGGCCGACGCATTCGGTGCAGCGATCCGGGTCTATCTCGTAGATCTTGCTCCCCAGGGTGATGGCCTGGTTCGGACACTCCGGATCGCACATGTCACAGTTGATGCACTTGTCGGTGATGAGCAGTGCCATCTCAGGCCGCCGAGTGAGGTTGACGGGTATCCTCGCGCTCGCCGAGGTTGCGCAGCAGGATGCCGTAATTCACGTCGATCTCCTTGGGAACCGGCACGTAGACCACGTGGCCGTTACCCGGCGCGGTGTCGATGAGCTCGCCCTTGCGGTTCTGCATCTGCTCCAGGTTGAAGCTGAGGTTGCCCTGGGGGGTCATCAGCTCCAGGCTGTTGCCCAGCAGGAACTTGTTCTTCACCTCGACTTCGACCATGTCACCGTTGCGACCGGTGATCTCGCCGACGAACTGCTGGGTGTCGGAGACGGAGTAACCGTAGTCGTAGTTCTGGTATTCGCTGTGGTTGTGACGGCGCAGGAAGCCCTCGGTGTAGCCGCGGTGGGCCAGGTTCTCGAGGGTGCCCATCAGGGTCGGATCGAATGGACGGCCAGCCACCGCATCGTCGATGGCCTTGCGATAGACCTGTGCGGTACGGGCGCAGTAGTAGAAGGACTTGGTACGGCCTTCGATTTTCAGCGAATGAACGCCCATTTTGGTCAGGCGCTCGACGTGCTCGACGGCGCGCAGATCCTTGGAGTTCATGATGTAGGTGCCGTGCTCGTCTTCAAACGCGGTCATGAACTCGCCCGGGCGGTTAGACTCTTCCAGCAGCACCAGGGCATCGGTCGGCTTGCCTGCGCCCAGGGTCGGATCCACCTTTTGCACGGCGATGGGCTCCTGGCGGTGGACGATCTGGCCCACGTCATCTTCCTTGCCCTCGTGCACCTTGTACTCCCAGCGGCAGGAGTTGGTGCAGGTGCCCTGATTGGGGTCACGCTTGTTGATGTAGCCGGAGAGCAGGCAGCGGCCGGAGTAGGCCATGCACAGCGCCCCGTGGACGAAGACTTCCAGTTCCATCTCCGGCACCTGCATGCGGATCTCCTCGATCTCGTCGAGAGACAGCTCGCGGGAGAGGATGGCACGGGTCAGGCCCATCTGATGCCAGAACTTCACCGTGGCCCAGTTGACCGCGTTGGCCTGCACCGAGAGGTGGATAGGCATGTCGGGGAAGGCTTCGCGCATCATCATGATGAGGCCGGGATCGGACATGATGAGTGCATCCGGCTTCATATCCACCACGGGGCGCATGTCGCGGATGAAGGTCTTGAGCTTGGAGTTGTGGGGCTGAATGTTGGCCACCACATAGAACTGCTTGCCGAGGGCATGGGCCTCGTTGATGCCGAGCTGCAGATTCTCGTGATCGAATTCGTTGTTGCGTACCCGCAGGCTGTAGCGCGGCTGGCCCGCATAGACGGCGTCTGCGCCATAGGCATAGGCGTAGCGCATGTTCTTGAGGGTTCCGGCAGGGGAGAGCAATTCTGGTCTGAACATGTTGGACTCTTTTATCTGATTGCAAATCAGGACGGCGCCACCTGATGGCGTCGTGTGGGTTCATCGGTGGCGCGACCGTCTTCGACGCACGGCCATCCGATGGGGGTACATCGGAGCAGGAGGTGACTCGATACTCCGGATATACGGGGTGCGAGATTGTACTCGTGACCGCCTCGTCATGCAATTTGGGACGGCCTTGGCATGCCTGCGCCATGTTCATTTTACGCTCAGACTGGGGTTGCTAGAGTGCAAGGGGTGAAAGATGCCCCCGAGTTGGCGGTGAAATGGATCTTTTCGGCGAAAAAGACCATCTCCAAGTTGAAATTTTGCCCTGCTCGGGAAAGAATGCGCGCTCGGTTGTTGGTCCCCGGTGACGGGCCCACAAGAGACCGATGATGAGCAGGGCAAAGGCCCACAGGAACAGGAAACCATACAGGAATTTTATGAATCCCCTTCGCATTGCCGCTTCGGCTCTTTTATGTACGCTGGCGCTGGTCAGCCAGCAGGCCGCCGCCGTTGAATACCAGCTGCCTGCAGCCAACAGCCGCCTGATCGGTGAGAACCAGGAATACGTGGTGCCCGCAGACAACCGTCCGCTGGAGCAGATCGCCTCCGACTTCCAGCTGGGTCTGACCAACATCATGGAAGCCAACCCGGGCGTCGACCCCTACCTGCCCAAGGCGGGCAGCACGCTGATCATTCCCCATCAGCTGATCCTGCCCAACGCTCCCCGCGAAGGGATCGTCATCAACGTGGCGGAGATGCGTCTCTACTACTACCCGAAGGGCAAGAACGTGGTGCATGTGCTGCCCATCGGCATCGGCCAGCTCGGGGTCAACACCCCTGAGAACTGGATCACCAAGGTTGAGCGCAAGCGTGCCAACCCGACCTGGACCCCGACCGAGAATATCCGTCGCCGCTACGCCGCCCAGGGCAAGACCCTGCCCGCGGTCTGGCCGGCCGGCCCGGACAACCCCATGGGCCTGCACGCGCTCTACATCGGCAACCTGTACGCCATCCACGGCACCAACGCCACCTTCGGCATCGGTCTGCGGGTGAGCAGCGGCTGCGTGCGCCTGCGCGCCGACGACATCAAGTACCTGTTCGATCACGTGCCGGTCGGCACCCGCGTCCAGTTCGTCAACCAGCCGGTCAAGACCACGGTCGAGCCGGATGGCGGTCGCTACATGGAAGTGCACGAGCCGCTGTCGCGCACCGAGGAAGAGTTCAACTCCACCGCCTCCGTGCCGCTGCCCATGACCCCGGCGACCACCCGCTTCATCGCCCACGCTGACAGCGATTCCAACGTGGTCAAGCAGGTGCTGGAACAGCGTACCGGCATCCCGACCCGCCTCAATCCAGAGGCGTAATGGCCGGCAAGTGCAGTTAAACAACAACGGCGACCTGATGGTCGCCGTTGTTGTTTCTGCGTATCCGGACGTCAGCTGGCTGGTGGGGCATAGAGGGCCAGCCAGTTGCCTTCGGTATCCTCGATGATGACCCGGGATCCATGACCACTGCCGATGCTGTGCAGAGGCTCCAGCACCCGCCCGCCGAGCCGTGGGACCAGCAGCTCCGCCTCCTGCAGCCTGTCACCGAGGGAGAGATAGATGAGGGGACCGGCACCGCCGGGCTGGTGATATTTGTCCATGGGGCCGAGACAGGCCGCCGCGTTGCTGCCGTCGTGGCGCAGCATGGCAAAGCGCATGGTCTCTTCCTGGATGGGGGTGACCTGCACATCGAGCAGGGCCGAGTAGAAGTCCATGGCACGATCCAGATCCCGTGTCGGAATGTCGGCCCAGACCAGGGTGTTGTCCATCGTCGTATTCTCCAGAGTTTCCGGCCAACGCGGTCGGTGGCTCTTTGAGGTTAGAAGTGGCTGTCGGGGGGCGCCATGGATAAAAAAACGGCGCCTGATGGCGCCGCTTGAAGGGGGAAGAGCCGAGTAAGGCTCCCCCTCTTATTTGCCGGCGATGCTGAGCCCGCCAAAGCGGATCAGCGGGGCATAGAAGTCCTTGCCATCGTCGTGGTGCAGCTGGTTGCCGACCGCTTCCAACTCCCCGAGCAGGCGATAGAAGTTGCCCGCCACCGTGATGCCGCGTACCGGCGCCACGCGCTCGCCATTTCGGCAGAGGAAGCCGGAGGCGCCGAACGAGAAGTCGCCGCTCACCGCATCGGCCCCGGAGTGCAGGCCGTCCAGCTTGACCAGCTCCAGGTACACACCGCTTTGTACCTCGGCCTCGCCGTGGGGGCCGAGCCCGAACACCAGGTGACGAGGGGCCACGTCCAGGGCACTGCGGGCACTGCGGGCGGCTGCACCGTTGCTCGTCACGCCGAAGTGGCGGGCGGTGGCGCTGTTGTGCAGCAGGGTCTTGAGCTCCCCCTCGCCGATGAGCAGGAGATCCGAAGTGGCGGCCCCTTCGCCGTCAAACGCCTTGATCTTCATGCCCCCCGGCATATAGGCACGACTCTCCAGGGTGAGCCAGCGAGAAGCCACGCTTTGGCCCAGCTTGTCGCGCCAGGGGTTGATCCCCTGCTGGGCCCACTTGCCAGACAGTGCGGACTGGAAGCAGCCAAACAGGCTGGCAAAGCAGTGGGTGCTGAAGATGACGCTGTAGCGACCGCTTGGCACCGCCTCACCCATCAGCAGGCCATCGGCCACGGCGTGGATCTGGCGGATGAGAGGCTGGCTCTCCAATTCGTCGAAGCGCCGTGCGTACTGTCCCTGGTAGTGCATGGACTGGCGGCCCTCCCGCTCGATGAGAGCGGAGCTGTGGCAGCCGACGCTGAATTCCTGATGTTCACAGATGCTGCCCTGGCTGTTGGCAAGCCAGAGGCGGCTCTCCCCCTCGAAGAAGCCGTTGTAGGGGGCGCCGGTCACGTCCGGCAGGGCCAGCATGTCGGACTCGAGGCGCAGGGTCAGGGCGATCTTCTCTTCCACCGCCGTGGTGTCGGCCTGATGTATCTCGGCGCAGTCGGTGATGAGCCTGCTCTGCTGCACTGTGATGCGCTGATCCGGGTCCACCTTGGCGAAGCGGCTCGCATCGAGCGCATCTTGCACCATGGCGTCCAGGGCCGACGCGTCGAGGGACTCGGAATAGGCGATGCCGACCCGGCCTTCCTTGATGAGGCGAATGCCGATCTGCTGGCTGCTGGTGACCTTGTATTCACTGAGTTCGCCCTTGTCGGCCTTGAGGGAGAAGGCCTTCTCCTGATTGGCGATGATGTCGGCCTCGGCACCCAGATCGGCGACCTGGTCCAGCAGACGGGCAAGCAGTTGGTTCATGTCGAGTTGGCTCATCAGGCGTTCCCTCCGACCAGGATATTGTCAACCTTGAGCGGCGGCTGGCCGACCGAGGCGGGAATGGATCCGGAGACCGAGCCGCACATGCCGGCGGAGAGGGCCAGATCGCGCCCCACCATGGAGATCTCCTTCAATACCTGCGGGCCGGTGCCGATCAGGGTGGCCGACTTGAGGGGCCGGGTGATCCTGCCCCCCTCGATGAGGTAGGCCTCCTGCACGTTGAAGTTGAACTCGCCGGTACCGGGCTGCACAGAGCCACCCCCCATCCGCTTGGCATAGATGCCGTGTTCCACGGTTGCCAGCATGTCGTCGAGGCTGTAGTTGCCCGGTTCGATATAGGTGTTGCGCATGCGGGAGGCGGGGGCGAACTTGTAGGATTCCCGGCGCCCGGAACCGGTGCGGGCGTAGCCGGTGCGAAGGGCCCCCATTCTGTCCACCAGGAAGCCGGTCAGCACGCCATCCTTGATGAGCTGGGTGTGCTGGGTCGCCATCCCCTCGTCATCGACGTTGATGGAGCCCCAGGCGTTGCCCTGCAAGCCCTCGTCCACCGCGCTGACCGCGGGGTTGGCGATGAGCTGGCCCATCTTGTCGTGGAACACGGATGCCTTCTTGGCCACCGAGGTGGTCTCCAGCAGGTGACCGCACGCCTCGTGGAAGATGACGCCGCCAAAGCCGCTCTCCATGATGACCGGCAGCTTGCCGCTAGGGCAGGGGGCGGCTCCCAGCTTCACCAGTGCCTGGCGGGTGGCGGTGAGAGCCAGCTCGCGGGGATCGATGCTCTCGGCATGTTCCCATCCCTTCATGGCACCGGGGGCTTCATAACCTACGCTCTGCTCGCCCCCGTCCAGGGCGATGGTCTGGGCCATGATGCGGTTGTAGTGGCGGCGATCGCTCACCTGCACCCCTTCGCTGTTGAAGATCTCCACCTCCTGCTCCCAGCCGAGCACGTTGCCCGAGAACTGGCTCACCTTGTCGCTCTCGGCGCGGGCCGCAGCGTCCATGGCATGCAGGTAGGCGATCTTCTGCTCCAGCAGCTTGTCGGCCGACAGCGGCAGAGCGATCGGGTTACGGTCGGTCAGGCGGGTGAAGTCAAAGGCGGTGGCGGTGACCACGGGGTCACGCCTGTCCTTGGCCGCCAGCAGGGTAACGATGCGCAAGAGCTCGTTGCGATCGGCCAGGTTGGTGTAGCCGTAGAGCACCTTGTGGCCGTAGCACAGGCGAACGCCGATACCGAAGTCGAGACCACCGCTGATGTTCTCTATCTGGCTGGAGAGCAGGCTGAGCTGGCTGCGGCGCTTGCGCTCCACAAACAGCTCGGCGAAATCGGCACCCAGCGCCAGCGCGTGATCGAGCACGTCGCGGGCGATGGCGGGGGCCAACAGGGAGAATGAAGTCATAGAATATCCTTTTCTGGTCTGTCCGTTTGCTTCCGACACCCGGCGTTGTGTTGTTATGGGGTGTCGACCTCATTGTTGCAGACCAGAAGCAAAAAGTCGCTATAGCGTCAGCCGATGATACCAAACGAGAAAATCGGTGCGATTTATGCGCCCGGCAGCCCGAGCGCAGGCTACCGGCAGGGGAGGTTGGCGCCGCTCATGGCGCTCGTTTTATATGAGGTCGACCCACTGCTCGATACGGGGTCGGTCTGGTCGTCCATTGGCTGGCGTCGTCGAACATCCAGGCGATCAGGATCAGAGCAGTTCGTGGATCTCGTTCAGGATCTGGTCGACCCACTGCTCGATACGGGACTCGGTCTGGTCGTACTGGTTGGCGTCATCGAGGGCCAGCCCGACGAAGTGACGGCCATCGTCGATGAGCGCCTTGGAGGCGTCAAACTCGTACCCCTCGTTGGGCCAGTAGCCCACCAGCTTGACCCCCTTGGGGACCAGCTGATCGTGCAGCAGGCCGAGGGCATCCTGATACCACTCCCCATAGCCCAGCTGATCGCCCATGCCAAACAGGGCGATGATGCGTCCCTCCAGATGCAGGTCGGCGATGTCTTCCCAGCGAGATTCCCAGTCCTCTTGCAGCTCGCCGAAGTCCCAGGTGGAGATGCCCAGGATCAGGATGTCGTACTCCTGCATGCGTGCGAGGGGCACATCCTTGATGTTGTGGAGATCGACCAGCTCGGGGCCGATGAGGGCGCGGATCTTCTCGGCGGCCATCTCGGTGTAGCAGGTGGTGGAGCCATAAAACAAACCTATCTTCATCGCTCTTCTCTTGATCGCAGTCGGCAAGGGGCGTGACCGGCACAGCGGCGCCCGGGGGGAGGGCGCCAGTCTAGCAGATTGCGCCGGGCTCTTCACCGCCTGAGGGGATGTGCAGCCTTGCCTTGCGGCCCGGGTGGGTCGGCACGTTACAATGGCGACCTGTTTCCCTGAGCGCGGCGCACCATGAGCAAAGCAGAATCCCATCCCCTGATCGAGCCGTTTCTCGACGCCCTCTGGCTGGAGCGGGGGCTTTCCGACAACACGGTCAGCTCCTATCGCACCGACCTGGAAAAATTTGCCCTCTGGCTCGATGAACAAGGCGGTTCCCTGCTGCTGGCGGGGCTGGATGACATCCAGCACTACCTCGCCTGGCGGGTGGACCATCAGTTCGCGGCCAGCAGCACGGCCCGTTTCCTCTCGGCCCTGCGCCGCTTCTACCAGTACCTCAATCGCGAGAAGCTGCGCAGCGACGATCCCACCGTGCTGCTGGAGGGGCCAAAGCTCCCCAAAAAGCTGCCATCGGATCTGAGCGAAGCCGAGGTGGAGGCGCTGCTGCAAGCGCCCCTGGTGGACGACCCGCTGGAGCTGCGGGACAAGGCGATGCTCGAGCTGCTCTACGCCACCGGGCTGCGGGTGTCCGAGCTGGTGGGGCTGACCGCCGAACACGTCAGCCTGCGCCAGGGGCTGGTGCGGGTGGTGGGCAAGGGCAACAAGGAGCGCCTGGTGCCCATGGGGGAGGAGGCAGTGCACTGGCTGGAGCGCTACTATCGGGAGGGGCGCACCCTGCTGCTGGGTGGCACCAGCTCGGACGTGGTGTTCCCCTCCAAGCGGGCCCGGATGATGACCCGCCAGACCTTCTGGCACCGCATCAAGCTCTATGCCCTGAGAGCCGGCATCAGGGGGGAACTCTCCCCCCACACCCTGCGTCACGCCTTCGCCACCCACCTGCTCAATCACGGTGCCGATCTGCGAGTGGTGCAGATGCTGCTGGGCCACGCGGATCTCTCCACCACCCAGATCTATACCCACGTGGCCAACGAGCGGCTCAAGGCACTGCACGGCCAGCACCACCCCAGAGCCTGATCGCCTCACCTGCCTTGCAACAAAAAACCGCCCGAAGGCGGTTTTTTTCAGCACACGACAGGGAGGAAACGGTTATTTCCCCTGCTGGGATTTCAGCAAGTCGCGGATCTCGGTCAGCAGCTCCTGATCCTTGGTGGGGCCGGCCGGGGCAGCGGCTTCCTCTTCCTGCTTCTTCTTCAGGGTGTTGATGGCCTTGAGCCCCATGAAGATGGCGAAGGAGATGATCAGGAAGTCGATACAGGTCTGGATGAACTTGCCATAGGCGATGACCACGGCAGGAGCATCCCCTTCGGCGGCCTTCAGGGTCACGGCGAGATCGCTGAAATCCACGCCCCCCAGGATCAGCCCGATGGGGGGCATGATCACGTCTCCCACGAAGGAGGAGACAATCTTGCCAAAGGCGGCACCTATGATGATACCGACCGCCATGTCGATCACATTGCCCCTGGATGCAAAGGCCTTGAACTCTTGAATCAGACTCATTTTTCCCCCTAGAAATGGACGACATGCCACCTGAGTGCACGTCGATTTGAATAATAAAACATCAGCAAAACAGAGGGATGACTAAAGATGTCTCCCGTCGTCCTGATTAGCTTGCGGGGCTCAAGCCCGATTGGCAACCTGTCATCCCGTGATTTTTTCTTGCGGACGTTATTAATCGATCACTAATTAAGGTCTTTGGGAGAGGGAATTGTCTGGGTTACCTTATGAGACCCTTCAATCATGCCAAGTGAATGAGCTGATGCGATATTTACTGCTGGGAATGATGCTGCTGTGCGCTTTTGCGGCCAGCGCGGGGATGGACCCCCATGTGTTGAAACAGACCATAGAGCAGCGCCTCGGTGTGCAGGTCTACCTGGTGGACGAGACCCCCATGCCGGGCCTCTATCTGCTGGGCACGGCCCAGGGACTGCTCTACAGCGATGCCAGGGGAGACTATGTGCTGCAGGGCTCCATGCTGGATCTGGCCCACGACATGAGAAACCTCACCCGGCTCAGCCAGCAGCAGCAACGCAGGCTGGCGCTCTCCCAGATAGGGGAGGCCCGGCTCTGGCTCAAGGCCACCCCTGAACGCCACCGCCTCACCCTGTTTACCGATCTCGCCTGCGGTCCTTGCCGCATCGCGCTGGAGGAGTTGCCCCGCTTGCAGGCGAGGGGCGTGAGCGTGCAACTGCTGCCTGCGCCTGTCGCCGCCTCGGATCAGGCTAGCTGGTGCGATCCCGGTCTGCTGCGCGAACTCAACTTCAGCGATCGTTTGCCTGAGAGCGGCTGTAATGCGATCCTTGCCCATCATATCGGCCTGAGCCAATGGCTCGGGATCAAGGCGTCACCGAGCTGGGTCCTGCCCAATGGCGACCTGGTGCGCGGTTACCAGAGCCCCGAACAACTGCTCAAGATACTGGATCACATCAATGCCCCTGCAAATCCGTCGTCGTCCGCGAGTTGATGATTCCCATCTGCCCGCCACCCTGCACCCGCTGCTTCGCCAGATCTTCGCCAGTCGCGGGGTCGAAGACCCTGCCCTGCTGGAGCGCAGCGCCAGCTCGCTGCTGCCGCCCCAGCGTCTGTTCGGCATGGCGCAGGCGGTGCCGCTGCTGGCCGAGGCGCTGACGGCGCAAAAACGCATTCTCATCGTCGGTGACTTTGACTGCGACGGCGCCACCAGTTCGGCGCTGTGCGTGCTGGCTTTGCGCGCCATGGGTGGTCGTCACATCGATTTTCTGGTGCCCAACCGCTTCGAGTTCGGTTATGGCCTCACCCCGGAGATCGTCGAGCTGGCGGTGGCCCGCGGCGCCGAGTTCCTGATCACGGTGGACAACGGCATCTCCAGCATCGCCGGGGTGGCGGCGGCCAAGGCGGCAGGCATGCAGGTACTGGTTACCGATCACCATTTGCCGGGTCAGGAGCTGCCTGACGCCGACGCGATAGTGAACCCCAACCAGCATGGCTGCGACTTCCCCTCCAAGTCCCTGGCCGGGGTCGGGGTCGCCTTCTATCTGATGGCGGCCCTCAACACCCATCTGCGACAGAGCGGCTGGTATGAGCGCCATGGGCTGCGCGCGCCCAACGTGGCGGATTACCTCGATCTGGTGGCCCTCGGCACCGTGGCCGACGTGGTGGCGCTGGATGGCAACAACCGCATCCTGGTTCATCAGGGGTTGCAGCGGATCCGGGCCGGCCGTTGTCGCCCCGGCATCCAGGCGCTGGTGGATGTGTCGGGCCGCGACGGTCGTCGCCTGTGCGCTGCCGATCTCGGCTTTGCGCTGGGGCCGCGCCTCAACGCGGTGGGCCGGCTCGATGACATGTCCCTCGGAGTCGCCTGTCTGCTCTGTGACGACATCAACCTGGCGCGCCAGTTCGCCTCCGAAATGGACAGCCTCAACCAGGAGCGCAAGGAGATCGAGCAGGGGATGCAGCAGGAGGCGCTCGCCACTTTGGAGCAGATCCGTTTTCGTGACGGCGAGGTGCCCTCCGGCATCGTGCTGCACCGAAACGAGTGGCATCAGGGGGTGGTGGGGCTGGTGGCCTCCAAGGTGAAGGAGAAGTACTACCGCCCGGTCATCGCCTTTGCCGAGAGCAGCGAGACCGAGCTCAAGGGCTCTGGCCGCTCCATCCCCGGGGTGCACCTGCGCGATGCGCTGGAACTGCTCGATACCCGCCACCCCGGCTTGATGGGCAAGTTTGGCGGCCACGCCATGGCGGCCGGGCTGACCCTGCCCAAGGCCAATATCGAGGCCTTCGGCCGTGCCTTCGAGGCGGTCATCGGCGAGCTGGTGACCCCTGAGCTCTTGACCGGGGTGCTGCTCACCGATGGCGAGCTGCTGCCGGACGAGCTCACCCTCGAGCTGGCGGAGCTTATTCGTGCCTCCGGCCCCTGGGGTCAGGCCTTTCCCGAGCCGCTGTTTGACGGGGAATTCGTGCTGGTGCAGCAGCGGCTGGTGGGGGAGAAGCACCTCAAGATGATGCTGACCACGGATTCCGGCCACGCGGTGGATGCCATCGCCTTTGGCGTCGACTTGCAGCGCTGGCCCGATGCCTCGGTGAAGCGGGTGCGGCTGGTCTACCGGCTCGGCGTCAACGAGTGGCGTGGCAACCGCAGCGTGCAGTTGTTGGTGGAGCATCTGGAAGCCGCCGGCCTCTGATCCCGCGAGTCTCTCTTGCTGTCGATGACGGCCACCTCAGGGTGGCCGTTTTTTTATGGTGTGAACCCGGATGTTGTCGTTGACCCGTCTATTGCTTCACAGTTTAAGCTTCCCTTCATCGGGTCACGGACCCCACTGCGAGTCGCTGTCATGAAAATATCCGAACTGGCCCGGCGCTGCGGCCTGGCCCGCTCCACCCTGCTCTATTACGAGAAGCTGGGGGTGATTGCGGGCACGAGGGGCGCCAACGGCTATCGCCACTACGACGATGACGATCTGCAGCGGCTGCGGATGGTACAGGCCCTGCAGGCCGGCGGGCTCAGCCTCAAGCAGTGCCTCGCCTGCCTGGCGGGCGAGCTGGAGCAGGCAACGCTGGAAGCCCGGGTCAGGGAGCTGGATGAAGAGCTGGCGCGGATGCAACGCGCCCGGGATCTGCTGGCGGATCTCGCCGGTTTGCGTGCGCACTCCGGCGACGAGTTCAAGGCCTGGCAGCGGCAACTGCAGCATCAAGCCCCGCAGGCCTACTTTGCCTGGGTGATGAAGCAGGGATTCAGTGAAAAAGAGCGTTACCACCTGCAGTGGCTCAGCAAAGACATGAATGAACATGAACGTTATATCCGGGATTTCAAGCTGCTGCTGGATGGCATGAGCTATTGGGGGCCGGGCGATAGCCTCTTCACCCAGCAGCAATTTGCCGCGCTGCCCAGCCAGCCTCGCCGGATCCTCGACATGGGCTGCGGGCGCGGCGCCGCCACCCTGGCGCTGGCACAGGTGACGGACGCCACCATCGTAGCCATCGATCTGGACGAGGAGGCGCTGGCCGCCGTGGCTCGTAGCGCCAGTGCGGCGGGGCTGAGTCAGGTCACTACCCTGCGCGCCAACATGGCGGCGCTGCCGGCAGATCTGGCCCCCGCCGATCTCATCTGGGCCGAGGGGAGCGCCTACACCATAGGGGTGGCCAATGCGCTCAAAGCCTGGCGGGCGCACCTTGCCGGCCCTGATGCCTGCATCGTGCTGAGCGACCTGGTGTGGCTGACGGACACGCCGCCAGAGGAGGCGTTGGCGTTCTGGCAGCGGGATTATCCCGCCATGCAGACCCTGGCGGGCCTGCTCAAAACGGTGCAGGAGGCGGGTTATCGCTGCCTGTGGCACACCCCGTTGCCGCAAAGGGCCTGGGACAACTATCTGGACCCCATCGAGCGCAATCTGGCGCGCCACCGTGCCGAGCTGGGGGATAGCCCCGCCTGGCAGGATCTGAGCCGGGAAGTGGCCATCCACCGCCAATACCTGGGCAGCTACGGTTATGTGATCTGCTGCCTGCAGACAGTCTGATCAGGCCATCCATTGCAAGATAACAAACGGAGAAAACCTATGAACATCATCATTCGGTCCGAAACAGGCGCCGATCACGACGCCATTGAAGCGCTGACCGTGGCCGCGTTCCTCAATGCCCCCCATACCGATCACAACGAGCAGCTGATCGTGCGTGACCTGCGCCAGGCCGGGGCACTCAGCCTGTCGCTGGTGGCGGAGCAGGCGGGGCGGGTGGTCGGCCACCTCTGCTTCTCGCCGGTCACCATCAGCGATGGCAGCCCGCACTGGTATGGTCTTGGTCCCATTTCGGTCTCTCCTGCGCTGCACGGCAAGGGGCTGGGGTCACGGCTGATGGAGGTGGGTCTGGCCGAGCTCAAGGGGATGGGGGCGGCTGGCTGCGTGGTGCTGGGGGATACCGGCTTCTACGGCCGTTTCGGTTTCGTGCCCGAGTCGGGGTTGACGCTGCCCGGCGTGCCAGCCGGGTACTTCATGGCCTGCTCGTTCGGCGCTGCCATGCCCAGTGGTGAAGTGCGCTACCACCAGGCCTTCCAGCAGGGGTGAGCCCTCACCTTGGGGAAGATGAAAGTCGCTTTCTCAAGGTGGTGCAACCTTGTCGGTTTTAGGGAATGGGGCGGTGTTTAATATCAACCTTTCTGATATCTCATGGTGGAAAATGCAATAAGTGACGGTATTGTGATATATTCCACCTGTAATTTTTCTTGACGGACCGCCCCCTTGTCATCCTCTCGCCGCCCCTCGTCATGGCCGATGGTGCTTGCCATCGCCTGCCTTCTCTGGCTTGCCGCTGCTGCGGCGGCAGGGGTCGTTGCAACTAAGGGAATGGAGACGCAAGGGCAGGAGCGGCCGATGCTGTTCCATGAGCCAGCGAACCCGGGGCTTGCCGACAACGTCAGCCTGCCGCCCGCCTCCCAGTGGCGGCTTGGTTTCGAGCAGGGACGGCGACTGGAAGGGGCCGCTCATGCCGAGCTCTACCAGATGCTGCTGGCCTGGTTCCAGCACGAGATCCTCGGCCTGCTCTGTGGCCTGCTGTTCTTCCTGCCCCTCATCTACCTAAGGCAGCGGCCCGACTACTTCGGCGCTCTGCACACACGGCGGCTTCGCTGCCACCACCTGCAATATCGCTTCTGCCAGGGCGACTAGGTTCACCAGCCGGGCGCCCGCCTGTTTGATCCCCGTCATTGAGTACCGCTGACCGGGCTGCTCGGCAGTCTGGCGGCTGCCGTGGTCATTACCGGGTGCTGCGCCAGCTCTCTCTGTAAACGTCATCTTCGCGACTGGCCGTTGGCCGGGCGCGGACGTGCTCTTATTGCAACCAAGTGGTGAACTCATTCATGGACTATTACGTCAATCTCTTCATCCAGTCGATCTTTGTGGAAAACCTGGCGCTGGCCTTCTTCCTTGGCATGTGCACCTTCCTGGCCGTCTCGAAAAACATCAACACGGCCTTCGGTTTGGGCATGACGGTGCTGGTGGTCATGGTGATCGCCATCCCCCTCAACAACCTGATCTACCGCCATATCCTGCGTCCCGAGAGTACCTTCCTCGGGGAGTTTGATCTGGGCTTTCTCGATTTCATCGTCTATATCGGGGTGCTGGCGGCGCTGGTGCAGGTGATGGAGATGGTGCTCGACAAACATTTCCCGGCGCTCCATCACGCGCTCGGTATCTATCTGCCGCTGCTGACGGTGCACTGCGCCATCTTCGGCGGGGTGATGTTCATGGCCCAGCGGGATTACGACTTCATCGAATCTGTGGTCTACGGGGCGGGCTCAGGGCTGGGCTGGCTGCTGGCCATCGTCGCCATTGCGGGGTTGCGCCAGAAGATGAAGTATTCGGATGTGCCCGAGGGGCTGCGGGGGATCGGCATTACCTTCATCGTGGCCGGGCTGATGTCCCTCGGCTTCATGTCTTTTTCCGGCATCTCGCTCTGAGCCATGGGCCGGGTGGTGGCCCAATGAAGGTGCTCAATCCAGACGCTTTGCCATGTTGTAGCCGGTGATGGTGAAGCCCAGCGCCTGATAGAGCGCCAGTGCCCTCGGGTTGTCATGGGCCACCCTCAGCTTGATCTGGCGGATGCCTAGGGGGGTGAGCTGCGCCTCCAGGGCGGCCATGGCAGCCTTGCCGAGGCCGCGACCACGATGGGGCGGTGTCACATAAAAGTCGTAGATGAAGGTGGTGCCGGCGGCGCCGTCGATGGCGTGCCAGAGATAGCCCAGAGGCTCGCCCGGTGCGTTCGAGGCTTCAGGTACCATGGCGAGCAGGTGATGACCCGGGGTGGCGACACCCAGTGGCAGGAGCTGCTGCAACGAGGCGTCGGCCTGACGGTGGGCGTCAGGCAGCGCCATCCCGTGGTTGTTGGCAAGATCCTGGGCGTAATCCTCGATGAAGTAGTTGCGATAGGCGGGAAAGTCTGCGTCACGCAGGGGGATCAGGCGAACGGTGAGAGTCGGCATCCGGCACAGCACTCCAGAGAAGGGGAGTGGCCACGTTACGCCAGAACGGCGCCAATCACAAAGGAACAACCGCTGCCTGCGAGGTGACGGCGATAAAAAAGAGCGCCCAGGGGCGCTCTTTTTTCTGCCAGCAGGAAAAGAGGCTTATTTGACCTCTTCCCCCTTGGCTTGCAGGTCTGCGTGGTAGGAGGAACGCACGAAGGGACCGCAGGCGGCGTGGCTGAAGCCGAGATCCATGGCCACATCCTTGAGTTCGTCGAACTCTGCGGGCGGCACATAACGCTTCACCGGCAGGTGGTGGCGGCTCGGTTGCAGATACTGGCCCAGGGTCAGCATGTTGACGCCGTGCTCGCGCAGATCCTTGAGCACCTCGACGATCTCCTCGTTGGTCTCGCCAAGGCCCATCATCAGACCGGACTTGGTCGGCACGTGGGGGTGCATCTCCTTGATGCGGCGCAGCAGCTCCAGAGACCACTTGTAGTCGGCGCCCGGACGGGCAACCCGGTACATGCGCGGGGCGGTTTCCAGGTTGTGGTTGAAGACGTCAGGCGGGGTCTCGCGGAACACCTCCAGCGCCTGCTCCATCCGGCCACGGAAGTCCGGGGTCAGGATCTCGATGCGGGTCTGGGGGCTGTGCTCGCGGATCTCGCGGATGCAGTCGGCGAAGTGCTGGGCACCGCCGTCCCGCAGATCGTCGCGGTCCACCGAGGTGATCACCACGTACTTGAGGTTCATCTCCTTGATGGTGAGTGCCAGCTTCTTCGGCTCCTCCGGATCCAGCGGCAACGGACGGCCGTGGGCCACGTCGCAGAAGGGGCAGCGGCGGGTACAGATGGCGCCCATGATCATGAAGGTGGCGGTGCCGTGGTTGAAGCACTCCGCCAGGTTGGGGCAGGAAGCCTCTTCACACACAGAGTGCAGCTTGTTTTTGCGCAGGGTGCTCTTGATGTGCTCGATCTTCTGGCTCGACGGCGGCAGCTTGATCCGCATCCACTCCGGCTTGCGCAGCACTTCCTCGTTGGGATCCGGCATGAATTTCACCGGGATCAGGGCCATCTTGTCGCCATCGCGCAGCTTGACGCCCGGCTCCATACGAACGGGTTTGCTCATGATTCACTCTCGGTGTTTGTTATTGTCTGGTTGACGGTCACCAGGGGCCTCGCGGCTCCCTCGTGACCACGGGGCATGGGGTTGCTCATGCCGCCTCTTCGGTATTCGTTATCTCTTGGTAGCCAATCAGGCGGGCCAGCTCCGTCACCAGCAGGGACTGTGCCTCGGCGACGCTCTGCGGGCCGCCCAGGGTGCTGGTCTGGGTCATGGCCATGCCCGCATAGCCGCACGGATTGATGCGCAGGAAGGGAGTCATGTCCATGTTGACGTTGAGGGCCAACCCGTGGAACGAGCACCCCTTGCGAATGCGCAAACCCAGGGACGCCAGCTTGGCTTCCATGCCCAGATCGCTCTTCACGTAGACGCCCGGGGCATCGGCCTTGGCGTAGGCCTCGATATTGCTTTTGGCGAGCGTGTTGATGATGGCGGTTTCGAGGCAGGTCACCAGCTCCCGTACAGAGAGCTTGCTGCGGCGCACATCCACCAGCACGTAGAGCACCAGCTGGCCCGGGCCGTGATAGGTCACCTGGCCGCCGCGATCACTCTGCACCACCGGGATGTTGCCCGGGGCGAGCAGGTGTTCGGCCTTGCCGGCCTGACCCTGGGTGTAGACGGGGTCATGCTCCACCACCCAGAACTCGTCCGGGGTGTCGGGGGTGCGATTGTCGGTGAACGCCTTCATGGCGTCCCACACCGGCTGGTAGGGGCGACGGCCCAGCTGTCTGACGAGCAGTTGGCCGGCTGACGGTTGTGGCTCGGCGGGCGTTTCGAGTGACATCTTTCCTCACTGGCGGCGCGGTGTCGGTACGGTCGCCACTGCGACCGGGCGGCAAATAATCAGTCGCCCCGGTGGCGGGGCGAGAGAGGCAACTTACAGGACGTAACGAACCAGCTCGATCTTGCCAAGGGCGGTATACATGGCCTCGATGTGTTCCTTGCTCTGGGCGGTGACCGTCACCCGTACCGAGTGATAGTTGCCCTTGGAGCTCGGTTGAACGGTCGGGCTGTAGGTGCCGGGAGCATGTTGCTGCAGCACTTCCACCACCATGTCGGGCAGGGCGGGATCGGCCACGCCAAGCACCTTGAACGGGAACTTGCAGGGGAACTCCAGCAGTTCATCAAACTTGGTATTCATCTACTTCACCTTTCTGGGTCGCCGGGAAGCGACGTCATCTTTACGTCTTTGAGGGCCGCCGAAACGGTCCCCTCATCTGCCCCCAGGGGGCAGTTCCCAGTCTATATGGGCATGAGCCGCCTCGGGATCAAGACCCGGCGGTGCGGCAAGACGTGGAAATGCTGCTTTTTACCACAAATCGTCAGTCGGCGGAACCTGCAGATTACAGGGTTATTGACTGGACAGACCGCAAAAGACAGCAGCGGCGCCTGTTGGCGCCGCTGCTTGAGGAAGGGTCTGTTACTTGAACCAGCTGGAGACCAGCATCACCAGGTAATCCCACAGGCGGCTCATCAGGCCACCTTCCTGCACCTCTTCCAGGGCAACCAGGGGAACCTGCTTGATCTCCTTGTCTCCTTGCTTGAGGTACACGGTACCGACGCGCTGGCCCTTGGCCAGGGGCGCCTTCAGCTCGCTTTCCAGCTGGAAGTCCGCCTTGAGGTTGTTGCCCTGGCCACGGGTGACCAGCACGGAGACGTCCTTGTCGACCCCCAGCTTCACTTCAGACTTGTCGCCCATCCAGATCTTCTGGGTGACCAGTTCGGTGCCCGCCTTGTAGGGGGTCAGGCTCTGGAAGAAGCGGAAGCCGTAGGTGAGCAGCTTCTTGCTCTCGGCGGCGCGGGAAGCCTCGCTGTTGGCCCCCATGACCACGGCGATCAGGCGCATGCCTTCGTTGTTGGTGGCGGAAGAGACCAGGTTGTAGCCGACCTGGCTGACGTGACCTGTCTTGATGCCGTCAACCTGCAGGGATTGGTCCCACAGCAGGCGGTTGCGGTTGTGCTGGGTGATGCCGTTGAACACGAAGGACTTCTGGGAGTAGATCTTGTACTCCTCCGGCTGATCGTGGATCAGAGCCTGACCCAGGCGGGCCATGTCGCGGGCGGTACTGTAGTGGCCCTCTTCATCCAGGCCGTGGGGGTTCTTGAACTGGGAGTCCTTCATGCCGAGCTTGGCGGCCCAGGCGTTCATCAGGCTGGCGAAGGAGTCGGTGCTACCTGCCAGGTGCTCGGCCATGGCGACGCAGGCGTCGTTGCCGGACTGGATGATGATGCCCTTGTTGAGATCATCGACGGAGACCTGCTTGCCCACCTCGATGAACATCTTGGAGGAGTCGGAGTAGTTCTTGGACCAGGCGTTCTGGCTGATGGTCACCATGTCGGTGCCCTTGATGTTCCCCTTGTGCAGCTCGTCGCCGACGATGTAGGAGGTCATCATCTTGGTCAGGCTGGCGGGTGGCAGACGCTCGTCGGCGTTCTGCTCGGCCAGCACCTGGCCGGAGAAGTAGTCGATCAGGATGTGGGCCTTGGCGGAGATCTCGGGCGCGGCAGGCACCACCATGGGGGCGCTGTTCAAAGTGGGGACCGGCTGGGCACTCGGCAGGGCCGAATCCGGGGTCGGAACAGGCTGGTTGGCCTGAGCGGTGGCGCTTAACAGGGAGGCCAGAATAACGGAGCGGGCAAATTTGGACATCTTGAAATTCCTGGTGCCTGGATGGGTTGTACCCAAGTTGAAAAAAAGCGGGCCCCACTATACCAGATGTGCGTGTCGGTCATAGTCCGAGATGCGACCTGGACGGGATTTTATGGGATGGTCCCCGACCTCGCGTCGTATCCCGGCGCGAGGTCGGGGCGGGTATCAGGGCACGATGAAGGCCTGCTCCAACCCACCCTGGCGGATCTGCTCGAGCAGGGGGGCCTGCTTGTCGCTGGCCACGGGCCCGAGCAGGACGCGGAAGACGGCGCCATGTGCCACCACCTGGTACGGCACGCCATAGCGCTGGGTCATCACCTTGCCCATGGCCTCAGCTCGCGCCTGCGAGCCGCTGGCGAGCACCTGGATCATCTTGCCCTGGGTCGCACCGGCCTTGGGGGGGGAGACGGTGGTGGTCGCCGTGGCGGCAGGAGCAGGAGCAGGAGCAGGAGCAGGAGCAGGGGCGGCCTTGGCCGGTGCCGTGGGGGCCGGCGTCTCGTTCACGAAGGAATTGGCGGCTGGCGCCGCAGGCTCCATGGGCGTCATCGGGGTCATGGGCACCATCTCCACCATCTGATCCGGCTGATCGGTGATGAGTTCGAGGCGCACCCGGGCCTCACCCCCTTCCACCATCTCCAGCTGCGCGGCGGCGGCGTGGGAGAGATCGATGAGGCGATCGCTGCCGAAGGGACCGCGATCATTGACGCGTACTATGGTCTCCAGACCGTTGTCCAGATTGGTGACCCGCACGTAGCTTGGCAGGGGCAGGTTGCGGTGGGCGGCGCTGAACAGGGTGCTGTCCTGCACGTCGCCGCTGGCAGTCTTGTTGCCGTCCAGATCCCGGGAGAGCCAGCTGGCAGTGCCTTCCTCGCTGTAGTGCTTGATGTCGCGCCACACCTCAAACTTCTGCTTGCCGATCCAGTAGTCCCGGTTGCCGCTCTCGCTCATGGGTTCGGGGCGGGGAATGGCGCCGGTCGCCTGGGGGATCTCGATGACCTGGGGCTTCTCCTGGGCGACGGGCTCTGGCGGCAGCGGCTGGGGTTCGGGTTGGCTGCTACAGGCGGCCAGCAACAAGGTCAGGCTGAGGGGAAGAAGTTTGTGGCTGTAATGCATAAGCGTCCTGGATTGCTTGACTGAGTTGATGCACCGCCATCGCATAGAGAGGGCTGCGATTGTAGCGGGTGATCACGTAAAAATTGTGGCGCGCGACCCAGTATTCCGGTCCTTCGGCCTGCTCCATCGCCAGCAGTTTTACCGGCGTCTCGGGTGACGGCGGTGTGGCGACTTCAATGCCCGCAGCGGCCAGCTCTGCCCAGCGGTGTCTTAGCTCGGGCTCGGGTGCAAGCAGGGTACCTACTGGCGCCAATCCGATCAAGGCGGGCTCCACCACCGGCTCGCCCCAGCGCCAGTGGTGCAGGGCGAAGTAGTTGGCCACGCTGCCGATGGCATCTGCCGGGTTGGCGAAGAGATCCCGCTTGCCGTCTCCGTCGAAGTCGACCGCGTAGTGGCGGTAGCTGGAGGGCATGAACTGGCCCATGCCCATGGCGCCGGCATAGGAGCCCTTGAGATTGGTGAGCGGCCACTTCTCTTCCCGGGCAAGCAGCACCAGCTGGGCAAACTCCTTGGCGAAGAAATCCGCCCGTTCGGGGTAGTGGAATCCCAGGGTGTAGAGGCTGTCGAGCACTGGATGGCGCCCCATCTGTCGACCGTAAAAGGTCTCGATGCCGATGATGGCGACGATGAGGGAGGCGGGGACCTGGTAGGTCTGCTCGGCCCGTGCCAGGGTGGCGGCATGGCGCTGCCAGAATCCCACTCCGTCCCGGATGCGCTCCGGGGTGACGAACAGCGGCCTGTAGCGGTGCCAGGGCTTGGCTTCCCAGGGGCGGCGAATGGTGTCCAGCACCTCCTGGCGCAGGCTGGCCTGGGCGGCGGCGGCCTGCAACTCTGCCAGCGGTACCTGCTGCTGCTCGGCCAGCAGGCTGAGCCGGGCCGGCGAGACGGCAGCACCCGCCGTCAGGGTACACAGAGATAGAGCCAGCCAGCCGAGCCGCATCAGGCGAGCAGCCGCCTGTGGGTCTGGATGGACATCAGAACGCCGAAGCCCGCCATCAGGGTCACCATGGAGGTGCCGCCGTAGCTCACCAGTGGCAGGGGAACCCCTACCACCGGCAGGATGCCGCTTACCATGCCCATGTTGACGAACACATAGACGAAGAAGGTCAGGGTCAGGGCGCCCCCCAGCAGGCGTTCGAAGCTGTTCTGGGCCTGCATGGAGATAAACAGGCAGCGGCTGATGATGTAGAGGTAGATGACCAGCAAGAGGGCCACTCCCACCAGACCGAACTCCTCGCTGAATACGGCGAAGATGAAGTCGGTGTGGCGCTCTGGCAGGAATTCGAGCTGGGACTGGGTGCCTTGCAGCCACCCCTTGCCGAACACGCCGCCGGAGCCGATCGCAATCTTGGACTGGATGATGTGATAGCCGCGACCGAGCGGGTCCTTCTCCGGGTCCAGCAGCATCAGCACCCGCTGGCGCTGGTAGTCGTGCATCAGGAAGAACCAGAGTACCGGCATGAAGGCGCAGATGAGCAAGACCGCGAGCCCGATGAGCCACCAGCTGATCCCCGCCAGGAAGATGACGAAGAAGCCGGAAGCGGCCACCAGGATGGAGGTGCCGAGATCGGGTTGGGCCGCGATCAGCAGGGTGGGCAGCAGCACCATCACCAGGGCGATCATCACATGGCTGAACTTTGGCGGCAGGGAGTGCCGGCTGAGCCAGGCGGCCACCATGATGGGCATGGAGAGTTTCATCACCTCGGAGGGCTGGAACTTCATGAAGCCGAGATCGAGCCAGCGCTGGGCCCCCTTGCCGATATGGCCGAACACGTCCACCGCGATGAGTAGCAGCACCACCACCGCAAACAGGGGCACCGACCAGCGGGCATAGAGGGAGGGCGGCAGCTGGGCTATGCCGATCATCAGACCGAAGGCCAGGGCGCCGCGCACCAGCTGGCGCACGATGGAGTCGAGATCCTGGCCCGAGGCGGAGTAGAGCACCACCATGGAGAGGGCCATCAGGGTCAGCAGGCCGAGCAGCAGCGGCAGGTCGATGTGCAGCTTGTACCAGATGCTCTGCTGGCGGGCAGAATTACTCATTGGGAAACGACCTCACTCGGTTGGGACGGCTTTCCGGTGCCGGTGGCAACTGGGGTTCCGGCGGGAGCAGATAGGCATCCAGCATGTGGCGGGCGACCGGTGCCGCCATGGCGCTGCCGCCCCCGGCGTTCTCCAGCACCAGGGCGACGACCGCCTTGGGTGCCTCGAAGGGGGCGAAGGCGACGAATAGGGCGTTGTCGCGGTGCTCCACCTTGGTGGTGGCCGCGTTGTAGACCTGGTTCTCTTTCAGGCCCACCACCTGGGCGGTGCCGGACTTGCCCGCCGCCTTGTAGGGGGTATTGGCGAAGGCGCGGCGCCCCGTCCCTTCGTGGCCGTTGATGACGCGCCACATGCCGTCCTTGGCCACCTGCCAGTAGGTATCGCTCTTGGCGGCGATGGCCACGTTCGGGTTGATGGGGGCGTTGACCACGCCATCGGAGGAGGCGGTGCTCTTGAGCAGGTGCGGCGTCACGTCGTGACCGTTCTGGGTCAGGATGCTGATGGCCTTGGCGAGCTGGATCGGGGTGGCGCTCCAGTAGCCCTGGCCGATGCCGATGGAGATGGTGTCCCCCTGATACCAGGGTTGACGCCAGCGGGCCATCTTCCAGTCCCGGGAGGGCATGACGCCCCGGGTCTCTTCATAGAGGTCCACGCCGCTGTACTGGCCGAAGCCGAACTTGGTCATGTAGCTGTTGATCTTGTCGATGCCGACCCGGTAGGCGAGATCGTAGAAATAAGTGTCCGCAGACACTTCGATGGCGCGATAGACGTCGAGCCAGCCGTGGCCCCAGCGGCGCCAGTCCCGGAACTTCTTGGTGGTGCCCGGGATGGAGAAGCTGGGCCCGCCGAAGTAGCGGTAATTGGGGGTGATCGCCCCCTCGTTGAGCCCCATCACCGCCATCATGGGCTTGACGGTGGAGGCGGGGGCATAGATGCCCTGGGTGGTGCGGTTCACCAGCGGCCGGGCGGGATCGTTGAGCAGCGCCGAGTAGTTGGCGCTGGAGATGCCGGTCACGAACAGGTTGGGGTCGTAGCTCGGGCTCGACTCCATGGCCAGGATGGCGCCGGTGTTGGGTTCCATCATCACGATGGCGCCCCGGCGGCCGGCCAGCAGCTCCTGGGCCTTCAACTGCAGGCGGATGTCGATGTTGAGGTAGATGTCCTTGCCGGGCTCGGGGGGCTGGAATTTCAGGGTGCGCACCACCCGGCCGCGGTTGTTCACCTCGACCTCCTGATAACCTGCCACGCCGTGCAGCTGATCCTCGTAGTACTTCTCCACCCCCTGTTTGCCGATGTCCTTGGTGGCGGCATAGTTGGCGAGCTTCTCCTCCTTCTCGAGGCGCTCCACGTCACGGGTGTTGATCTTGGCCACGTAGCCCAGGGCATGGGTCAGGGTGTCGCCGAACGGGTAGTAGCGCTTGAGGTAGGCCTCGATGCTGGCCCCCGGGTAGTTGTGCTGGTTGACCGAGAAGAGGGCGACCTGGTATTCGGTCAGCTTCTCGAACAGGGGCACGGGCTTGAAGCGGCGCTGACGCTTGACCTCGGCCAGGAACTTCTCCTTGGTCCCCTCCGGCAGGGCCAGCAGGGTGATGAGGTCGTCCGCGGTCTTCTCCAGGTTCTCGGTCTCTTCGGGCACGATCTCCAGGCTGTAGACAGGGCGGTTTTCCGCCAGCAGGACACCGTTGGCGTCGTAGATGAGGCCACGGGGCGGCGCCACCGGTACCACACGGATGCGGTTGTCGTTGGATCGGGTCTGATAGGTTTCGTAAGACTCTACTTGCAGGTAGTAGAGGTTAGCCAGCAGCACCAGCATGAGGGTGACCATGCCGATGTAGGCGACCAGGGTGCGCCGGAAGAACAGACGTCCCTCGGCACTGTGATCGCGCATTTCAATGCGATTCTTCAGCATGCCGTTACCTTGTGGCTGACGTGCGGGTGAGAGAGGAGAAATGCATGCTCAGGGTCGGCATGGGTCACTCTCTGTGATAAGGGTGATTGGTGGTGATGCTCCAGGCGCGGTAGAGGCTCTCGGCCACCAGTACCCGCACCAGGGGATGGGGCAGGGTCAGGGGCGAGAGCGACCAGCTCTGCTCCGCGGCAGCCTTGCACTCGGGGGAGAGCCCCTCCGGGCCACCCACCAGCAGCGCCACATCCCGGCCATCCAGCTTCCAGGCTTCCAGTTGCACGGCGAGCTGCTCCGTGGTCCAGGGCTTGCCCGGAATGTCCAGGGTCACGATACGGGAGCGGCCGGCGGCGGCCAGCATGGCTTCTCCTTCCTTTTGCAGGATGCGGGGAATGTCGGCATTCTTGCCGCGCTTGCCTGCGCCGATCTCGACCAGCTCGAACGGCATGTCTTTGGGGAAGCGGCGACGGTACTCTTCGAAGCCATGCTCTACCCAGGCAGGCATCTTGGTGCCCACGGCAATCAACTGGATCTTCATCTTTGGTTACGCTGTCGCCCTTTATTGCGAATTGACCTGGGCGGCGCCGCTCCAGAGTTTTTCCAGCTGGTAGAAGTCGCGGTACTCATCCTGCATCACGTGGACGATGACCGACCCCATGTCCACCAGCACCCACTCGCCGGTGAGTTCCCCTTCCACGCTCAGCAGGTCGAGCCCCGCATGACGGGCCTCGCTGGCGAGGTTGTGGGCGATGGCACTGACGTGACGATTGGAGTTGCCGGAGCAGATGATCATGGTGTCCGTGATGCTGGATTTGCCGCGCACATCGAGGGTGATGATGTCGCGGCCTTTCATGTCATCGATCTTGTCGACGATAAAGGCGAGCAATTCTTGGCCTTGCAATGTCTTCTCCTATCTTCCGGCGCCAGAGGGCGGCGGATTATATCATGGTCACTCCCGTTTCCCAGCCTGGCAAAGGGAGCATCGCCCGGGGAGGCGTCCCGTGGGGGAGGGGCCCCTTGACGATCACTATAGTGTGCAACCCGGCCTGGCAATAGTCAGGGCCGGGCCCGGTGCGCCCGGACATGTCGGCTGATCCGCCTGCGTGGCGCCGTTTACTGCGTTGCCGATGAGCGGTAGAGCCCGTGGCGCCGGATATAGTCGGCGACCGGGTTGGGCAGCAGGTATTTGGGATCCTGGCCTGCCGCGAGCAGGGCACGCAGGCGTGTGGCCGACAGCTCGACGGGCAGGTTGTCACAAAGCCAGACATGACCGTGGCGCTGGCGATGGAGATCCTGAATATCCCGGGTCTGGTGGCGGGCCAGCAGCTCGGCCACCTGGACGGGATAATCCGGTTGCCAGCCTGGGCGGCAGCTCACCACCAGATGGGCGTAATCGAGCAACTCCTGCCAGCGGTGCCAGCCCGGCAGGCCGAGCAGGGAATCCATCCCCATCAAAAAGCAGAGCGGGGTGTCCGGCAGCTCGCTCCTCAACTCGACAAGGGTGTCGATGGTCCAGGAGGGAGTGTCGCGCCTGAGCTCCCGCTCATCCACCACGAATCCCAGGTTGTCCGCCGCAGCCAGCGCGACCATGGCGAGTCGCTGCTCGCTGGAGCAGAGCGGATTGGCCCGGTGGGGCGGGATATGGTTCGGGAGCAGGCGCACCTCGGCCAGACCCAGGGCGTCCCGTGCCTCGATGGCGGGCCTCAGGTGGCCGATGTGAATGGGATCGAAGGTGCCGCCGAGGATCCCGATGGGCGCTGTCAGCATGATTCCGTCTCCAGCAGGGGGAGCGGGGTACCGTCACGAAAGCCGAGGGCGATGGTTTGCAGCATCAGCCAGGCCTGCTCGGTGTCGAAATGGCGCTGGGCATGGTCCAGCTGGGCCATCAGTTGCCAGAGTTGCCGGATCTTGGGGAAGGGAAGCCGGGTCAGCGCCTGCTGGATGAGTTGCTGGCGACTCTGCCAGATGCGCAGGCGGCTGAAATGCTCCACCAGGGGCTGTCCGGCGCGGGCGGCCAGCGCCAGTTCGGTGAGCTGCTCCAGTTCGCGGCACAGGGTCCAGGCCAGCATGCCGGGTTCGGTGCCCTCGGCGCGCAGGGCCAGCAGGATGCGCTGGGCCCGGTTCACCTTTCCTTCCAGCAGGGTATCGACGAGCTGAAAGGGAGTGAAGTGGGCGTGGCGGATGATGGTCTCCTGCAGATAGGCGACGCTGATGGGCTGGGGCGGGGAGAGCAGGGTCAGCTTCTCGATCTCCTGGCTCGCGGCCAGCAGGTTGCCCTCGTAGGCGTGGCACATGAAGTTGACCGCATCCGGCAGTGCCTTGAGGCCGAAGCGCTGAAAACGGGCGCTCATCCAGCGCGGGAAGAAGCGGGGCTCGGGGTGGTTGACCGGCACATAGGTGCCGCTCTGGCTCAGCTTGTCGAACCAGGCCGCCTTCATCTGGGTCTGGTTGAGGCGGGGGCCCGAGAGCACCAGCAGCAGGTCGGGGTGGAGCTGCTTGCCAATGTCGCTGATGCGGGCGGCGAGATCCTTGTCGATCTTGGCGGGCAGCTCCAGCTCGATGATCTGGCGGGCCGAGAACAGGCTCATGGCCTGGCAGGCATCGTAGACCTGGTTCCAGTCCAGCCCCTGTTCCACCACGAAGCTGTGGCGCTCATCGAAGCCCTGTTTGCGTGCCACCTGACGCACGGCGTCGACAGCTTCCAGTTTGAGCAGGGGCTCGTCCCCAAAAATGAGATAGCAGGGCTTGAGCCCTGCCTTGAGATGATCCGCAAACTGCTCGGGATAGACTCTCATCAACACCCTCTCATCAAGATACGCGCATCAGAACTTGACCTGACTGAGCTGGCGAATAACCAGGTTGGCGGCCTGCTCCTGCATCTCCTTGCCCAGCTGCTCCTGCTCGCGGGAGGAGGCGAGTGCCGCATCCGGCTTGTTCAGGAAGCTGCGGTTGAAGGTGATGGGGAAGACCTGGGTCGGTTTGCCCGGCATGACCACGGTGAACTGGGTGCTGTAACTGAGCAGGTATTCGCGGTCCTGGCCGATGGAGTCGACGGAGGCGACCTGGCTGCGGCTACGTACCCCGGCCAGGGTCAGCACCGGGATGCCCTCCTTGTCGGCGAGTTCGACGCCAGCGGCCTTGAGACGGGTGGTGACCAGCCGGTAGAAGTCGCTCTTGTTGTCACCGACCACTTTCATGGTCATCAGCTCGGGGGGAATGGCGGTGCCCCGCATCTGAAAACCGCAGGCCTGCAGCAGCAGTCCTGCCAGCACGATGGCCATCCAGCGCGTGAAGATGGTGCCCATAAAAAATCCTCTTTGCATGAAGGGAAGAGCGGCGGGCGCAGGGCCCGCCGTCATCATCCGTGTGTCGTCAGCCCCTGGCCCAGACCGTCGGCCGCCGCCAGGGGAGGCGTCATCAGTTGGCCACGATGTTGAGCAGTTTGCCCGGCACGTACACGACTTTGCGCACGGTCAGACCGTCGGTGAACTTCTGTACGGACGCATCGGCCATGGCCAGCTTCTCGACGTCGGCCTGGCTTATCTCGGCCGGCACGGTCAGCTTGCCGCGCATCTTGCCGTTGATCTGCACCACCACCAGCTTCTCGGTCTCGACCATGGCTGCTTCGTCAGCCACCGGCCAGGCCGCGACATCGATGTCCCCTTCCTTGCCCAGCATTTTCCACAGCTCGAAGCCGATGTGCGGGGTGATGGGGTAGAGCATGACCACGACCGCTTCCAGCGCTTCCTGCATCAGGGCGCGATCCTGAGCGTCACTGCCCAGTTTGGCCAGGTTGTTCATCAGCTCCATGATGGCGGCGATGGCGGTGTTGAAGGTCTGACGGCGACCCACGTCGTCGCTCACCTTGGCGATGGTCTTGTGCAGCTCGCGGCGCACGGCTTTCTGGTCGCTGGTGAGGGCGGCGACGTCCAGTGCGGCAACGGCGCCACCGGATACGTGCTCGAAGGTGATGCGCCACAGGCGACGCAGGAAGCGCTGGGCACCTTCCACGCCGGAGTCGGACCATTCCAGGGTCATCTCGGCCGGGGAGGCGAACATCATGAACAGACGGACGGTATCGGCGCCGTAACGCTCCACCATCAGCTGCGGGTCGATGCCGTTGTTCTTGGACTTGGACATCTTGGTCATGCCGGAGTGGATCACTTCACGACCCTCAAGGTCGACCGCCTTGGTGATGCGGCCCTTGTCATCACGCTCCACCTTGACGTCGAGGGGGCTGACCCAGACGTTGCCGCCCTTCTCATCCTTGTAGTAGAAGGCGTCGGCCAGCACCATGCCCTGGCAGAGCAGACGCTTGAACGGCTCGTCGCTGTTCACCAGGCCCGCATCGCGCAGCAGCTTGTGGAAGAAGCGGGCATAGAGCAGGTGCATACAGGCGTGCTCGATGCCGCCGATGTATTGATCCACCGGCAGCCAGTGGTTGGCAGCCGCCGGATCCAGCATGCCCTTGTCGTAGTCCGGGGAGCAGTAGCGGGCGTAGTACCAGGAGGACTCCATGAAGGTGTCGAAGGTATCGGTCTCGCGGAATGCTTCCTGGCCGTTGTAGGTGGTCTTGGCCCACTCGGGGTCGGCCTTGATGGGGCTCTGGATGCCATCCATCACCACGTCTTCCGGCAGCAGGACCGGCAGCTGGTCTTCCGGAGTCGGCACCACGGTACCGTCAGCCAGGGTCAGCATGGGGATGGGAGCGCCCCAGTAGCGCTGACGGGAAACCCCCCAGTCGCGCAGACGGTAGTTGACGGTGCGCTTGCCCTTGCCGAGCCCTTCCAGCTTGTTGGCGATGGCATCGAAGGCACCCTGGAAGTCGAGACCGTCGAATTCGCCGGAGTTGAACAGCACACCCTTCTCGGTATAAGCCGCTTCGCTCACGTCGACGTCGCCATCAACCGGCTTGATGACCGCCTTGATCTCGAGGCCGTACTTGGTGGCGAATTCGTGGTCACGCAGGTCGTGACCCGGTACTGCCATCACGGCGCCGGTGCCGTAGTTCATCAGCACGAAGTTGGCGACCCAGACCGGCACCTTGCGGCCATCCAGCGGGTGAATGGCGTAGAGGCCGGTGGCCATGCCCTTCTTCTCCATGGTGGCCAGTTCAGCTTCGGCCACCTTGGTGTTCTTGCACTCTTCGATGAAGGCGGCCAGCTCCGGATTGTTCTGGGCTGCTTGCAGCGCCAGCGGGTGACCGGCGGCGATGCCCACATAGGTCACACCCATGAAGGTGTCCGGACGGGTGGTGTAGACCTCGAGGTGCTCGGCCTGACCGTCGATATTGAAGCTGATGTTGACCCCTTCGGAGCGGCCAATCCAGTTGCGCTGCATGGTCTTGACCATCTCAGGCCAGCCTTCCAGATTGTCGATATCGTTCAGCAGCTCTTCGGCGTAGTCGGTGATCTTGATGAACCACTGGGGGATCTCTTTCTGCTCCACCGGGGTGTCACAGCGCCAGCAGCAGTTGTCCACTACCTGCTCGTTGGCGAGCACCGTCATGTCGTTCGGGCACCAGTTGACGGAGGAGGTCTTCTTGTAGACCAGGCCCTTCTCGTAGAGCTTGGTGAAGAACCACTGCTCCCAGCGGTAGTAGTCCGGCTTGCAGGTGGCCAGCTCCCGATCCCAGTCATAACCCAGACCCAGCATCTTCAGCTGGTTCTTCATGTATTCGATGTTTTCGTAGGTCCAGGGGGCCGGCGCCGTGTTGTTCTTGATGGCTGCGTTTTCTGCCGGCAGGCCGAAGGCGTCCCAACCGATGGGTTGCAGCACGTTCTTGCCATTGAGCCGTTGATAACGGGAGATCACATCACCTATGGTGTAGTTGCGAACGTGCCCCATGTGTAGACGACCAGACGGATAGGGGAACATGGAGAGGCAGTAGAACTTTTCCTTGTCTACTTTCTCCACCGCCTTGAAGGTTTTCTTGGCATCCCAGTGCTTCTGCACTGCTGGTTCTATGGATTGGGGAACGTATTGCTCTTGCATTGGTGACATCCGGATCTGTGAAATGAATAGATAAAACGGCTGGGAAATCCCGATAGAATACCCATATCCTGCGGCGGCAACAACCGCCAGCATCCGCCCGGTCTCGGGCCAGGTCCGGTACCCGCGAGGATTTGCAGAGCCGCAAGAGCCGCGAGAGTCGCAACGAAGTGAGAATGGCAACCGCCGCCCGTATCCGCCGAGCCCGAGGTCAGGGTCTGGCTCGATCGGGATTCAGCAGAGGAGTGATGGCCATGGACAAACGTCGACAAGGGTATGAAGCCTTTATCGCCCAGCTCAAGAAGCAGTGGGAAGAGACGGAAGCGTTTCAGGGAGAGCGCCTCAACCGGATGATCGCCAAGGTGCAGGCCTATCTGGAGGCGGCCGGGGATCTGACCCAGGACGAGCTGGCGCTGATCGCCGAGTATGTGAAGCGGGATCTGGGCAACTATGACGAAGGGCGCAAGGATGAGCAGGTGGAGGAGTCCGCCTTCATGCTGGCACTCAAGGACACCGCCTGGTCCTGGCTGGCGGACGTGACCGACCGTACCCAGGTGGAGTGGCAGGAGTTGGCGGACGAGCTGGAGCACAAGGGGGTCTACCGTGCGGGGGACTGGGTGGGACTCGGGGTGCTGGTGTGCGATCACTGCGAGTGGCGCCATACCGTGCTGCATCCAGAGCAGCTTGGCACCTGCCCGGAGTGCGGGGCCGATGAGTATCACCGTGAGCCGCTGTCTCCTTGAGCCGCCAGACTGTGCCAAGCCATAAGCCAAACCATAAAAAGAGGCGCCCAAGGGCGCCTCTTTTGTTTATCGGGGTTGTGTGGTCTTAGCCCTTGCGCGCCCAGGGGTGGGCGCGGGGGCGCAGCCACAGGGCCAGCCCCAGCAGGGCGGCGGCCAGGCCATACATGGGCCAGCTGCCAAAACGCAGATAGGGGGTCTGGCCGTGGGCGGGGCGTACCTCGGCACGCAATACTCCAGCCTCGAACTGCGGGATCTGGGCGATGATGCTGCCGTCTATCTCGGTGACGATGGTGATGCCGGTGTTGGTGTCGCGCAGCAGCGGGCGGGCCAGCTCCAGGGCGCGCATGCGGGCGATCTCCATGTGCTGCCAGGGGCCGATGCTGGTGCCGAACCAGGCGTCGTTGGAGACGGTCAGCAGGAAGTCGGTATCCGGCTGCACGTTGCGGCGCACCTCGTCCGGGAAGATGATCTCGTAACAGATGGCGGCGGCAAACTTGAGCCCCTTGGCGATCAGGTTCGGCTGCACCTCGTCACCCCGGCTGAAGGAGGACATGGGCAGGTTGAAGAAGGGGGCGATGGGACGCAGCAGATCTTCAAAGGGCACGAACTCGCCGATGGGCAGCAGGTGGTACTTGTAGTAGCGGTTCTTGTGCTCGTAGTAGTAGGACTCCTTGCCCTCAGCATCCTGCACCCCCATGCCGAGCACGGTATTGAAGAAGCGCTGCTGTTTCAGATCGTAATGGATGATCCCCGCCAGCAGGCCGGTGTCGTTCACCTTCATCGCCTTGTCCAGGCTCTCCAGATAGGTACCCATCTCCTTCTCGATGGCCGGGATGGCGGACTCCGGCCAGACGATGATGTCGGCATCCTGGTTCTCGCGGCTGAGATCCTGATACTTGCGCACGGTCGGCACCAGGGCCTCCGGATCCCACTTGAGGGACTGCTCGATGTTGCCCTGCACCAGCGCGACCTTGACCGGCTCACCCCGGGTCACCCAGCTCAGCTGCATCAGCCCCTGGGCGGCGCCCACCAGGGCGACGGGGAGCAGCAGCCAGGCCGGCTTGCGGTGCTGCCATACCAGCCAGAGGGCGGAGGCGGTGAGCAGCAGGGCGAGGGTGATGCCTTGCACCCCGAGAAGGGGAGCGAAGCCCTTGAGGGGGCCGTCTATCTGGGTGTAGCCGAACCAGAGCCAGGGGTAGCCTGTCATCACCCAGCCCCGCAGCCAGTCGGCCATCAGCCAGAGCGCCGGGAAGGCGAGCAGCCAGCGGCTCCAGTGGCGGCCGGCAAAGAAGCGGGCGAAGAGCCAGCAGGCCAGGGTCGGGTAGAGGGAGAGATAGGCGCAGAGCCCGGCCAGCAGCACGAAGGCGGCCGGCAGCGGAATGCCGCCAAACTCCGTCATGCTGACGTGGATCCACCACTGCCCGGGCAGGAACAGACCCATGGCGTAGCCGAAGCCGCGCCAGGCTGCCTGTTTGGGGGTGGCCTTGTCCAGCAGGGCGTAAAGGCCGAGCAGGGAGGGGATCACCAGGGGCCAGTAGCCGAAAGGGGAGAAGGCCAGCACGGCGATGGCGCCGCTGGCAATGGCAAACAGGCTGGTCAGGAGTTTCGATTTCACGGGGGATCGGGGCTCGAATTGGACTGAATGGAAACACAATGGCCGACATCTTAACCGCAAACCGGGTCAACGGCGAGCCTCGCGGTCGGCGTGGGCCAAGTGGCGGTAGCGCGGCGGGAGGGAGGCAAAAAAAGCGCCCCTGACGAGAGGGGCGCGGGATGTGCGTGGTGCTGGGCGGGATCAGGACTCCGGCTGCGCCGCCGCATGATGCTCGGGGATCTTCACCTGCAACTGTTGCAGGCGACGGCGATCGGCGTGCATCACCTTGAACAGGTAGCCGTCGAGTTCGATCTCTTCACCCTTCTTGGGCAGGTGGCTGAAGGCGTGCATCACCAGACCGCCGACGGTGTCCACCTCTTCATCGCTGAACTGGGTGCCGAAGAAGTCGTTGAAGTCCTCGATCTCGGTCAGCGCGCTCACCGAGAAGACCCGCTTGCTGATGCGGCGGATCTCTTCCGGCTCGTCCTCGATGTCGTCGAACTCGTCGTCAATCTCGCCGACGATGAGCTCCAGAATGTCCTCGATGGTCACGAGACCAGAGACACCGCCAAATTCGTCCACCACGATGGCCATGTGGTAGCGTTCTTCCCGGAACTCCTTGAGCAGGCGATCGACCCGCTTGCTCTCCGGCACGATCACCGTGGGACGCAGGATCTTCTCCAGCTGGAGCGGCTCGCTGGCATGCTGGCCGCCAAACCCGAACGGCAGCAGATCCTTGGCGAGCAAGATGCCCTCCACGTGATCCTTGTCTTCGTTGATCACCGGGAAGCGGGAGTGGCCGGATTCGATGATGACCGGCAGGAACTCGTCCACCGGCTGGGACTTCTCGATGGTCACCATCTGGGAGCGGGGGATCATGATGTCACGCACGCGCAGCTCGGCAATTTCGAGCACGCCCTCGATCATGTCCTTGGTGTCCTGATCGATGAGGTCCCGCTCTTCGGCATCGGCGATGACCTCTACCAGATCGTTGCGGTCTTTTGGCTCGCCCTGGAAGAGTTGGCTGAGTTTGTCGAGCCAGGTTTTCTTCGGCGAGCCGGTACTAGGGTGATCGTCGGTCATTTTCTCTCTTGGTTACTCGTATGAACACACTTGAAATCGTTGTGGCTATATGAGGATGGGCATCGGCTGTTTCAAGACGATGACCATCCGGTTCGTTACTCTTCGTCGTTCAGATAAGGATCGGCGAAGCCCAGTTCCTGCATGATGTCGCGCTCGAGCTGCTCCATCTCCTCGGCTTCCTCGTCCTCGATATGGTCATAACCTAGCAGATGCAGACTGCCATGCACAACCATGTGAGCCCAGTGGGCCATCAGGGGCTTGCCCTGTTCGACGGCTTCGGCCTCGACCACCTGGCGGCAGATCACCAGATCCCCGAGCAGGGGCAGCTCGAGACCCGGTGGCGCCTCGAAGGGGAAGGAGAGCACGTTGGTGGGCTTGTCCTTGCCGCGATAGGTGTGGTTGAGCTCGCGGCTCTCCGCCTCGTCCACCAGGCGCACCGTCACCTCGGCCTCGGGCTGGAAGCCCAGAATGGTGCCGTCGAGCCAGCCTTGCAGCTGGGCCTCGGTCGGCAGGCCGTCCGGGCTGGCGCAGGCCAGTTGCAGATCCAGGGTCACGCTCATTGGGCACTCTCTTTGCTGGTGTTCTCGTTGCGGGGAGTGGCTGCGCTCTTCTCGGCCGCCTGCTGGGCATCGAATGCCTCGTAGGCCTGCACGATGCGGGCCACCACGGGATGGCGCACCACGTCCTTGGACTCGAAGAAGTTGAAGGAGAGACCATCGACCCCCTGCAACACCTCCAGGGCGTGGCGCAGACCGGATTTGGTGCTGCGAGGCAAGTCCACCTGGGTGATGTCGCCGGTCACCACCGCCTTGGAGTTGAAGCCGATGCGGGTCAGGAACATCTTCATCTGTTCCGTGGTGGTGTTCTGGGCCTCGTCCAGGATGATAAAGGCGTCATTCAAGGTTCTGCCTCGCATGTAGGCAAGCGGCGCCACCTCGATGACATTGCGCTCCATCAGCTTCTCCACCCGCTCGAAGCCCAGCATCTCGAACAGGGCGTCGTAGAGGGGGCGCAGGTAGGGGTCCACCTTCTGGGAGAGATCGCCGGGCAGGAAGCCGAGCTTCTCACCGGCTTCCACCGCCGGGCGGGTCAGCAGGATGCGGCGGATCTCCTGGCGCTCCAGGGCATCCACGGCGGCGGCCACGGCGAGATAGGTCTTGCCGGTTCCGGCGGGCCCGATGCCGAAGCTGATGTCGTGGCGCACGATATTGGCGATGTACTGGGCCTGGTTCGGGCTGCGGGGCTTGATGAGACCGCGCTTGGTCTTGACCGTGACCTCCTTGCCATACGGCAGGGAAGGGGCGGGGTCGTCGTCCTGCTCCAGCACGCGGGACTCCTGCACCGCCAGGTGCACCATCTCGGGGGTGATGTCGCTCACCTTGCTCCCCTTGAGGGGTTGGGTTTCCACATAGAGGTGCTTGAGGATGACGGCAGCCGCCTCCACCTGGGCCTGCTTGCCGATCACTTGGAAGTGGTTGTCCCGGTAGCTTATCTCGATGCCGAGACGGCGCTCCAGCTGCTTGAGGTTGTCGTCAAAGGGTCCGCACAGGCTGGCGAGGCGCTGGTTGTCGGCGGGTTCCAGATGCAGATTCAGGGTGGAGATGTGTCGGCTCAAGGTGTCCTCTTATCGGTTGTTCCCCCGCCAGGGGGCGGGGGAGAGAGTCATCAATGGGGTCTGAAGGCCGCAACGCCCAGATCATCGGGCACGTTGTCAGGACGACGGGCGAGGATCTCGCTCGGGGCCGTGGCGATGCGCAGGTTCATTTCGTCCTCGCCGCGGATGAAGCGGCCGCGCAGGGAGTAGGGGCGTACGTCGGTGATCTCCACGTCGGCGAAGCCGCCGATGAGGCGGTGCGGCCCCTCGAAGTTGACCACCCGGTTGTTTTCGGTGCGGCCACTGAGCTGCATGGGATCCATCTTGGAGGGTCCCTCCACCAGGATGCGCTGCACCGAGCCCAGCATGGCGCGGCCGATGAGCATGGACTGGTGATTGATGCGGTTTTGCAGTCGAGTCAGGCGGGCCTTCTTCACTTCCATGTCGACGTCATCGGGCAGGTCCGCGGCCGGGGTGCCGGGGCGCGGGCTGTAGATGAAGCTGAAGCTCATGTCGAAGTTGATCTCCTCGATGAGTTTCATGGTGGCCTCGAAGTCTTCGTCCGTCTCGTTCGGGAAGCCGACGATGAAGTCGGAGCTCATGGTGATGTCGGGACGCACGGCGCGCAGGCGGCGGATCTTGGACTTGTACTCCAGCACGGTGTGCGGGCGCTTCATCATGGTCAGGATGCGATCCGAGCCGCTCTGGATGGGCAAGTGCAGGAAGCTGACCACCTCGGGGGTATCACGATAGACCTCGATGATGTCGTCGGTGAACTCGACCGGGTGGCTGGTGGTGTAGCGAATGCGGTCGATGCCGTCGATGGCAGCCACCAGGCGCAGCAGTTCGGCGAAGGTGCAGACCTCCCCGTCGAAGGTCGGCCCCCGGTAGGCGTTGACGTTCTGGCCGAGCAGGTTCACTTCGCGCACCCCTTGCTGGGCGAGCTGGGCGATTTCATAGAGCACGTCATCCAGCGGCCGGCTCACCTCCTCGCCACGGGTGTAGGGCACCACGCAGAAGGAGCAGTACTTGGAGCAGCCTTCCATGATGGAAACGAAGGCGGTCGCCCCCTCGGCACGGGGTTCGGGCAGGTTGTCGAACTTCTCGATCTCGGGGAAGGCGATGTCCACCTGGGCACCGCGCCCCTCCTGCACCTGCTTGATCATGGTCGGCAGGCGGTGCAGGGTCTGGGGTCCGAAGACGATGTCCACATAGGGCGCCCGGCTGCGCAGGTTCTCCCCTTCCTGGGAGGCGACGCAGCCGCCCACCCCGATCACCAGCCCCGGTTTTTTCGCCTTGAGCTTCTTCCAGCGACCGAGCTGGTGGAACACCTTCTCCTGGGCCTTCTCGCGGATGGAACAGGTGTTGAGCAGCAGCACATCTGCCTCTTCCGGCTCCTCGGTAAGCGTGTAGCCATTGCTGGCATCCAGCAGGTCCGCCATCTTGGACGAGTCGTACTCGTTCATCTGGCAGCCCCAGGTCTTGATATGAAGTTTCTTGCTCATTGCTTCTCGTGACTGGTTTTGAAATCGGCAGGGTCAAAGGACCGGCCATTTTACTCCGCAATCCCGGTGCTGACCAGTCTGGGCCCGCCCGTCGCCATCAGGGCCGGCTTGTCGTCGGCAATTGCGCATCCCCCTCACTGTTTCTGCCGCCTCCTTGCGTTATCATGCCCCATTCGGTTCGGCCCTTGCCCCTTATCGCGGGGACTCCTTGCAGGAATCAAGTTATGGAACAGTGTGATATCGCCATCGTCGGCGCCGGCATGGTGGGCGCCGCCACCGCCTGCCTGCTGGCGGCAGAGGGGCTCTCGGTACGGGTCATCGAGACCCGGTTGCCCGAGCCCTATGCCCCCGAGCAGTCGCTGGATCTGCGGGTTTCCGCCATCAGTCAGGCCTCGGTGGCGCTGCTGACCCGGGCCGGTGCCTGGCAATATCTGCAGCAGATGCGGCTGTGCCCCTATCGCCGGCTGGAGACCTGGGAGCTGGACGGCTTCGCTACCCGCTTCGACGCGGTGGATCTCGGGCTGCCCCAGCTCGGCTACATCATCGAGAACCGGCTGATCCAGCTCGCGCTGCTGAAAAGGATGGAGGATTACCCGACCATCCAGACCCATACCCCGGCGGCGGTGACGAGCCTGCGCCAGAGTGCGGATGACGCCGTGCTGACTCTGGATGACGGCACCGAGCTGCAGGCGCGCTGGGTGCTGGCCTGTGATGGTGCCGAATCCCACACCCGGCGATTGGCCGGCATCGGGGTGTCGCGTTTCGAGTACCGCCAGCACTGCATGCTGATCAACATCGACACCGATTTTGCCCAGGAAGACATCACCTGGCAGCAGTTCACCCCGAGCGGCCCGCGCGCCTTCCTGCCGCTGCCGGGCCGCCATGGCTCCCTGGTCTGGTATGACAGCCCGGCCCGCATCCGGGCGCTGGCCGCCATGAGCAACGAGGCCCTGGCCGTCGAGGTGCGCCGCCACTTCCCGAGCCGCCTTGGCGGTTTCACCGTGACGGCCAAGGGGAGCTTCCCCCTGGTGCGCCGCCACGCCAACGACTATCACGCCGGGCGAGTGGTGCTGCTCGGGGATGCGGCCCACACCATCAATCCGCTGGCGGGGCAGGGGGTGAACCTCGGTTTCAAGGACGTGGCCTGCTGGGCCGGGTTGCTCGGCAAGGCGGGGGCGCAGTGGCACGAGCTGGCGCTGGCCGGGCGTTACGAGGGGCGACGCCGCCCTGACAACCTGCTGATGCAGTCGGGGATGGATCTCTTCTACGGGGTCTTCAGCAACGAGATAGGCCCCCTCAGGCTTGCCCGCAACCTGGCGCTGAATCTGGCGGACAAGGCGGGCCCCCTCAAGGAGATGGCGCTACGCTATGCGCTTGGGCTGGTATGAGGCAGTGCGTGGCACTGCCAGGTGCCAATCGGGTGGCATATCAATCCGTGTGATGGTGACAGCCGGTTTTTTATATGGCCGCGAGGAGTGATCCAGGCGGCGCAGGGGCAAAACGGCCTCAGGCAAGGGGGGAGTACACCATGAACAAGGCATTGCTGGTGATCGATTTCATCAACGACATCGCCCACCCGGACGGGCGCATCGCCGCCTCGGCGGCCCAGGTGATCGAGCAGGACGCCATTGCGCACGCCAACCAAGCGCTGGCTCATGCCCGCGCTCACGGCTGGCTGGTGGTGCTCATCAAGGTGGGGTTTGACGAGGGCTATCTGCTGCAACCCAAGGGCTCCCCCATGTTTGGCCGTGCCCGGCAGTTCGGGGCCCTCTCCCTGGCGGACAGCGGCACCGACTTTCACCCGGAGCTCGATGTGCAACCCGGGGATCTGGTGCTGACCAAACCCAGGGTCAGCCCCTTCTACGGCACGGCGCTGGAGCCTGCGCTACGGGCCAATCGCATCGAGCATCTCTATGTGTGCGGCGTGAGCACCAGCTGGGCCATTCAGGGGGCGGTGCGAGATGGTCACGATCGGGACTATACCATCACCATCCTGGAAGATGCCTGCGCGGCGGCGGATGCCGCAGAACACCAGGCTTCCCTGCGCATGCTCGGTCGCATTGCCGAGATCATCAAGGTCGCGGAGCTGGCGGAGCGGGACTGAGCCCGGCCATCCTCTCCTGCAGGCATCTCATGCATCTCATGCGGGCTCGGGGTGCGTTTCTCTCACCATGGCGAGGAAGCGATCCCGGATGGGATCGGCAAATTCCGGGTTCCACACCAGGCTGATTTCCCATTCCGACCAGGGGCCGGAGAGAGGGTAGAGGGTCACCTCCTTGCCCGCGATGAACCCCACGCTGCGCGGCAGGATGGCGTTGCCGATACCGGCGGCCACCAGGGCCACCAGGGTCTGGATGTCTTCCGCCTCCTGAATGAGACCGGTCAGCCGGTTGGCGCCGAGAAAGCGGGCGATCTGCTGGCTGAGACCCGGGCAGCGATGGCCCACCATCTGCAGCAAGGGATCGCGGATCAGCGCCCGCTCCAGGTCGAAGTCCGGCCCTGCCACCTGGGTGGGGACGGCCAGCACCAGTCTGTCCGTCAGCAACCTGTGTTCCCTCAGTTGTGGCGCATCAGGCCGTCGCATGAAGCCCAGTTGCAGCCGACCCGCCAGCAAGTGCTCCTGCTGGATGGCGGAGGTGGTGTCCCGCAGGTGAACCAGCACGTCGGGGGCCTGCTGTTTGAAACGGGCCACCAGGGAAGGGGCCAGTGCGAAGCTGGAGAGCCCGAACCCGATGTTGAGGCGTCCGGCGGCACCGCTTGCCAACGCCAGGGCATGCCGCTCGAATCCCTTGCCGTGATCCACCAGAGCCTTGGCCTGGGGCAGCAACTGTAGGCCGATGGCGGTCAGCTCGGCCCCGTGGCGGCCCCGGTTGAACAGGGTGCAGCCGAGGGCCTGCTCCAGCCCCTGGATCTGCTTGGTCAGGGCCGGTTGTGTCACAAAAAGCCGGCTGGCCGCCTCCCGGTAGTTGGCACTCTCGGCCAGCATGACGAAGGCCTGCAATTGTCTCAGGTCGAATCTCATTCCATTTGGTTATCCAATGTGGCGATTTATTGATTATAAATTATCTAATCTCCTTGTTCTAATGGTCTCGAAACGGGCCTGCTTGCCCGCTGTACAGCCACAAGGAGTCATGTCATGTCGAGCGAACGCTATCTGTTCTTGATCAAGGGGAGCCTGGTGATGGCTCAGCCGCTGGCCGCACCGGAGACCGGGGAGCTGCTGACCAGCCTGTTGCAGCAGGGGTTCGTCGTCGCCCCCTTGCCGGTGTGGGCCAGCAATGCGGAGCAGGCGCTCGCCTGTTACGAGGCCGCTGCCCAGCGGCAGGTCTTCGCCGATGCGCTGGCGGGGAGAGCCCTGTGAGCGCGGTGCGCGTGAGGGCCGCGGCCCTGCTGCTGGACATGGATGGCACCCTGGTCCACTCCACCGGCGACGTGGAAGTCGTGTGGCGGCGCTGGTGTCAGCACCATGGGCTGGATCCCGCTCCCGTGCTCGCCATGTGCCACGGCGTGCGCTCACGGGAGGTGATAGGGGCCCTGGCTCCCCAGCTGGACATGGCGGTGGAGGTGGCCCTGCTCGACGATCTGGAGATGGCATACGCTGCGGCGCCGATGCCCCTGGACGGTGCCCGGCGACTGCTCGAACAGCTGCCATCGACGCGCTGGGCGCTGGTGACCTCCGCAAGCCGGAGGGTGGCAGAGCACCGGCTGCTGCACGCCGGATTGCCGCTGCCCCGTCTCCTGGTGTGCGCCGGGGATGTGGTACGGGGCAAGCCGGATCCCGAGCCTTATTTGCTGGCTGCCAGCCGGTTGGGACTGGCTCCGGCCGATTGCCTGGTGTTCGAGGATGCGCCAGCGGGCATCGCCAGCGCCCTGCAGGCGGGTTGCCAGGTGGTGCAGATGGGGGGAACAAGGTGGTATGACGACAGGCTCAAGGGCTGGCTGCGGGACTGGCGCGGGATCGAGATCGAGGTGGCATCGGACGGGCTCCATCTTCATCTGCTCGCCCCGCAGCCGGCAGAGGCCGGATGATGACGACAAGAGCCACGCCATTCAGGTGCCGCAAGATTGCCCGACGCTGGGGGAAGCCTGCTCGGCCGAGTAGCGTTCCACCCGGTTGCGGCCATTGTGCTTGGCCAGATAGAGCGCCTGATCGGCGCGAGAGAGCAGCTCGTCCAGATTGAAGGGGCCCTCTCTCTGGGAGGCGATACCGATGCTGACCGTGATGCAGACGGCGGGCTCGGCTCCATTTTCTTCCCCTGGCTGCGCGACGATTTTTCGCAGCCGCTCGGCCACCGCCATGGCCTGCTCCTCGCTGAGGCCGGGCAAGATGGCCACGAATTCCTCTCCCCCCAGGCGACAGAAGAGGTCCCCCGGTCGAAGCTGGTCGCGCACCCGGGCCGCGAAGCCGCTCAACTGGTTGTCCCCCTCTTCGTGACCGTGACGATCATTGATGCGTTTGAAATGATCGATGTCCAGCATGCAGATCGCCACAGGGTAGCGCTGCACCGTGAGGTGCTGGAGCAGTTCGTTGGCGGCCGACCAGAAGCCGGCCCGGTTCAGCGCACCGGTCAGGTGATCGTGGTGGGCCAGGTGTTTCATCTCCCGCAGCAGGCTGTTGCGGGCCGCCATGATGCTGGCGGCGGTCAGGGGGGTGAGAGCGATCAACATGACCCCTATCCGGACGGAGAACATCCAGTACTGGGTCTGGACATCGTGATTGATGACGAGGTGGCCGTTTGAGAGGGCGATCAGGATCAGGGTGCTGTAACTCAGGGTCAGCAGGCTGGTGGCGAAGACGGAGTAGGTGACGGCGCACCAGAGCAGTGCCGGTACCGGGAAGGCGATGGATCCCGGCCCCTCGATGAGCAGGGTGAGCAGCAGGGAGGCCACCAGGCTCAGCAGCGGCATCAATCCGGTCCAGGAGAACTCGGTGCGGTAGAGGAGGGTGCGCCAGGGGGGCACGCTGTCATGGGGAGGCAGTGTCAGGAGCACCGGCAGTATGGTCATGTAGTTCACCAGCTCGCTGGCAAACCAGAAGCCCAGCCCGTAGAGCGGGGGGCCCAGAGACAGGATGGGATTGATGATGGCGCCGACCACGCCGGCGGCGAGGGAGGCGGCCAGGGTGTTTCGCAGCAGGAGCACGAGGGAGGTGGGGCGCCTGAGGAGCTTGTCGGCAGGCGCGAGCCGATGCATCAGCAGATACCCGACGCCGATGCCGGCCAGGTTGCCGCAGGTCAGCAGGATGGTTTTGAACAGGGGCTCACCGGTGAAGAGGGCGGCGAGAAAAAAGCCCAGTATGCCGCCGGCCCAGCCCGCCGGGGTGGCCAGGCGTGGATAGCGCACCATGCAGCCGAGCAGGACCGCATTGGCAGGCCAGAAGGCCGCCAGCAGGTTGGGGGGGCGGGTGAAGATGCCGATCAGCGAGAACAGCAGTACCAGGGCGGCGACACACAACAGAGCGGACAAGGGCGTCAATGTGCATGAGGTACGTTGGCGTGCGATGTCCCCCATGGGGACCTCCTGACAAGAGAGGGTTTGCTCAGAGTATGGCTGGCACGTGACAAGGGTGAACGAGTGCGAGATGAAAACGCCCCCTGGTGGAGGGGGCGTGAAGGCTTACTTGAAGACCCGGAAACGCACGTCGTCGTCGATGAAGGTCTTGTCGCCGGCAGGTTGCTCTATGCTGCCAAAAGGCATCTGGGCACGGAGCAGCCAGCTGGCGGGCAGGTCCCACTCCTTGCGCACCGCATCGTCGATGAGCGGGTTGTAGTGTTGCAGGGAGGCGCCGATGCCCTCCTGGGCCAGGGTGGTCCAGACCGCGAACTGGGCGATCCCGGTGGCATGTTCGGACCAGATGGGGAAGTTGTCGGCATAGAGAGCGAACTTCTGCTGAAGATCCTCGATGACGGCGGTGTCTTCGAAGAAGAGCACGGTGCCAGCCCCGGCGCGGAAGCTGCCGTTGATCTTGGCTTCACTCTGGGGATAGGCCTCCGGCGGCACTATCTTCTTGAGCTCCGCCTTGACGATGTCCCACAGCTTGTGGTGCTGCTCGCCGAACAGGATGACGGCGCGGGAACTCTGGGAGTTGAACGAAGAGGGGCTGTGCTTGACGGCATCCTTGATGAGGGCGGTCAGCTGGGCCTCGGAGTGGGTCACCCGGTTGCCCAGGGCATAGATGGTACGACGTGCTTTGATCTGTTCGATAAACGGACTGCTCATAACATCTCCTTGGTTGATGAATCATCACCGCCAGCGTTGCCGACAAAGGTCATCTGGCTCCGATTTCTCGAGTCATCGACTATAACACCTTGCGGGCAATAAACCGTCAACGACGAGTAATGACTGTTTCTACTTTTTATGGATATTCACATGACGGATGTGAATATGGCCGCGAGACACCTTGATATCTTTTTTGTCATTAGCAGTGGATGTTAATGACTTCAATCAATATCTTTTGCAGATTTTTAATCTATAAAATTCATAAAATATGACATTTTATAGAGGGTGGCATGACGGCGGCGCTGATCAAGGAACGCTATTACATACTGACTCCGCTGTCGTTTCTTCTGGGAGGGCTGGTGCTGATCGCCACCCTGTTGCTGGCGGCAGCCAGCTACTTGAGCAGCATCGACAAGACGGTGGCGGGTTACGGTCACATGCTGGCCGCCCTCGACGCCACCCTGTTCCAGGACATGGCGCAGGACAACCGCCGCCAGCTTGGCGTGCTGGAGGCGTCCCTGGACAAGCAGGCCATCGCTGCCGGGGCATCGGCCATCAATCCCATCTGGCCCATTGCCCATCAGTTCAAGTACGACGCCCACTTCCTCTATTTCTACAATGCGCGCACCCATCGGCTCGACGGCTATCCCGACTGGCAGCAACCGGAGGGCTACCGGGCACAGGCGCGGCCCTGGTACCAGACCCTGTCCGGCGAGGGTGATGATCTCGTCTGGTTCGGTCCCTACCCGGAGTTCGATTCGGCCCGGCAGGTACTGACTCTCATCAAGCGGGTCAAGGATGATGAGGGGCAACTGCTTGGGCTGCTGATGGTGGACATGTCGTTCAGCGCCTTGCAGGGGGCGTTGCACCGGGCAGTGGGTGAGGATCCGGTGGCCCTCTACATCACCGAGCGCAAGGGCGGCAAGCTGGTGGTGGGGCACAATTTGTCGCTGTTGCCGCCCCGTCTCGAGCGGGAGACGCAGGCGGTCGGCCTGGACGGGTTCTGGGCCGGTCGCCACCTGCAACACGCTCTGGAGGGGATGGAGTGGGATCTCAACGTCTATCTCCCCCCCTCCCATTTTCATGAAAACCTGCAAGACACCCTGCTGATGGTGGTGCTGCCCGCCCTGGCATTGCTCTGCATCTGGCTGTGCAGCCTGTGGTTTCTGGTGCGGATCTTTCGCCAGGAGCAGGCGCTGGTGCAGGGCTCGCTCAGCGGCCTCATCCGGGATGAGGCGCGAAAGGAGATCCAGCGGCGTCAGCGAACCTGGTTCGTGCACGGCAGCCTGGGAGAGATAGAACAGGTGCGAAACAGCCTGCTGCAAGGGCAGGATGCCCTGCTCCACGACCCTCTCACCGGCATCCTGAACCGGCGAGCTTTCGATCAGCAGCGGGCGGGGCTGGAGCAGGCGGGGACACCCTACTGGCTGGTGTTGTTCGATGTGGACAACTTCAAGCGCGTCAACGACAGCTGGGGACACGGTGTGGGGGATGCGGTGCTGTTTCGGGTGGCCACCATCATGGCGAGAACCCTGGGGGATGAGCAGGTCTACCGCATCGGGGGCGATGAATTTGCGGCCTTGCTGCCCTGGGAGCAGGCGGAGGTGGAATGCCGCCTGACCCACCTGCTCGGTCGGGTGAAGGCCCTGAAATGGCGGGAGTTCGCCGACGCCATCACCCTGAGCGCCGGCGGCGCGCGCTATCCGGATGATGCCCTGACGCTGCTCGAGCGGGCCGATGCCTGCCTGTACGAGAGCAAGCACCAGGGGCGGGATTGCTGGCATCTGGCGGCGTCGTCGCCCGTTGACGGGGAGGTTGTGACAGTATCTGTCTGACGGTGATCGCTGCAAAAAAGGGCCTTTGGGCCTAGAAAAGGGTCATGACGGGGATGATTTCTCGTGTGACCTTTTTTTTTGATGTGGTTTCAGGTGGTTAGCCTGCTTTCTTGCATTGTGTCGCGAACCGGAGACAGGGAGGGCTGGCCGTGAGGTGCCCCTTGCGGCAGTGGCGCAGGTCAGGGGGCTTTGTATAGTGCAGGGAAAAATAATCAATCATCAGGTTTGACAGGAGTACCCCATGAAAATGAAACCGTTTGGCATGAGCGCACTGGCGCTGCTGGGGGCGTTGCTGTTGGGCACAGGACAGGTGCAGGCATCCGAGACCCTCAATACCATTCTCGGCGGCGGAGCCGGCGGGGTGGCGGGCACCATGATCGGCAAGGAGCTGGGTGGCGACACCGGCGCCCTGGTGGGGGCAGCCCTGGGGGGCGCGGCCGGTGGTGCGGCCACGGCCAATAGGGGCAACAAGAACGAAGCTGCGCTCGGCGGCGCCGTCGGTGCCCTGGGCGGGGCTGCCATCGGCAAGAGCGTGGGGGGCGATACCGGTCGCCTGATCGGCGCCGGCATCGGCGGGGCAGGTGGCTCGGCCATCGGTGCTCGCACCGGCGACACTCACGAGTCCAACAACGATTACCGGGGCGGCCATCGCTACCGGGGTGACAACGGCTATCACCGTGGTCACCACAAGCATCACAAAAAATACAAGAAGCACAGATGGCATGACGACGATTGATCCCGTCGCACACCAGAATAAGGGGCCCCATGGCCCCTTTTTCGTGGCCGTGGTCTGGCCAAGGGGCTGACGAGGTGGTCGGCCGGGCGCCTCAGACCAGCCGGTGCTGGCGCCTGCCAAGGGAGAAGGCGTTGATGTTGTCGATGAGCTGATCCGCGAGGCGCTGCATCGACTCTTCGCTGGCCCAGGCCACGTGGGGCGTCAGGATGAAATTGGGGTAACGCAGGGCCTGCATCAGGGGGTGATCCGGAGGCGGCGGCTCGACGCTCGCCACATCGAAGCCGGCGCCCCCCAGACGGCCGTTGCCGAGGGCTTCGAGCAGCGCCTGCTCGTCCACCAGGCCGCCACGGCCCACGTTGATGAGCAGGGCACCCGGTTTCATCAGGGCCAGCTCCCGCTCCCCGATGAGATGGCGGGTGTAGGGGGTGAGCGGGCAGTGCAGGCTGATCACATCCGAGCTTTGCAGCAGGGCATCCAGGGGCAGTCTGTCGTCATCCCCCGGGGAGCCGACCTGGCTCTGGGCATAGTAGACCTCCATCCCGATGGCGCTGGCCCGCTGTCCCAGCGCCTGTCCCAGGGTGCCCTTGCCGATGATCCCGAGGCGCTTGCCATGCAGATCCGTGATGGGGTGGTCGAAGAAGCAGAACTGGCCGCTTTGCTGCCAGCGCCCCTCCAGCAGGGACTGGCGCCAGGCGAACAGGTTGCGCGACAGGGCGAGCATCAGGGCCATGGCGTGCTCGGGGACGGAAGGGCCCGAGTAGTTGCGGATATTGCACACGGCGACATTGGCGGCGCGGCACGCCTCCAGATCCAGGTTGTCGCTGCCGGTGGCGGCCAGGGCGATCAGGCGCAGTTCGGGCAGCTGGGCCAGTTCATCGGCCCCGATGCGCACCTTGTTGATGATGGCGATGCTGGCGCACTTGAGCCGCTCCACCACCTGATCCGGCGCCGTGGTCGGGTAGCTTTGCCAGTGATGGGGAAAATCGGGGCGGCGCAGATTGATGCCGGTGTCCAGGGTGTCGCTGTCGAGAAACACGATTTGCTGCATGAAGCCTCCTGCCATTGGTTCGGACATGATGCCAAACATGGAGGGCGGCTGACCAGCGCGGTGGCATCGGGTCAAGTCCGATGGGGAAGGCAAAAGGCGGGTGGCTGTGCCTCGGAGGGACTCAGATCCAGCCCAGGTGCGTCAGCCAGCCCTGGATACGCCCCGGCGTCTCCTCCAGATCCATCAGGGCATAGGGGCGGTAGTTGAGCTTGTGGCTGCGGCGGCTCTCGCTTCTGCGGGCTTCGGCCGCCAGCAGGGGCCAGCGTCCTCCCTCCTCCTGATAGAGATCCAGGGTAGGGATGCTGCCCTGGGCTATCTGCTTGGCGAGGGTCTGGTTGCTCAGCTGGTTGGGGAAAAAGCCGTCGAGCAGCACCAGGGCATCGGGGGCGGGCAACTGTTCGCTGGCGATGAGGTTGGCGGCCCAGGCGGCGCTGGTACCCTGGGCCAGCAGCAGCTTGAAGCCCCCCTCCTGCAGCTTGGCATCCCCCAGCTTGCTGATGCGGGAGGCAAACTGCTTGCGAAAATCGTCGATGACCTGCTGTTTCTTCTCGGCGGCGGGGTCGAGCTCGGTCTGCTGCGGCGAGGGGAGCAGCAGCAGGGTATCGAAACCGAGCCGACCGAGCTCCCGGGTCAGTTGCCACAGCTGGCCGCTGCGCTGCCAGTCGGGCAGCAGGATGACCAGACCCACGTAGTTGTCGCTGTCGTGCTTGGCAAACAGTACCTGTTGCTTGTCCACCCTGGTGCTGTCGGGTATTCCCTGCCAGTCGCTGCTCTGCCAGTAGTCGGGGGGAACCAGGGGGGCTGGATCCGGGGCGGCGCCTGACGGTGCCTGCCCGGCGCCGTGGGCGGCAAAAGCAAGCAGGGTCAGCAGCAGATAGGGGCGAAATGTCATGGGGGATCCTCCAGCACTCCCTCATAGCGGCCTCGCCGGGGGTTTCTTTAGGGCAAGGGGGCACATCGGCATCGGCGGTGGCGAAGAGGGTCTGACCGGCGGGCCGGACACGGGCCCGGGATTGTTCCAAATGGCAAAGCATTCCCGGTTTTGATTGTTCCATCCCGTGACCCATACATGGTTCAGTAAGGGCAGACAGACAGGGGGCCGGGGCATGTCGCCACTGGCCGCAGGCGGAGAATTCTCCCCCCTGTCTCGTCAGAACGAGAGGTTCACCCTCACTTTCCATCGACAGGGAGCGTTATCGCCATGAGCACCTTGGTTCACTTGCCCATCCTCGACCTGAGGCAGCTGGATGCCTCGCCCGACGCCCGGGCCGATTTTCTGGCATCGTTGCGCGATGCCGCGAGAGAGACGGGATTTTTCTACCTGACCGGCCACGGCATCGATCCCGAGCTGCAACAGGAAGTGCAGCAGCTGTCGCGGGCCTTCTTTGCGCTGCCTCTGGCGGCCAAGCAGCAGGTCGCCATGATCCACTCTCCCCATTTTCGTGGCTACAACCGACCGGGGGCGGAGCTGACCCGGGGTCAACCCGACTGGCGAGAGCAGTTTGATATCGGTGCCGATCGCCCTGCCTTGCCGCGCGCGGCGGGCGACCCGCCCTGGTGGCTGTTGCAGGGGCCGAATCAGTGGCCGGAGGCGCTGCCGACACTGCAACCCGTGCTGACGCACTGGCGTGGGCAGATGACCCGGATGTCCCGAACCCTGCTCGGGGCTTTTGCCGAGGCGCTCGCACTGTCGCCAGATGCCTTCGATGCCCTGCATGGAGAGCGTCCGAACGAACATATCAAGCTGATCCGCTATCCCGGTGAGCGGGGCGCCACCCAGGGGGTCGGTCCCCACAAGGATTCGGGCTTCCTGAGCTTCCTGCTGCAGGATGACCAGCCCGGCCTGCAGGTGGAGGTGGCGCCGGATCACTGGATCGATGCGCTCCCGCTCCCAGGCACCTTCGTGGTCAACATCGGTGAGCTGCTGGAGCTCGCCAGCAACGGCTACCTGCGGGCGACCGTGCACCGGGTGGTGCCGTCGGCACCGGGGCAGGAGCGTCTTTCCATCGCCTTCTTCCTGGGGGCCCAGCTCGACGCCGTGGTGCCCGTCTATCCGCTGCCCGAGGCACTGGCCCGTGAAGCCAGGGGGCCTGCCACCGACCCGCACAATCCGCTGCTGCGGGAGGTGGGCTGGAACTACCTCAAGGGGCGGCTGCGTTCCCACCCTGATGTGGCACTGCGCCACCATGCCGATCTGTTGCCGGCGCCCCGGGCGCTGGCGGTCGGCGAAACCACCCATTGATTGCATGGCAAGGAGCACAAGATGAACAAGCACGGACTGTTTTCCCTGAGCGGCCTGGTATTGGCCCTCGGACTCTCTCTCTCCGCCCAGGCAGCCCAGGCGCTGCGGGTTGCCGCGGATCCACTGCCCCATGCGGATATCCTCGGCGAGGTGAAACGCCAGGACCCTTCGCTGGATCTGCAGGTGATCGAGCTCAGCGGCGGCATCAATGCCAATGCCCTGTTGGTGGCGGGTGATGTGGATGCCAACTACTTCCAGCACGTCCCTTACCTGCGGGATCAGGAGAAGGCGCTCGGCACCGAGCTGGTGGTGGCCGCGACCGTACACGTGGAGCCTCTTGGCATCTATTCGAAGAAGTTCAAGCACCTGAGGGAGGTACCGGAAAAGGCGGTGATCGCCCTGCCCAACAATGTCACCAACCTGAGCCGGGCCCTCTATCTGTTGCAGCACGAGGGGCTCATCACCCTCAAGGCCGGCCATGAGGATCCGGCGCGGGATCTGGCGACGGTGCACGACATCGCCACCAACCCCAAGGCGCTCAAGATCCTGGAGATCGAGGCGCCGCAGCTGCCGCGCTCCCTCGACGACGTGGATCTGGCGGTGATCAATGGCAACTATGCCCTGGAGGCGGGGTTGGAGCCTGCTCGCGATGCCCTGGGGCTGGAGAGCGCCCAGAATAATCCCTACGCCAACATCCTGGTGACCACCCCGGCGCTCAAGGATGATCCGCGGATCCGCCAGTTGGCGCGGGACCTGGAGTCCAGGGCGATCGCCGACTTCATTCGCAAGAGCTACAAGGGGTCGGTGATCCCGGTGGCCGGGCGGCAGTCATGATAGTGCTGGAGGGGCTCGGCAAGCAGTACCCGGGGCACGGGCAACCCGCTCTGGAGGGAGTGTCGCTCGAGATTCCGGATGGGGCCATCTACGGCATTCTCGGGCGCAGCGGCGCGGGCAAGAGCACGCTCATTCGTTGCCTCAATCTGCTGGAGCGGCCAAGCCGGGGCCGCATCCTGTTCGATGGCCGCGACATCACGGCCCTGGAGGGGGCGGCCTTGCGCCGCCACCGTCAGGGGACCGGCATGATTTTCCAGCACTTCAATCTGCTGCACGCCCGCAGCGTGGAGGAGAATGTGGCGGTCCCGCTGGAAATCGCCGGTGTGGCGCGCCGGGAGCGGGCTGCCCGGGTCAGCGAGCTGCTGGAACTGGTGGGGCTTGGCGAGCACCGTCGCGCCTTTCCCTCCCAGTTGTCGGGGGGGCAGAAGCAACGAGTGGGCATCGCCCGCGCCCTGGCCGCCAATCCGCGCCACTTGCTCTGTGACGAGGCGACCAGTGCCCTGGATCCGGAGACCACGGAGTCGGTGCTGGCGCTGCTTGCCGACATCAACCGCCGCCTCGGGATCACCATAGTGCTCATCACCCACGAGCTGGAGGTGGTCAGGGCCATCTGCGATCACGCGGCATTGCTTGAACGGGGTCAGCTGGTGGAAAGCGGCGCTCTGGGCACCCTGCTGGCCAACCCCGACTCCCGCGTGCGGCAGGCCCTGTTGCCGGATCCCGAGATCCTGCGGCGTTTCATGGCGCGTCACGGGGTCACAGAGGAGGTGCGTTTATGCAGAGTCGCCTGAGTGCAGATGCCTTGCTCGAACTGATGTATCAGGGGTCGCTCGAAACGCTCTACATGGTGGGAGTGGCGGCCGTGTTCACCCTGTTGCTGGGGCTGCCGACCGGGGTGCTGCTGGTGGTGACCCGTCCCGGGGGCGTGCTGCCCTTGCCCCGTCTCAACATGGTGCTGGGGATCGGTATCAACATCGGGCGGTCGCTCCCCTTCGTGGTGCTCCTGATCGCCCTGATCCCCCTGACCCGGCTGGTGGTCGGCACCTCACTGGGCAGCACCGCAGCCATCGTTCCCATCACTCTGGGGGCCTTCCCCTTCTTTGCCCGGGTGGTGGAGAGCGCCCTTGATGAGGTGGACAAGGGGCGCGTCGAAGCCGTGCTCGCCATGGGGGGCAGCGGCTGGCACGTGGTCGTCAAGGCGCTGCTGCCCGAGGCCTTGCCGGCGCTGCTGGCCGGACTCACCCTGACGGTGGTGATGCTCATTGGCTTCTCTTCCATGGCGGGGGTGGTCGGTGGTGGCGGGCTCGGGGATCTGGCGATCCGCTATGGCTACCAGCGCTTTGACGACAAGGTGATGGCAGGGACAGTGGTCATGTTGCTGCTGCTGGTGCAACTGGTACAGGGGGTGGGGGACAGGCTGGTGCGGGCACTGGCCCATCGCCGCTAGGGGCACGGCTTCTCATCAGGCCGGCCGTGAGGTGCCAGCCAATAAAAAAGCGAGCCTTGGCTCGCTTTTTTTGCAATCACATCAAGGGGTCAACTTAGTTGACGCGACGCTTGAATTCACCGGTACGGGTGTCGATTTCGATCTTGTCACCGATCTCCACGAAGGCGGCAACGGCCAGCTCGTAGGAGGTGCCCTTCAGGCGGGCAGGCTTGGTCACTTTACCGGAGGTGTCGCCACGGGCGGCCGGCTCGGTGTACTCGACTTCACGCACGATGGTGGTCGGCAGTTCTACGGAGATGGCTTTCTCGTTGTAGAAAGTCACTTCGCAGAGGTCTTCCATGCCGTCTACCAGGTAGTTCAGGGCATCACCCAGGTTGTCTTTCTCGACGTCGTACTGGTTGTACTCGGTGTCCATGAAGACATACAGCGGGTCGGAGTAGTAGGAGTAGGTGCACTCTTTACGCTCCAGCTGAACGACTTCCAGCTTGTCGTCGGCCTTGAAGACGGTCTCGGTGGCGCTGCCGTTCAGCAGACCCTTCAGCTTCATCTTGACCACGGCGGAGTTACGGCCGGATTTGTTGAATTCAGCCTTCTGGACCACCATCGGCTCGGTGCCGATCATGACTACGTTACCAGCGCGGATTTCCTGTGCGGTTTTCATGTAAAAAATTCCTGTTCGTGAAACGGACGGATAAAAACTGCCAGATTATATACGGCTTTCTAAAAATTTCACCAACCTCGTGACGAGATCCCCGTCCGCCAGCAGCCTCTGTGGCCAGGTGCGCCCATGTTGCTGCCATATGGCCGCGTATTGCGGCCATTGTGCCCAGAGTTCACCCGTATGCTCCCCCCGGTTGAGGGCATGGTTGAAGCGGCGCAGCCACTGACCGGCCGGCGCTGGCAAGGGGGAGAGGTAGTGGTCGAGAAAACCGTCCAGCTTGACCATGTGGGCATCCTCTTCCTGCTGGTAGATATGCCAGAGGAAGGGGCGCCCCGCCCACTGGGCCCGCACGAAGGAGTCCTCCCCGCGCACCAGGTTGAGATCGCAGCTCCACAGCAGGCGATCGTAGCCCCTCTGATCGGTCATCGGCAGCAGCTTGATGGTGAGGTTGCCCGCCTGGAGCAGATCTCCGGCCCGGGCACCGGGAATGGCCGCTGCCAGCCCTGCGCCGATAAGCACGTCGTCGAGGGAGCGCCCCAGCGGCAGCAGCAGGGTGACGGGGGTGACGCTCTGGCGCCAGCCCTCGACCAGGCTCCTGAGCGCCTCGCTCTCGTAGGTAAAGAGGCTGACCCGCAGCTCGTCTTCTCGTTGGGGTGGCAGGCCGAGGCTGGCCCAGTAGGCGGCCAGTCCCGCTTCATCCTGCTGCCAGCGCTCGCGCTCGACGATGAGGCCGTGCTCGCACAGCAAGCCGCCGGTTCTGGCGGTGAAACCCGGGAAGAAGAAGTACTTGTCGAGGCGCCGGCTGCCGACCTGCTGGGGCGAGGCGAGGCCATGGCAATCCTCGACCCAGCTCTCGGCCGAGAGGTATTCGAGGTTGATCCAGCAGGGGGGCGTGGTCTGCTCGGCCATGCGTTCGATAAAGGGGGCGGGCAGCTCGCAGGCAAACGCCTCGATGACGACCCTGGCCGGGGTCATGTCGGCGGGGAGGCGCTCGTGCCAGTGCTGGACATAGATGCCATCGACCCACTGACCGTCCTGTGCGGGGTCGAGCGCCGGGCAGATGCGGGCGAAGCTAGCCAGATCGTCCACCCAGAGCCGCACCTGCACCTCACTCTTCTGCGCCGGGAGCGCGCCTTCCTGTTTGAGCTGGCGGGCGAGTCGCCAGGTGACGCCGATGTCACCGAAGTTGTCGACGACGCAGCAGAAGATGTCCCAGTCGAACGGGGGGAGAGGGCTTGTCATGGCGCGGGATCCCAGATGCAAAAAAACCGGTGCGCAGGGTAGCACACCGGTTGGCTGGCTTCTAACGGTCGGCTCGGGGCCGAAGGAGGAACTTACTCCTTGCCGTAGACGTTGTTCTCCTGCTCGCGCACCCGGATGAAGGTGGTGCGTTTGGTGAGCTCTTTCAACTGGCTGGCACCCACATAGGTGCAGGTGGATCGCACCCCGCCCAGGATGTCGCGCACCGTGTTCTCCACCGGGCCGCGGTAGGGCAGCAGCACGGTTTTGCCTTCGGAGGCGCGATACTCGGCGACGCCGCCGGCGTGCTTGTCCATGGCGCTGGCCGAGCTCATGCCGTAGAACTTCATGAAGGGCTCGCCATCGACCTCGACGATTTCACCGCCGCACTCTTCGTGAGCGGCCAGCATGCCTCCCAGCATCACGAAGTCGGCGCCGCCGCCGAAGGCTTTGGCCACATCCCCCGGGCAGGTGCAGCCGCCGTCACCGACGATCTGGCCACCCAGGCCGTGGGCCGCATCGGCACACTCGATGATGGCGGAGAGCTGCGGGTAGCCGACCCCGGTCTTGACCCGGGTGGTGCAGACCGAGCCCGGGCCTATGCCCACCTTGACGATGTCGGCGCCGGAGAGGATCAGCTCCTCCACCATCTCGCCGGTCACCACGTTGCCCGCCAGGATGACGTGGTTCGGGCAGGCCTCGCGGATCTTGCGCAAAAACTCGACGAAGTGCTGGGAGTAGCCGTTGGCCACGTCCACGCAGATGAAGCGCAGGGCGCTGGACATCGCGAGGATCTGGCGTGTCTTGGTGAAGTCCTCCTCCGAGGTGCCGGTAGAGACCATCACATGGCCCAGCAGGGCCGGGTCGGTCTCATTGACGAAGGTTTGCCACTGCGCAAGGCTGTAGTGCTTGTGCACCGCCGTCATCATCTCGAAGCTGGCCAGGGTACGCGCCATGGCGAAGCTGCCGACGGTATCCATGTTGGCGGCGATGACGGGCACGCCCTGCCATTGGGTCTGGGTGTGCTTGAAGGTGAACTGGCGGGTCAGGCTGACTTGGGAACGGCTCTTGAGAGTAGAGCGCTTGGGGCGAAACAGGACATCCTTGAAACCGAGCTTCAAGTCTTCTTCGATACGCATTGCGAATTCCTTATTGAGCCTTGTGTGAGAGGTCACTTTGCAGTGGCAACTTTTCGGCAGGCGCAAAAAAACCGGTGGTTTTCAGGCCCTCCGGTTTACAGCAGTGTAGGCAAAAATCCCGTCAGAACAAGACTGATAATTCACGCACCGCTGTGGTAGCCTTTGGCGTCACAACCTGAGGATGGCCGCCAGCGTCATCCAGCACCCTGTTCTCCCCTCGTTTTCCTGCTGCATTCCCCACTCACGCGCCGTGCCCGGCATGGATTGTCGCCTGTTGGCACCGCGTCCAGAGCCCGCTCCCCTGCACGCCAGAATCCGGTTGACCCGGCAGTTGGCTGTGATACATCTGGGCGCAAGACTGACAAGGCGAGAGAGCAAAATGGGCAAGAGAATGGTGGCGGCGGCCATGATGTGGGCGCTGTGCGGCAGCGCGATGGCGGCCCAGACCAGCTATGGCTGGATCGAGAAGGGGGTGCTGATGCCCTACGGAGTGGCGGTCAAGATGAAGCTCGATACCGGTGCCCTCACTTCGTCGCTGGATGCCCGCGACCTGAAGCATTTCAAGAAGGATGGCAAGCCCTGGGTGCGCTTCAACCTGGTGCTGACCGATGCCAATACCGACAAGGTGGTGCGCCGGAGCGTGGAGCGACCTGTGGAGCGCAGCGTGACGGTGCGCGGGGCGGGCGGCATGGAGCAGCGCCCGACGGTGACCATGTCCGTCTGCGTCGGGGACCAGGTCTACAAGGAGTGGTTCACCCTGCGGGATCGCAGCAAGATGATCTACCCGGTGCTGCTGGGGCGCCGTCTGCTGGCGGAGCTGGGACCGGTGGATTCGAGCCGGACCTTCACTGTACAGCCCACCTGCGACTAGGGTGGTGCAGCCATGAAAAACGGGGGCCTGGCCCCCGTTTTTCATGGCGTGCGCAAAGGCTGACCCCTCATGCCTGGCGAGAGGCGGGCAGCAGCACGCTCACTTCGAGCCCCCCTTCAGGCCGGTTGTGAATGTCGAGATCCGCTCCGTGAAGCTGGGCGATGCGCGAGACGATGGCCATGCCAAGGCCCACGCCATCCCCCTGCTGGGGATTGACCCGGAAGAAGCGCTCGCACAACCGGGAGAGGGCGGCGGTGGGGATGCCGGGGCCGTTGTCCCGCACATCCACTCGGATCCGGTTGCCCACCAGGCTCACCACCACGGCGACCTCGCCGCCCACCTGGGTGTAGCGCAGCGCATTGTCGATGAGGTTGCCGAACATCAGCTCCAGCAACATCGCCTGTCCCATTACCTGCACCTGTTCGGCGCCCTCCAGGGACAGCTGCTGATCCTTTTTCAGGGCGATGGGGGCCAGGGTCGCCAGGGTGCCCTGCAACAGGGGGAACAAGGGAAGGGCGGTGAGGGCCGGGCTCTGCTGGTTGTCGATGCGGGCCTGGGTCAGCAACTGGCGGATCAGCCGATCGCTGCGATCGAGGGCCAAGAGCATCTTGCGCAGTGCCTGCTCCCGGCTCTGATCATCCTCGGCCGTCATGGCGTTCTCGCTGTGGATGCGCAGTACCGCGAGGGGGGTGCGCAGCTCGTGGGCGGCCTCGTTGGTGAACTGTTTCTCCCGATCCAGAGTGTCAGCGAGGGCGTGCATCAGCCGGTTGATCTCCCCCACCAGCGGCGTCAGCTCCTCGGCCTTGATGGCGAGATTGAGGGGGCTCAGGTTGGCGGGATGACGCTCGCCGATGGCTTGCGCCAGCTGGTGCAGCGGTGACAGCCCCCGGGTGATCAGCCACCACAGCAGACCGAGCAGGAAGGGCAGGGTGATGAAGAGGGGCAGCATGGTGAGGGTGGCCATCTTGCTGGCCAGCTCGCTGCGTTCGTCATCCCGCTCCGCCACGATGAGCCAGGTCTGTTCACCTTCGTTGTAGAGGGTAAAGGTGCGCCACTCGTGGTGATCCTTGGTCTCGCTGTTGAAGCCCCGCTCCAGGGTGGTCAACGGTTGGGCCGGGGCATTGGGCGAGCGCAGCAGCACGGCGCCCTGCTCGCTCAGCAACTGGAAGTAGAGGTTGTGTTCGAATTCATGGCCATAGGGGGTGAACTCGTTGTCCTGGCCGAACTGGAAGAAGCCGCCCTTCTCGATGTGGGGCGTCTCGGGGACGGCCTGCACCCACTCCTGGTACACGGTGCCGTTGCGCGGCAGCTCGCCGCTCTGCTTGAGATAGCGGCTGAGCAACTGGTTGGTGATGCGGGCGGACTGGGCGAGACGGGCATCAAACAGCTCTTCCATCTCGTGGTTGGCCTGCAGGTAGCCGATAAGGCCGCTGATGGCGAGGCTGAGGCTGACCAGGGCCAGGATGCCGGAGAGCAGGAAACGGCGGATGGAACGGACACGGCTCATGGGGCGGAGGCTCCTCTTGCGCCCTGGACGTCGAGCTGGGGCACGATGTAACCGACGCCGCGAATGTTGCGGATGAGCTCGGGGAAGAATTTCTTGCGCAGGTGGTGAATGTGCACCTCCACCGCGTTGCTCTCTGCCCCCTCGTCCCAGCCGTAGAGGCTCTGTTGCAGTTGATCCCGGCTCAATACCCGGCCGCTCTGGGTGATGAGCTCCTGCAACAGCTTGTACTCGTGGGGGGTGAGCTTGACCGGCTCGCCCCGATAGGTGACCTGTTGTGACGCGGGGAAGAGCTGCAGCTCCCCGTACTCCAGCACCGCCTGGGCCTGCCCCTTGCTGCGCCGCACCAGGGCGCGCAGCCGGGCGTTGAGCTCCTGCAGGGCGAAGGGTTTGACCATGTAGTCGTCGGAGCCTGCATCCAGCCCCAGTACCCGGTCGTCCAGGGCATCACGGGCGGTCAGGATGAGCACAGGCAGGGTCTGCCCCTCCCGGCGCAACTTGCGCAGCAGGCTGATGCCGTCGATGTCCGGCAGGTTGAGATCCAGGACAAGGGCGGCAAACTCCTCGCTCTTGAGCGCCGAGAGGGCCGGCATCCCCTGCTGGAGCCAGTCCACCGTGTAGCCGCTGCTGCGCAGGGCATCCACCATGCCGTCTCCCAGCATCACATCATCTTCCACCAACAGGATCCGCATTGTTCTCTCCCTCAAACGACACTGCCCACCAGTATGCAAGCTGGTGGGCAGAGTTGAAATAGCGCACTGTGCTGCTTGTGTTTACAGCTTGGCGAGACGCTCGCGAATTTCCATTCTGCGGCCCTCGTCCGCCACCTCGCGGCCAGGGCGGGCCGGGGCGGCCAGGGCCTTGTCCAGATAGACCTTCGCCTGTGCCTTGTCACCCTGATCCAGCAGGAAGTCGCCGTAGAAGAAGTTGGGGTCGATGCCGGTGGGATTGATGGCCAGCGCCTGCTTGAGCAGCTTCTCCGCCTTCTCGTCGTCACCAAAGCCCACCGGCCAGCCCGGCACCTGGTAGTAGAGGGAGCCCAGGCTGGTGTAGGCCGAGCCTTCCAGCGCCTTGGGATCCTGCTTGATGGCGATCTCGAGCTTGGCCTTGGCCTCCTTCACCAGGCCAAGGGCGCCGAGGCCGCCCTTGGCCCCCGCCCAGGTGCTCTTGACGATGGCGGACCAGATCAGCAGATCGGTGCGAAATGCCTCCTTGGCGCTCGCCTCATCGGCCTTGGCACTCAGGCTCTCCAGGCAGCTCTCCTTGGCTTTTCCGGTCTGCTGGTACTGGCAGTGGGCCCACTCCTGCTGAATGGTGGGCAGGGCATCGGCGGCCTGGGCCAGACCGCTTGCCAGCAGGCCTCCCAGGGCGAGCAACAGGGGGCCGTGACCAAATCGGGGACGGAAAGTGGCGTGCTTCATCTCAATGTTCCTTCTCGTTTGTCGCACAGGCGGGATCGCTCCTGTGATCGGGGGCTGGGGAGGCGGTGCGGCGGGCGTGGCGCTCGATGATCGGGCGCTGCTTGGCCAGGGCCATGTCCACCAAGGCGGGCAGCAGGCCGTTGAGCCGCACAAAAAGCTTTTCCGGCCAGCCGAGCCAGCGGCGGCGCGTTTCGTTGCACAGGGCGATGACGGCCTCCTCGGCCACGTCCTGTGGGCTGTCGGTCCGGGTGCCGAGCTCGGCATTCATGGCATAGGCCGCCTCGGAATTGAGGTGGGTGCGGGTGGCACGGGGGGCAAAGTGCAGCACCTTGATGCCGGTTCCCTCCAGCTCCCTCCCCAGAGACTCGCTGAAGCCGCGCATGGCGAACTTGCTGGCGCAATAGACGCTGTAGCCGGCAAAACCGATGGCCCCGAGGCTGGAGCCGATGTTCATGATGATGGCGGGCTTGCGCAGCCGGGGCAGCAGGGCCCGGGTGAGCTGGATGGGCGCCTCGACGTTGAGCAGCAACTGGCGTGTCACCTGCTCGCTGCTCTGATCCTCCAGCCAGGCGAACTGGTTGCAGCCTGCACTGTTGATGAGCACGTCCAGCCCCTCGTCCAGGGCCGGATGTTGCAGCAGCTGCGCCCGTTCATGGGGAGAGCCGAGATCGGCCGTCACCGTCTGGTGGCGATCCGGATGAGGCAGCTCCCGGCGCAGGCGCTCCAGGGCGCTGGCCCGACGACCGTGCAGCAGCAGATGGGCACCCTGGGCCGCCAGTTCATGGGCCAGGGCTTCACCAATGCCGCCACTGGCGCCAGTCAGCAGTATGCGTTTGCCTTCAAGCTTCATTGGCAGGATCCCGTGAGCTGATAGAGCATGTCGCCATAGAGGCGGTAGACCACCTTGGCGGCGTGAATGATGGCGGCCTGATCGGCGGCATCTTCCACCCGGTTCATCAGGGATTCGAAGAATTTGAGGTGCTCCTGGTCCAGGGCCCCGTGGGAGCTCAGGTAGCTCATGGCTTGAGGTGGCAGACCCAGACCGCTCTTGAGCTGGTCGGCGACGGTCAGGGCGATGGCGACGCTGGTGCCTTCCAGCACCTGCACCATGCCGAAGAAGCCCATGGGGTTGCCGCGCTGGATCTGATCGTAGAGGAAGGCCACCAGCAGCTCGATGGGCAGGCCCGGCTGGCCGTGGCGCACCGCCTCGGCATCACCGCCGCAGGCACGGATGTCGTTCAGGATCCACTCCTGATGGCCGTACTCCTCGTCGATGTACTCCCTGATGGCGCCTCGCACCCATTCGTACTCCTGCCCCAGTTTGCCGCCGGTGGCCATCAGGAGCGGCACCGTGTGGCGCACGTGGTAGTAGGCCTGTGCCAGGAAGGCGAGGTAGGTGTCACGGCTGATGTCGCCGCGGCGGCAGGCCTCGATGATGGGGGCGTTGAACAGGCGTTCGCGTTCGCAGGTGGTGGCTTGTTGCAGGGTCTGGTAGAAGCTCATGAGGTCTCTCCTGTGAGGCATTGGCTGATCTGCCGGGAAAAATGGTGATAAATCTCGTTGCGACGGGGGCGCCCGTTGGCCGTCAGGAGGCCAGGGAGCTGATCCAGGGCGACCGGCAACCAGTGATGGATGCGGGCGTAATCGGGCAACTGCTGGTTGAGCCGGGCAATCTGCTCTGGCAATTGGGACTGGCTGCCCGGCAGCGGCTGGATAAGGGCCACGTTGGCGGGCTGACCATCACCGAAGATGACGATGCGGGCGATGGCCGGGCAGAGCTGGGCCTGGGCTTCCACCCACTCCGGGGAGAAATTGCGGCCAAAGGCGGTGATCTGCACGTTCTTCTTGCGCCCTGTGATATGGAGATAGCCCTCCTCGTCGATCCGACCCAGATCCCCTGTGGCGATCTGGCTGCCCGTCTCGCCCTCTTCCCCCAGGTAGCCCAGCATGGCGCTGCCGCTGACCATGACTTCGCCGTCTGCGGCGATCGTCACCTGGCAGTGGGGCAGAGGCAGGCCGACGCTGCCGGGACGATCCCCGTGGGGGCCGTTCAGGGCGACCACGGAGCCGCATTCGGAGAGACCGTATCCCTCGTAGACCGGCAGCCCCGCCGCACGGGCGTGAGCGATGAGTTCGGGGGCGACCTTGCCGCCGCCCACGGCGACGAAGCGCAGGGTGCCGAGCTGTGTCGCCAGGGCAGGGGTATTGAGGCACAGGGCCAGCAGCAGGCGCAGCAACTCGGGTACCAGCACCAGGCTGTGGCTGGGCCAGCGCAGCAGTGCCTGGGCCAGGGCTGCAGGATCCAGCTTGCTGGAGCCCGAGAAGCCGAGTTCCCCCAGGGAGGGGATGCGGCTGCAGGCGCCGGTCAGCAGCGGTACATACAAGCCGGTCAGGTTCTCCAGCAAGGTGGTGAGGGGCAGCAGGGTCAGGTGCTTCTCAACCCGGGCAGGGGCCACCCGCAGGGCAAGGGATCCGCAGACCGCCGTCATCTGTTCCAGCGACAGGCAGACGCCCTTGGGTTGCCCCGTGGTGCCAGAGGTATAGGTGATCTTGGCGGTGCCCGCTGGCAGCTCGGGGAGGCGGGCCGGGATGCGGCGCCACAGGGGCACGGCCTGCTCATCGGGCCTGCCTGCCATGAGCACGAGGGGCGAGCCGGCTTGCCACCCCTGGTGCTCCGGGCCGACCAGGGCGTCGGCTCCGCTGCTTTCAAGCAGCCACGTCTGCTGCGCCGGACTGAAGAAGTGGGGAACCGGGATGACCACGATGCCGGCCCAGGTGCAGGCGAGATCGATCAGCGCCCAGGGCAGGCCATTGTCGAGTTGCAGGGCCAGGCGGCGGATGCCGGCCCCTTGCAGCACTCCTGCCAGTTGCTGGATCTGCTGCCACAGGCTCTGGTAATCCAGCTCACCCTGGCTGCCTAGCAGTGCAGGCTGGAGCGGGGTCTGGCTGGCATGGTGGGCGATGGTGTCGAACAGCGTCATTGCGCGCACCTCCTGTCGATGTCGGCATGGTTAAAAAGGCGGGGCATGGGCCCCAGCAGGTTGAGCAGCAGGCTGCTCTGTGCGAGCACCTCGCGCCCCTGGTTGATGTCGCCTGCCATCACCTTGGGCTGGCAGCGGTAGTATTCGCCCCAGGCGCTGGCATCCTCTCCCACCTGATGGGCCTCTGCGAGTGCCAGCTCCACCGGGTTGAGACGCAGGCGGGTAAAGCTGTTGCGCAGCTTGGCAGTGCCGGTGAACACCACGTAGTCCAGGGCGTTGTCACACAGCAGACGGCACAGCGCGGCAAACATCAGGCGGGCGTGACCCGGTTCGCTGCAGGCAAGATTGCCCACTTCGATGATGCGGTGGCGGGCCGGACGTACCCCGAGACGGGTCTCGATGGCGGCCTCGACAGGCTGCTCCAGATATTGCTCCAGATAGAGAGGTTGCTCGTGCTCGCCATGGCAGGCCTGGTTAAGGCCGCAGGCACCGACCAGCACGCCATCTGCCCGGTAGAGCCCAAGCAGGCAGGGCAGGAAATGGGGAATGCGGGCGTTGAACTCGAGGGTATAGGCGGCCTGGATATAGGTTTGCAGCGCCATGACCTGCTGCGGGGATTCGGCCAGGATCAACCGGTAGGGGGCTTGGATCTCGATGGTCATGGTTGGCTCCTTCTCTTGCGATGGGATGAGAGTAAAAGGGCAAACTTAAGAAACCCTTAAGGCGCAAAAAAAGACGAAAAAAACTGGCGGGGGGTGAACGGGGGTCGATGGGGGCACCAGACAAAACAGTTGCCAGCAGCGGGCGTGGCAGGCAATCTGCCCCGCTGTCGCCACCCGAGGAGCTGCCATGTCATCCCCTGTTCACTGTCCCCTGTGTCTCTCCCCTCGGCACCATGCCCTGCCGGTGGCGGGCAAGGGCTATTACCGCTGCCTGGCGTGCGAGCTGGTCTGGATGGACGAGGCGGACCACCTGGACGAGGGGACCGAGAAGGCGGTCTATGACGGGCACGACAACCGGGTGGACGATCCCCGCTACCGGGCCTTTCTGATGCGTGCCTTTGGCGAGGTGCTGGCCCGGGTGTCGCCTCCTGCCAGCGGCCTCGATTTTGGCTGCGGCCCCGGGCCTGCCCTCATCGCCATGGGGCGGGAGGCGGGCTTCGAGATGGCGGGCTACGACAAGTTCTATGCCGACGACCCAGAGTGCCTGACAAGGCAATATGACTTCATCACCAGCACCGAGGTGATCGAGCACATCGCCACCCCCCGCGCCGTGCTGGACACGCTCTGGGGCTGCCTCAAGCCCGGCGGGGTGCTGGTGTTGCAGACCCAGCGGGTACTGGGGGACGATCGCTTCAAGACCTGGCGCTATCGCCACGATCCCACCCATATCGTCTTCTTCGCCGAGGCCTCGTTCCGTGCCCTGGCGGCCCGCTGGCAGGCAGAGGTCGAGTTTCCTCATGCCGATGTGGCGGTGTTCACCAAACCCTGAGCCGGGCGTTTTCATTTGGCCATGAGTTGGGCATGCTGGTGGCCTGATACCCAGGAACGGATGCCCCTATCTCCATGTCGATCCCCCACCTCTCATTGCAAGACGCTCGCCACCTGCAACTGGCGGCCCAGGGGCTGCTGACCCCGCGCCGCGCCAGAGCAACCCCCGCCGACCTGCTCGCCTGCATTCGCCGCATGGCGTTGCTGCAGATAGACACCATCTCCGTGGTGGCCCGCAGCCCCTATCTGGTGCTGTTCAGCCGTCTCGGCCACTACGATCCGCGCTGGCTGGAACAACTGCTGGCCGATGGTGACCTCTTCGAATACTGGGCTCATGAGGCCTGTTTCGTCCCCCGGGAAGATTACCGGCTGCTGCGCCATCGCATGCTGGATCCCGCCGCCATGGGCTGGAAGTTCTCCGCCCAGTGGCTCAAGACCCACGGCGGCGAGATAGCGCAGATAGTCGAGCGCATACGCCAGGATGGCCCGGTGCGGGCGGCAGACTTCGAGCGCAAGGGGGACAAGGGCAACGGCTGGTGGGACTGGAAGCCGGAGAAGCGCCACCTGGAGGTGCTGTTTACCGCAGGCCAGCTGATGGTGTGCGAACGGCGCAATTTCCAGCGGGTCTACGATCTCGCCGAGCGGGTCATGCCGGAGTGGAATGACGAGCGGGATCTGCCGAGTCCTGATCTCGCCCGGCGGGACATGGTGCGAGCCAGTTGCCGGGCGCTGGGGCTGGTCAAGACCGGCTGGGTGGCGGATTACTATCGCCTTAAACGGGGGAAATACGACGCCCTGCTCCACCAGCTGGCGGACGAGGGGGAGCTGTTGCCGGTACGAGTGGAGGGGTGGCAGCACGGAGCCTTCGTTCACGCCTCCCTGGCCGATGAGCTGGTCCGGGCCCAGGCGGGCACCCTCAAGGCGAGCCACACCGCCGTGCTCTCGCCCTTTGACCCGCTGGTGTGGGATCGCAAGCGGGCCAGCGAGTTGTTTGGCTTTGACTATCGCATCGAGTGCTATACCCCGGCCCCCAAGCGCCAGTACGGTTATTTCGTGCTGCCGTTGCTGCATCGCGGCAAGCTGGTGGGCAGGATGGACGCCAAGGCCCATCGCAAGGAGGGGGTGTTCGAGGTCAAGAGCCTCTATCTGGAAGACGGGGTCAGGGTGACCCGGACCCTGGCCCAGGATCTGGGCAAGGCCATCCAGAAGCTGGCGCAGTGGCACCAGACCCCGACCCTGCGCTACGGCGCCATCCCTGCGCCCTTGCTGGCTCAATGGCAGGAGGTGGCACGCTGAGGAAGGACGCCTACCCTCGCATCAAGCCGGGCAGCACCAGCGCAACGGCTGCGGCGATACGCGCGCGGATGTCGCTGCCCGGCGCCAGCAAGCCGAGCGCCATCTGGCGCAGCGGCTCCGCCATGGTCATCGCCAACAGCAGGTCGCTGGTTTGGGCGGCGTCCAGCTCCCGCAGCCAGCCCAGTTGCTGCTGGCGCTGCAGCCACGCTGCCAGCGTCGCTCTGCCACGGGCAATACCGTTCTCCTGATAGGCCGTCAGCAGGGCATCCCGCCCCGTGAACTCATGCTGCAGCAGCCGGAACATGCCCACCGCCGGTGCGCTCAGCACCTGATCTGCAATCGCCTGCAAGCCCTGCTCCAGCATCTCTCCCAGTGCCTCGGGGTGGGTTGCATCCTGCTCGAAGGCCGGCTGGAAGGCATCGGTCCAGCTGCGCACCGCCTGCGCTACCAGCTCGTCGCGATTGGCGGCGAAGCGGTAGAGGGTCTTCTTGGCAACCCCCGCCTCTTTGGCCACCGCATCCACGGTCGCAGCGCTGTAGCCTCCCTTGAGCAACAAGGTCAGCGTCGCCTCGGCGAGGGCGGCGCGAAGGTCGGCTTCCGGGGTGACCGGACGGCCTCGTGAGCGTGTTTCTTCATCGTTCTGGTGCGACATATGGGCTCCTGGAAAGCATTGACAGACCCAGCATACAGGCATAGCGTAATTTAAGAAACGAATTCCGTTTCCTAAATTTATCGGAGTCATATCATGCATCCTTCTGCCCTGTTTGCCCCCTGGGGCGTCAATGACATCAATGAGTTGCTCAGTCCGCAACCCCTTCGCCTGGAAATGGGTCTGACCCGCAGCACCGACGGCCTGCTGACGGTCGCCATCCGCACCGATCTGCACGGCTGCAAGGGGCGCATGCTGGATTGGTGGTTCACCTTCTTCGAGACGACCCAGCACATCAGGTGGTGGCACCCCCACGATCATGTCGAGCACCGGGGCTGGGATCATCACTGGAAAAAAGGGGAGCGCTTCGTGGGAGCCAGCATAGAGGCTGTGGAGTGGCTTGCCGAGCTGCCGCCGGTGGCAGCTCGCCTCAAGTTCCACGGCGCCGAAGAGGTGTTCGCCCCGCAATCGCTACAGGAGGCGCGGGAGACGCAGGCTCTCTCTGCCGCCATCTGCGCCCGTATCGGCTTTGGCGATGAGGTGGCGCTGGATGAGCAGGGGGCGCCGCTGGATGGCGAGATGCTGCACCTGGCGCGTGATACCCCATACGGCTGTGTGCTGCGCAGCCGCTTCCTGCTGGGCAAGGCCTGCACCAATCCGCTTGACGAGGTGCCGGACGAGATAGGCTTCAACCTGATGCGCCACTGCTACAGCGAGTTCAGTTATCTGGCGCAGTTTCTGCCGTCGCTCTACTACGCGGAAAACGGCCGTGAACCGGCTCCGCGACTCTGGTGACGGATGCCGAACGAGCGCGCAGGCCAGCTGCCGGGTGGAGATGAGCCGCGGAAGATGGTCATAAAAAAACCGGGCACTGGGCCCGGTTTGTCATGCAGTCAGGATGTGCTTACTGGAGCACCAGCACCATCAGCAGGCCGACGGTGATGGCGGACACCAGGAATGCGAAGCCATAGAACACATAGTGGTGCAGCTTGGTGGTGTGGATCCCCAAGTCATGCAGGCCGTGGTAGATGCGGTGCATGCCGTGCCAGACGGGCAGGGCGATGATCACCAGCAGGATGCAGGCACCCCACCAGGAGCTGGCGAATGCCAGCACGCGCTCGTAGCTCATGGTCTCCACGTCCATGATGCCCATGGGCACCAGCAGACCTGTGATGAGGACAATGACCGGCAGCAGCATGGCAACCACCATGCCACCCGCACCAAACAGACCCCAGTAAATTGGCTCGTCAGAACGTCTCATATTTTTTCCTCAAATCATGATTGAGTGATCGTGGCCAACGTTTCTGAGTGAGAGCCCGGTACCAAACAGACACCAATAACCGGGTTCGTCAGAACGTCTCATGGTTTTCTCCTCAGGCCACGATGATCAGGACAAGCAGGGATACCGCCGCCAGCGCCACATACTGGGCGATGACGATCGGCTTCTCCGGCACCAGGTCTTCGCCACGGAAGATGCGCATGGCTTTCGGTGCCAGTGCGAACCAGGTCTTGGCGTGGAACAGGCAGGCTGCCAGGGCGATGACGTGGAACAGGATGGCAATGGGGCTTTGCAGGGATTCCAGCCAGCCGTTGAATGCCTCCTGACCCTGTACCAGGCGCAGCAGACCCCACATCAGCACGACGGCGTAGATGGAGACGAAGATGCTGGTGCCTTCGCGGATCATGTAACCGGTGTAGAAGGCATTCTTCAGCCACCAGTCTTTTTTCATCTCGCGCACGTAGGGCTTACGTTTGCTCTCAGTGTTGTTCATGGTCTCACTCCTGGTCTCAATCCGGCTTGAACATGGCGATCATGTAGTCCTTGGCGCTCTCGACCTTGCCAAGCTGGATGGCGGCGGCCGGATCCACGCCCTTCGGGCACACTTCGGAGCAGTAGCCCACGAAGGTACAGCCCCAGACGCCCTCGTCCTGGCTGATGATCTTCATCCGCTCCCTGGATGCGCTGTCGCGGTTGTCGGCGTTGTAGCGATAGGCCAGTGCCAGGGCAGCCGGACCGGTGAACTTCTTGTTGATGCCATATTGCGGGCAGGCCGCGTAGCACAGACCGCAGTTGATGCACATGGAGAACTGGTGATACTTCGCCATGTCAGCCGGGGTCTGGGTGTACTCGCCATCGCACAGATTGCGCGGCTCGGACGGGATGATATAGGGCTTGATGCTCTCCAGCTTCTCGATGAAGTCGGACATGTCGACCACCAGATCGCGCTCGATGGGGAAGTTGTTGAGCGGTTCGATAGTCATCTTGCCCGGCAGGTAATCCCGCAGGAAGGTCTTGCAACCGAGTTTCGGAATGCCGTTGACCATCATGCCGCAGGAGCCGCAGATCGCCATCCGGCAGGACCAGCGGAAGCTCAAGGTGGAGTCCAGATGATCCTTGATGTATTGCAGCGCATCCAGCAGGGACATCTCTTTGAGGTAGGGCACCTGGAAGGTCTGCATCCAGGGCTCGTTATCCTGCTCGGGACGGTAGCGCAGGATTTCAATTTCGATCATCTCAGCCATTCTTCTTAGCCTCGTCTTGTTTCTCACCCTCGGAACCGTACACGCGCTTGGCCGGTTGGGATTTAGTGATCTTCACATCGGAATAGTCGATGGTCGGGGCCCCTTCGCCGTTGTAGAAGGAGAGAGTGTGCTTGAGGAAGTTGACGTCATCGCGCTCCTCGTAACCGTCCAGACGCTGGTGGGAACCGCGGGACTCTTTGCGGTTGATGGCGGAGTGCGCCATGGCTTCCGCCACGTCCAGCATGTAGCCCAGCTCGATGGCGTACAGCAGGTCGGTGTTGAAGACCGAGGACTTGTCGTTGATCTTGATCTTCTTGTAACGGGCTTTCAGCTCGTTGATCTTGTCGATGGTGCCCTGCATCAGCTCTTCGGTACGGTAGATACCGACACCGGCTTCCATGGACATGCCCAGTTCGTTGCGGATATCCGCCGGGTTTTCGGTGCCGTCGATGTCCAGCAGGGATAGGTGCTGCTTGATGAGCGCCTCGGCCTTGGCGACCAGCGCCTGGGTGTTGCCGTGTTGCTGGGTGGCGGCAAACTCGGCTGCCTGCTCACCGGCCACCTTGCCGAAGACCACGATCTCGGACAGGGAGTTGGAACCCAGACGGTTGGCGCCGTGCAGACCGACGGAGGCACATTCGCCAGCGGCATAGAGACCGGCCAGACGAGTGGCGCACTTGCCGTCGGTTTCGATGCCACCCATGGTGTAGTGGGCGGTCGGACGTACCGGAATCGGCTCTTTCACCGGATCCACACCCACGTAGGCCTTGGCCAGTTCGCAAATGAAGGGCAGACGCTCTTTCAGGTACTTCTCGCCAAGGTGGCGCAGGTCGAGGTGAACCACGTCGCCCATGGGGCCCTGGATAACGCGGCCTTTTTGCTGCTCCTGCCAGAAGGCCTGGGAGAGACGGTCGCGCGGACCCAGCTCCATGTGCTTGTTCTTCGGCTGGCCGACGGGGGTTTCCGGGCCCAGACCGTAATCTTGCAGGTAGCGATAGCCATCCTTGTTGAGCAGGATGCCACCCTCACCACGACAACCTTCGGTCATCAGGATGCCGGTGCCCGGCAGACCGGTCGGGTGATACTGGACGAACTCCATGTCCCGCAGCGGTACGCCGTGGCGGTAGGCCAGGGCCATGCCGTCACCGGTGACGATGCCACCGTTGGTGTTGTAGCGATAGACACGACCTGCGCCGCCGGTGGCCAGCACCACGGACTTGGCCTGGATGAAGCGGGTGATGCCGTTCTGGATGTCAAAGGTGACGACACCCTGGACACGGCCATCTTCCACGATGAGATCCAGACAGAAGTGCTCGTCGAAGCGCTTGATGGTCGGGTACTTGATGGAGGTCTGGAACAGGGTGTGCAGGATGTGGAAGCCGGACTTGTCGGCGGCGAACCAGGTGCGGGGGATCTTCATCCCGCCGAAACGGCGCACGTTGGCCTTGCCGTCCGGTTTGCGGCTCCAGGGGCAACCCCAGTGCTCCAGCTGGATCATCTCGTTGGTGGCGTTGTTGACGAAGTACTCGACCACGTCCTGCTCACACAACCAGTCACCACCGGAGACGGTGTCGTTGAAGTGGTTTTCCAGGGAGTCGTCATCACGAACGACGCCTGCGGCGCCACCTTCGGCGGCCACGGTGTGGCTGCGCATCGGATAGACCTTGGAAATCAGGGCGATCTCCAGCTCCGGGTGGGCTTCTGCAATGGCGATTGCGGCACGCAGGCCACCGCCACCGGCACCGATGATGGCAACATCGGTCTTGATAATATCCACATCTGCCTCCTTAGGGATAGATTTGCTGGGCACGATTTTGCTCTATGAAAAAAATTCAGGCTTGATGCAAGTCAAACTGCTTTGTTTTAGTGCTTGGCAACGGTGATTTTTATTACAACCACCCCATTCCTTGGATGAAAATGCCGTCATTATCGCCATCCATCAGTGATCTGGATCAGCCGTACTCGCTACTCTGGTGATTTTAACTCCAAGATTATACGTAGTTTTCTTTCAAAAAAATGAGAAATGCCTCTCTTTTTGGGTATTGCCCATAAAGTTTTTAAGTTTTTTATCAAAACAGTTTAATGATAACTATTATCACGATGACATATCGAGGTTAGGCATCAAAAAAGTAATGCGAATATAGCCATGACAGACTGGGCCCGTCTCCCACACATGGGCAAAAGGAGATGTCGATCACAGGGTTGAGGGTCTCGAAAGGGGATTATAACCGTTGAAACAAAAAGGGTTTATAAAAAAGGGGCCTGAACGGCCCCTTTCTTCCCATGGTCGATCAGATGCGGAACATGCCGACCTGATTATTCAATTCACCTGAAATATTTTTAAGCTGGGCCGACAGATTGCGGGAGCTGTCCGCATCCACTGCCAGCTCGTCCGAGACATCCTTGACCGCCTGGATGTTGCGGCTCACCTCGTCGGTGACGGCACGCTGTTCCTCGGCGGCGCTGGAGATCTGGGTCGCCATGTCGGAGATCTGGTTGATGGAGGTGGTGATCTGCTCCAGCGCCTGGGTCGCATCGTTGGCATCTTCCACGCTGTTCTGGGCCAGCAGCTGACCCTCGTGCATGGTACTGACGGCGCCCTGGGTGTTGCGCTGCAGGGTCTCGATCATGCTGCGGATCTCGACGGTGGAGCTGTGGGTGCGCTGGGAAAGCACCCGCACCTCGTCGGCCACCACGGCAAAGCCGCGTCCCTGCTCGCCAGCCCGGGCGGCCTCGATGGCGGCGTTGAGCGCCAGCAGGTTGGTCTGCTCGGCGATGCCCTGGATGGTGGAGAGGATGGTGTTGATCTCCTGGGCGTTCTTCTCCAGTTCCTGAATGATGCCGGAGGCCTGCTTGACCTGGGTGGCGAGATCCGTGATGGAGCGCTGGTTGCGGGCAATCACCTGCTTGCCGTGCTCGCAACTGCTGGAGGAGCTGCGGGCCGCTTCCGCGGTCTGCTCGGCGTTGCTGGCCACTTCGACGGCGGTGGCGGACATCTCGTGCACTGCTGTCGCAATCTGGGAGATCTCGTTTTGCTGGCGGGCCAGCCCCTGGTTGGATTTCTCCGCCATGTCGTGGGAAGACCTGGCCTGCTGGTTGAGCTGGGTGGAGGAGTTGGAGATGTCCTGCACCATGACGTGGATGCGCTCGATGAAGGTGTTGACGTGCTTGGCGACGGTACCGACCTCGTCTTCACGCTCGATCTTGATGCGACGGGTGAGATCGCCGTTGCCGCGGGAGAGATCGGCAATTGCCTCGCCCAGGGTTTTCAGCGGCGCCAGGGAGCCGTTGATGGCGACATAGGAGAAGCCCGCCACGATGAGGATGGTCAGCAATCCCTGAATGAGGGCGGAGGTGACCATGCGGGAGACGGACTGGTAGGCGACCGCTTCGTCCACCACGATGCCGAAATACCAGTTGGTGTTGGGGATCTCGGTGAGGTCGAATACGCTTGCCTTGCCGCTGATATCCATCTCGGAGATGGTGTTGTCATGGGCCAGCTCGTTGACCTTGGCTGCCGTCAGCTCCGGGGAGATGGCGGTGGCGGGTTTGAGGGTCAGATCCTTGTCCGGGTGGGCGATGATGGTGCCGTTGCTGTCCACCAGAATGGCATAGGTGCCTTCCGAGTTCATGGCGAGTACGTCTTTCACCAGACCGTCGATGGAGACGTCACCGGCGATGACGCCGTCGGTGTTGCCACGACTGAAGGGCTCGGCGATGGTGATGATGAGCTGGCCGGTGGTGATGTCGGCATAGGGAGCCGTGATGGCGAGCTTGCCGGCGGCCATGGCGTCCTTGTACCAGGGGCGCTGGCGCGGATCATAGCCGGCCGGCAGATCGGTCGGCTTGCTCTGGATCATCCGGCCATCCTTGGTGCCCACGTAGACGAGATCGAAGTTGCCCGCATTCATGGACTGGGCCAGGTGGCTGAGGGGCTCGTCTTCCTTGGCGAAGGCTTCCTTGGTGGCGGTGACGAGATTGATGCGGGCGTCGAGCCAGCGGGAGATCCCCTTGACGTTGGCGACCGAGCTGTCGTCGATGAAGCTCCAGATCAGCCGCTGGGTTTCACTGCGCAACTGGGAGGTGTTGTACCAGACCTGCAGGCCGGTGATGACCAGAATGATGGCCCCGATGGAGAGGACCAGCTTGTTCTTGATGGATAGGTTCATGTTTACATCCTTGTGAGCGTCAGTCAGAGATCCATGGTGTTTGTTATTGTTATGAGCCAACTCTGTATCGGCTGGCTATGGACTTTATGTATCCCGGTGCACCGCATTTTTTCAATTCTTTTCACCTCCTTGTGGCCTGCCAGGCCGCGCCGATACTCAGCTGAATCGATCTGGCCGGTTGGTGAAGATGCCATCGACACCCATGCTGGCGAGGGCGCTCCCATCACTCACTTCGTCGACTGTATAGACCAGGATCTTGAGCCCCCGGCGATGGGCATCCGCCACCAGGGTCTCGTCGACGAAATCCACGTCGCAGTTCAGTGACCAGGCCCCCAGCGTTTCGGCGAAGGCGGCGCCGTCGAGGGGCAGGCTGGCCGTGAGGGCGCCGATCCTGATTTCCGGTCGCAGTCCCTTGAAGCGTAACAGCTCGGGATGATGAAAGGAGGAAACGATCCAGTGCGCCTGGGTAAAGCCAAGCTCGGCCTCGGCCCGCCTGGTCAGGGCGGCCACCGGCTCGGCGGTGTGGGCGCCCTTGAGCTCGATGTGCAGTTCGCAGCGCCCCGCCACCAGTGCCATCACCTGCCACAGGGTCGGGATCCGCTCCCCGTCCCCTGCATCCAGGCTCGCCAGGTACTCCCGGGATTGCCCGGTCAGCACACCCTGGCCGTTGGTGCAGCGCTCCAGCCGCCGGTCGTGGAAGACCCAGAGCTCTCCGTCGGCCAACTGCACGTCCAGCTCGATGGCTTTGGCACCCAGATCCAGCGCCAGGCTCATCGCCTTGAGGGTATTCTCCGGGGCCAGGCCGCTGGCACCGCGATGGGCAATGATCTGCATGATGGCTCCTGTTGTCGTCTTTGGGGGCTTCATCCCCGGCTCATCCGGATGTCGATCTGCTGATGTGGCAGATGCATGCCGACCTGGCCGAGTTTCTCCAGGATCAGGGAATGTACCTCATGCGTAATGGGCATCCGGTGATCCATGTTGTTGACGTAGAGCCGGATCTCGTAGATGAGGGCCGAGTCGGTGAACTCGATGAGGAACACCTCCGGGGCGGGCGTATCCAGCACCAGGGTGGATTCGCGCACGCTCTGCTCCAGCAGTTGCTGTACCTGCTTGGGATTCTGGGTCAGGCCGATGCGAATGCGCAAGCGGACCCGGGTGATGGCATCGGACAGGGACCAGTTGATGAACTGCTCGGTGATGAAGGCCTTGTTGGGGACGATGATCTCCTTCCTGTCCCAGTCCACTATGGTGGTGGCGCGGGTCTTGATCTTGGTGACGGTGCCGGTGAGATCCCGGATGGTGACGGTGTCACCCAGGCGGATCGGTTTTTCGAACAGGATGATGAGGCCGGAGACGAAGTTGGCGAAGATCTCCTGCAACCCGAAGCCCAGCCCCACAGAGAGTGCCGCCACCAGCCACTGGGTCTTGGACCAGTCGATGCCGAGCATGGAGAAGCCGGTGAGAGCGCCAATCAGCAGTACCAGGTACTTGCTCACCGTGGTGAGGGCGAAGCCGGTGCCGGGGGAGAGGCTCAGGTGCTGGAGCAGGGTGAGCTCCATCAACCCTGGCAGGTTGCGGGCGGTGACCACCGTCAGGATGAAGGCGAAGACGGTCAGCATCAGATCCTGCAGGGTGATGGCGGAGAGCTGCTCGATGCCGGCCACCTTGCTGCTCACCTGCCACACCTCGATGCTGCTGAGGAAGCTGAATGCCGAGTTGAGATCCGACCATTGCACCACCACCAGCATGGTGAAGCCCAGCATCAGCAGGGTGCGCACCAGGCCGAGGGACTGGGCGCTGATGGTATCCAGATCCAGCTCGGGCTCCTCCACCACATCGGGGATCTCGGAGCTGAGATCGTCCTCTTCCCGCTCCCGCTGCGCCAGGATCTCGGCCCGCTTCTGCTTGGCGCGATCGAAGGCGAGTCGGCGGCGCTGGATCAGCATCCAGCGGTGGGCCAGATAGTAGACGAGCAGGCAGCCGAGCCCCGCCAGCAGGCTCAGCTCCAGCTGGCGCAGCAGGGTGCGGGAGGTGTAGAAGTAGCCGAACAGGGCGCCCAGCACCGCCAGCAGCGGGGCCAGCATCAGGCTGTTCCAGATGAAGTGGTGCAGCAGATGGGGCTTGGTCATGTCTGCCTGACCCCAGGTGAGGGGCAGTTTTTCCCGGTTGAGGCGGGCAAAGAAGAGCAGCAGCCAGAGGGCCCCGATGATGAAGGCGAGGCGTCCCAGGGAGTCGTAGAAGGCGTGCTCCTGATAGCTGCTCGCCATGCCCTGCACGAAGAAGCTCGGGATCAGCACCAGCAGCAGGGTACGAAATTGTCCCCATACTCGCTGCACCCGCTCCTTCTGCCAGCGGAAGTGGAGGATGAGGATCCCCTTCTCCAGGGTGAGGTGGCGCGCCACCAGCAGGGCCAGCAGCAGGAACCAGATTTCACCCAGGCCCCGGGCCACCGCCACCGCGAAGGGATATTGCCAGGCGCCGTCCAGGAGGCCGTGCACCATGAGCACCATGGCGGGCAGCGGCAGGGCGGCGAGGACGGAGCGCACCAGCAACCGGCTGGTGAGGCTGAACTTGTCCTGGGTTACCTTGCCGATGCGCGGGGCAATGTACTGGCTGTATTGAATGAGGTGGCGGGCCAGTTTCAGCCAGCACCAGGCCAGCCCCAGCAGCCCGAGGCCAGCCAGGGTCAGGCTCAGGGGGTTGTTCTCGGCGATGGCCCTGGGCAGTTGCAGCCAGTTGGCCGGATTGAAGGCAAGGCCGAGGGCGGCCGGGACGCCGAGCAGCACCGCCGGGCTCAGGGGGCGCACGTCCGGCATCCAGAACAGATGGCTGGCGCTGAGTTCGCGGATCTCGTCGATCTTGCTGTTCTGGCGGCTGTAGAGCAGCTTGAGGCGGGTCTGCTCCTGAATGAGGGTATCGGAGGCATCGTTGAGCCGGGTCAGCAGTTGCCGTCTCGCCTTGAGCAGGTTGTCCAGCACGGCGCGCTGGGCCCTGTCCAGGGTGATGCCGTCTCCACTGAGCAGGCTGTTGCGCAGTTGCACCGGATCCTTCAGGGCATCCTGCTCGGTCTCGTACTGGTATTTGGCCATGCGCGCCTTGACGATGGCGGACTCCAGCCGCTCCAGCGGGAAGTAGGCGGGCAGATCGGCCAGCTTGCTGCGCAGGTTCTCGCCGTAGGCGTTGCTTATCTGCAACCACTCCAGCTGTTCGCGCACCGAATTGACCAGCTCGTTGAGCCCGGAGAGGGAGGTGTCCACCCCCCGTTGCTCGTCCTGCACCCGTTCAATCTGGTCCTCGAGGGCCCCCAGTTGCAGGGAGAGGGCCTGGTTTTGCTGCTGTTGCTCCTGCAAGAGGGGGAGGTCAGAGGTGAGCTGGCGGCGCAGGCGTTCGCTTTCGGCCAGGGCCTGCTCGGTCTTGTCCCGGCGCAGCTGGTTCTGCTGGGCAAGCAGACTGGTCTGCCACTCATCCTCGTCGGTGATGGCGAGGTTGAGCTCCTGCAGCTTGAGCTTGCCCAGATCGTTGCGCTGCTGGGCGGAGAGCTGCTCCAGCTCCAGCATCTGGATCCGGTCGGAGAGGCTCTGCTCCTTGAGGCGGGTGGCCAGTTGCTGGGCCTCCTGCAACCTGTCCGACTCGTTGCTGAAGCTCAGGCGATCGAGCAGGGAGCGGGTCTGGAGCAACTGCTTGCGCAACTCGTCGACCCGCAGGTGATATTCCTGGCCCGTGCTCTCAAGCTGGTTGAGGCTGTCGGTCACCGCCTGACGCTCCTTGCGCAGGTTGAGCTGGCGGTTGCTGCTCAGGCTGATGGCCTGGCGAAGGGCATCCTCCTTGAGGGAGGAGAGGGACGGGCGGGACTGGGGCTGATAGTTGTGCAGCCCCTCCTTGAGACGGGCGGACTCCTTGGGGTAGTCGATGAGGATCTGCTGGTAGGCCTTGCCCTGTTCCCGGTAGCGCTGGGCATCCCGGGCATATTGCAGGGCCTGCTGGTAGCTCTCCCGCAGTTGCTGGTTTTCCGGGGTATCCGTCTTGGGGACGCTTTGCAGCAGCTCCTCTACCTGAGTGATGGCATCATCGGCCTGGACAGCGGAGAAGGGGAACAGGCTGAGACAGAGCATCAGACAGAGCAGGCGTTGCAACATGGCGCACGTTTCCGTTCAGGAGAAGTCGCCCTAGCCTAAAGCAGGGGCCGGGGCGGGTAAAGCCCTCAAGATGAATGATCCACGGCACAAATAACGGGTGATCCGGGTCTTGTTTGGCTATTATTCTGGCCGTTCCCCTTCATTGAGCAATTTATGTCCTCCGTCGATCTGGGCACGGCCCCCCTTTCCCGCCTCTTCTTGCGTTACGTCACCCCCACGGTGGCCGCCATGCTGGTCACCGGCATCTATGTCACCATTGACGGCATCTTCGTCGGCCATATCCTGGGCCAGGACGGGCTGGCCGGCATGATGCTGGCGTACCCCATCTGCGCCGTGCTCTATGCGGTGGGGGCTCTTATTGGCATGGGATCCTCGTCGCTGGCCTCCTTCTATCTGGGCAAGGGGGAGCAGGCCAGGGCGCGCCACATCGTCGGCAATGCCCTGGTGATGGTGCTCATCGCCTCCGCGCTGCTCGCCTTCATTGGCATTCGTTACGGCGAGGCCATGCTTGTCTGGATGGGCGCGCAGGGGGTCATCTTCGACGCAGGCTTCGCCTATCTGCAGTGGTACGCCTGGCTCGGGGTGTTCGCGGTGCTCTCCATGGCCTTTACCGCCCTGCTGCGCAACGACGGGCGACCCGGCCTCACCACCTGGATCCTGGTGGGGGGCGGCGTGCTCAACGTGCTGCTCGACTACCTGCTGATGGCGGTGATCCCCTGGGGGCTGGCGGGGGCCGCCATCGCGACCATGCTCTCCCAGGCGGTCACCGGAGGCCTGTGCCTGTGGCACTTCTTTACCCCCCGCAGCCAGTTGCGCATTCGCTGGGATACCCTGGTGCCCGACTGGCGGCTGATGGGGGAGACATTGCGACTCGGGGTGTCGAGTTTTCTGATGTACCTCTACCTCTCGGTGGTGCTGGCGCTGCACAACAAGGCGCTGCTCTCGGTGGGCACTTCGCTGCACGTGGCCGCCTATGGGGTCATCAGCTACAGCGAGGCCTTCTTCTATCTCATCTTCGAGGGGATCGCCATGGGCATCCAGCCCATCGCCAGCTTCAATGCCGGGGCGGGCAACTGGTCGCGAGTGCTGCGGGTGCGCAACCTGGCATTGGGAGTGACCATGGCGGTGGCACTGTGCGGGATGATCCCGCTGTATCTGTGGCCAGAGGCAGTGGTTTATCTGTTTGCGGGGGACAATGCTGCCCTGTTGCCGGTGGCCAGCCTCGGTATCTGGCTCTACTTCTGGGGGCTGCCCATGGAAGGCTTGCTGCTGGTGGGGGCCACCTATTTCCAGGCCATCAACCGGGCCCGCATCGCTTCCCTGCTCACCGGCGGCAAGCTGGTGCTGATTGGCGGTTTCCTGTGGGGCTTCTCCTCCCTGTGGGGAGTGGCCGGTGTCTGGCTGGCGCTGCCCACTTGCAGCACTCTGCTGGTCCTGGTGATGTGGCGGGCGATGAGCAGGGAGGGGCGCCAGCACAGCGCTGCCTGAGATGTGGTCATGCGTCCATGAAAAAGGCAGCCAAGGCTGCCTTTTTCATTCCCTGCCTGTGGGCGGCAGGTCGCCGGCCTCAGGGCTTGAAGGCACCGATAAAGATGGCGGGGTCGACGCGGGCGTCGTTGAGGCTGACGTTCCAGTGCATGTGGGGACCGGTGGCGCGGCCGGTGGCGCCGACCCGGCCGACGATGCCGCCGCGGGGCAGGCTCTGGCCCAGCTTCACGTCCACCTTCGACATGTGACAGAACATGCTGATGAGGCCCTGGCCGTGGTCGACGAACACCGTATTGCCGTTGAAGAAGTAGTTGCCGATGAGGATGACCTTGCCAGCGGCTGGTGCCTTGATGGGAGTGCCGGCTCCGACCGCGAAGTCGAGGCCGGAGTGGGGGTTGCGCTCCTCGCCGTTGAAGAAGCGGCGCAGCCCGAAGGGGCTGGAGAGCGGGCCCTGGACCGGCTTGTCAAACAGCAGGTTGCTCGGCTGAGCCGGGCTGAAGGTCTGGTAGGCGCGGGTCTGTTCGGCAAGCTCCCGGTTGATGCGGGTCATGTCTTCGGCCAGCGGATTGACCTGGCGGCTGTTCTTGAGCTTGATGTGCTGCTCACGGTAGTGCTTGGTGCCGACCGTGAAACTCAAGGTGCGGCCATCGCTGGTGGTTACCTGATGGGGGCCGGGCGGGCTCTTGAGCGGGATGCCGACGATGGCGATCCACGTCTTCCCGTCTTCCTGTACCACCAGCACAGGCTTGTCCTGATAGCGCACTGCGGGCGCCTTGGCCCCGCTTCCCAGTGGTACCACGGCCACGCCCCCCGGCACCGGGTGGTTGAGCAGGCGGCTGATAAACCCCGGTTCGGCGTGAAGCGCAGGGCTGCCGAGCAGCAGGAGAAGAAAGAAGAGGCGGCGCATGATGGCTCCATCGGATCAGGGGGAAAGCAAGAGGGGGGAGATGATGCCACATTCTGGCGGTGCTGTCCGTCAACCGTGACCATGGGGTGCATCAGAGGTTGCCTTGTAGAGGGCGGAAATGAGAATTTCATGCTATTTACTAGAGTGTCATTAAAGGTGTCTTTGAATGACACCTACCGCGACAAGGTTGTGAAGCTCTGGCAGGGGTACCGTAGTCGCCAGCGACATCCAGGGATAGATGGAGGTTGTGATGAAGACGAAAGCGCTCTCGATATTCGGACTCGCATTGGCGATCGTGACGATGCCCGCCGTTGCCTTCAACGGGGTCATTACCATCAACGGGGAAGTGACCGCAGGTACCTGTGCCATCGCGGTCAACGGGGGTACAGCATCGGCGACCGTCACCCTGCCCACCGTCAGTACTAATGCCCTCGGCAGCATAGGGCAGACCGCAGGGGCGACCGGTTTCAACCTCGCCCTCACCAGTTGCCCGACCACGGGCTCGGTGCGCGCCTACTTCGAAAACATCGGCGTGGAGCAGACCTCGGGCAATCTCAGCAACAAGGCCGTCGCGTCGGGAGGCAAGAATCCGGCGCAAAACGTGGAAGTGCAGATCCTCTCTGCCAACAGCACGCCCATCGACCTGAGGACCAATACAGGCAACAACGTGCTGGTGAACTTCAGTGCTACCGGCGGGGCAACGCTTTACTACAGCGCCCAGTACATTGCCACCGGGGCCGTTGGTGCGGGTCTGGTCTCGGCAGACCTCATCTACTCTCTGGATTATCACTGAGTCATGCGCCATGAGCTCTTTACTTGCCCACGTTTTCGCCAGGACAAGGAGTGGCTGGTGGTGCTGGTGCCTGCTGCTCCTGCCCTGGTTTAGCTGGGGACATGTGCAGATCTCGGGGACCAGGGTCATCTATCCAGCCAGTGCGCGGGAGGTCACGCTGGAGCTGACCAACAAGGGAAGCGCTCCCTCGTTGGTGCAGGTGTGGCTGGACGCCGGTGATCGTCGCATCCGGCCCGGCGCCGAGGCGCTCCCCTTCCTCATCACGCCCCCTATCACCCGCATCGAAGCCCGTCGTGGCCAATCCTTGCGCCTCGCCTATGTGGGAACGGGGCTGCCCCAGGATCGTGAATCCGTGTTCTGGCTCAACGTTCTGGAGGTACCGCCGAGCGTGAAATCGACCCAGCCGGGCCAGAACATGGTGCAACTCGCCTTTCGTTCCCGGATAAAGCTGTTCTATCGGCCAACTGGGCTGCCGGGCAACGTGGAGCGTGCCGCCCATCAGCTCAGCTGGCGCCTGATCCGCCAGGGGCAAGGCTATGCACTGCAGGCTCACAATCCAAGCCTCTATCACGTCAGCATCAGCAATCTTGAACTGCTGACAGCCCAGTCGAAACGCTACAGCAATCTGAGCGGCGGCATGGTGGTACCGGGTGGCAGCTTCGACTTTCCCGTGGAGCACCTTTCCGGAGCCGTCAATGTCAAGAAGGTGACCTTCCATTGGCTCAACGATTACGGTGCTCGCGAGGTGGGCCAATTCGTCTTCCATTGAGCTCGGTGGATGGCGGCGCTTGCCTGCTCATGAATCTGGTACGCGGCAGCCCTGTCGCGACGTTCAAGATGCCTATCTCATGCCATTTCCCCCCGGGTTTATGCTTCCCTGTATCGATTTGTTGGTTGCTTGTGCTGGGGGGATGGGGAGGGATGGTCATGGCCGATGAACCCGTCGCAGAGGTCCCCCCCTCCGCAGAGGTCGAATTTGACAACAGCTTGCTGGACAGTCTGGGGATCAACATCGATCTGGCCCGCTTCTCCCGCGCCGATTTCATTCCTCCCGGTCGCTATTCTCTCGAGATTACCCTCAATGGCCGGGAGCGCCTGAATCAGCAGGTGGAGGTGAGAGCAGGGACGGACCCCGGTACTCCCAGATTCTGTTTTCAGCCCGATCAGTTGACGCAATGGGGTTTGCTCCTCGACAAGCTGCCCGATCAGCCGTCAGTGAAGGCGCAACTGGCACAGGATTGCATCGAGGTCAATGCCCTGGTGCCGGGAGCCAGCTTTACCTTCGACCTTGCCAGCCTGAGCGGTGATCTCAGCCTGCCCCAGGCCTACCTTGGCCGGGTCAGGCGCGATTATGTCGGGCCGGATCAATGGGTACAGGGGATAAATGCCGCCTTCGTCAGTTACAACGCCAATCTGTACTACAACGACCAGGATGACGGGGGCGATCCGGTCAGCAGCAGCGTCAATCTCAACACGGGTCTCAACCTGGGGGCCTGGCGCCTGCGCCACAACGGTTCCTGGCAAGGCACATCTGGCGGGGGGTATCTGCCCCTCAACAGCTATGTGCAGCGGGATGTCACCTCCCGCACGGCCCAGCTCACCCTGGGAGAATATTTCACACCGGGGGACAGCTTCGACAGTGTGCCTTTCACCGGTGTGCAGATCGCCAGCGACGACGCCATGCTGCCCGACTTCGAGCGGGGTTTTGCTCCCGTGGTGCGCGGGGTGGCCCAGAGCAATGCCAGGGTCACCATACGCCAGGGCGATGCCCTCATCTATGAAACCCAGGTGGCGCCGGGGGCCTTCGCCATCGACGACCTCTATGCCACCAGTTTCGCCGGCGACCTGGATGTGACGGTCACGGAGGCAGATGGTAGCGTGCAGCGCTTCACCCTGCCGTTTTCCTCCGTGGTGCAGATGCTGCGACACGACACCTCCCGCTTCAGCCTGACTCTGGGACGTTATCGCAATGATGCCGGACCAGACGGGCCTGATTTTCTGCAAGGCACCTATCGACACGGCCTGTCGGACACCCTGACTCTCTACGGGGGAACCATAGCCGCAAAACAGTATGCCGCTCTGCTGGGGGGGGCGGCCATGGGGTCCGATTACGGCGCCCTGGCCCTCGATGTCACCGGTTCCTGGGCGAGTGATTTACCCTCGGGCGCGGATCTGCCTCCCTCCCTGTCCGGCCAGAGCTATCGCCTTACTTACAGCAAGCAGATGGATTTGACCCGAACCTACTTCACCCTGGCTGCCTACCGCTTCTCCAGCGAAGGCTATCTCGACCTGAGCGATGTGGCGGCGATGCAGGCTGGCGCACTGGATCGTCTGCAGCGTGAGCGCAATCGCTTCCAGCTCAACATCAACCAGCCCGTGGGGGAGTGGGGTGATTTCTATTTCAATGGCATCCGCCGGGATTACTGGAGCGGTCAGGGGGAGAGCAGCAGCCTTCAGTTCGGTTACAGCCGGGGATTTGACTGGGGCAGTTTGACCTTGTCGGCCAGCCACTCTCTGGAAGAGGGGACTGGCGATCAGTACGTACTGAGCCTGAGTATCCCCATCGGTGACAAGCTGGGGGCTCCGCGCCTTGGCAGTACCCTCTCCTATCAGAAGGGACTGGGGACCAGCACCAGACTGGATCTCAACGGAGGCTCCGGGGATGGGCGCTTCTACTACGGGGTCTATGGGAGCCAGGGGCCTGGGGGAGCTGACAGCACCCGGGGGTATGGGGCCAATGTGCAGTATCAGACGGCGTTCGCCCAGTTGGGACTCAGTACCAGCCAGGGGGAGGGGTATGGCCAGTACGTGGCCTCGGCCAAAGGGACCTTGCTGGTGCATGAAGAGGGCTGGGTGATGGGGCAAACCCAGGGAGAGACCATGGCGCTGGTGGAGGCCAAAGGTGCCCAGGGAGCCAGGGTGAGCCACGGCATCGGCAGCGAGGTGGATGGAGATGGCTATGCGGTGCTGGCCGGGCTAAATCCCTATCGCACCAACGTCATCGGGCTGGACCCGACCGGTTTGCCACTGGATGTGGAGATCGACGGCAGCGCCCGTATGGTGGCCCCCCGCCGGGGCGCCATCGTGAAACTCGCTTATGAGACTCATGTCGGGCAACCACTGCTCATCAAGGCCGAGCGACACGATGGCAGCGCCCCTCCTTTCGGGGCCGACGTGGTCGATGACCGGGGGGGATCGGTGGCCGTGGTCGGGCAGGGAGGGCTTATCTTCGTGCGTGGCGAGCAGGGGACGCTCTACGTCCAGTGGGGGGAGTCAAGCGATGAAGGGTGTCGCCTCGACTATCGGATGCCCCCGCCGGATCCGGCCATGCCCTACCAGCAGGTGGCGGCGCGCTGCATCGACATGGAGACGGGACCATGAACGGCATCCGTGATGACCTGCACTCGCGCGGACGTGGGAGCAGGGTAGGGGTGACAAGCTGTTTTGTTCTGTTCGGGGCCCTCTTGTGGACCCAGGGGGGGGAGGCCGCGATTCGGCTGATGCAGACCCGTCTCGTCCATCAGGGGGGCGAGGCCGCCCTGATGGTTCGCAACGACGGCACCGGACCCAGCCTGATGCAGGCCTGGGTTGACCTGGGAGACGAGCGCCTGGGGCCTGGCGAGGTGGCGACTCCCTTTCTGGTGCTGCCGCCCGTGATGCGACTCGGACCAGGCAGGGGGCAGACACTGAGGGTGATCGGAGGAGAGCAGAACCGGTTGCCCCGGGACAGGGAGTCCCTGTTCTGGCTCAACGTGCTTGGCCTGCCCCCCAAGGCCCATGCCACCGAGGGGAGTGTCCAGCTGGCCTATCGCACCCGTATCAAGCTTTTCTACCGCCCCCCCGGTCTTTCGGGCTCCGTGGCTGGGATGGTCCGCCAGCTGAAGTGGCAGATCCTCTCCGAAGGCGGGCTCGGTGTCACCAATCCGGGCCCCTTCCACATCAGTCTGAGCGAAGTGTTGCTGACGATGGGGGACTGGCAGCTTGCCTGGCGGGAGGGGGGCGTACTGCCACCCTACGGCACTCTGCACCTGCCCATGGGGGTTGTCCCGGCGGGGGCGAGTGGCCGGCTGCGCTGGATAGACGATGAGGGCAGCTATCGTGAGGAGCCCTTCATGCCGCTCAGAAGCCAAGGAGGTCACCATGAGTGATGCAACCGGTCGTCATGGCCCCGACTCCCTGTTGATGGGGGCGCTGTTGCTGGGGGCCGGACTCTGGCCCGGGGAAGGGAACGCGGTGAACGGCCAGTGCACCAGCCCCTTCGTGGCCACCTTGCCGCTCACCGTCAGCGATCTCTATCAGCCAGGTGATACCCGCAGTGCGACCTTCGCCACCACGGGCACGGCCAGTTGTGATTGCATCGGTATCTCTGTCGGGTTGCTGGTGACGGCCTACTACCAGGGCACCACCAGCCTGCCCACCGTCTCCGATCCCCTCGGTACTCTCATCAAGCTCAATTCCTATCTCGGTCTCAAGGTGGAGTTCAATGCGGCGGGGGGATACCAGAGCGTCCCCTTCAACACCACTACCACTGGGCTTCTGAGTGCCTGTGTGGGCGGGCTACTCAATGTCTCCCTGCTGGGGGGGATCAGCGTGAACGGGGGGCGAGCAACCCTGAAACTGCTCAAGGGGATCACGGGCACCCAGACCTTCAGTGGCACCGTGGCCCAGCTGTTCGTGCGACGTGGCAGCCTGCCCGATACCAGTCCGGCCAATGCGTTCAGCACCCTGGCGATGAACATCACAGTCACCTCGACCCCCAGTTGCCAGTTCCCCGCCGGTACCAGCATTCCCATCGATCTGGGCGCCGTGGCCCAGAGCGCCTTCATCGAAGGGGAGATCCCCAGGGGCTATGCGCCGCGCAGCGTCAATGTGAGCGTGACCTGCAGTCAGATCCCGAGCGACTACGTGGTGCCGCTGCGCTACAGCTTCTCGGGGGTGCTCGCGAGCGACAACCGCTTCATTACCACCAGCCTGGCCGGTGTCGGGGTGGGCATGGTCGAGCAGGGTGCCCTGACCCCTATTCCATTCGATACCGCCATCGCGGTACCCTACTCGGCGGCGACCCAGGCCACCGACTACAAGGTGAGGCTCTACCCGACCCGGCTGCCGGGCCAGGTAGTACGCACCGGCCCCTACACCGGCACCATTATGGTCACGGTGAGCGTGCCCTGAGGAGACGCCGCTTCGCCCCTATTTTTCGACGAGGTCAATGATGAACAGTGACAGGGCCCTGCGCCACGAACCCAAACGCCATGGCATAGGACAGGGCTGGATCTGGATCCGCACCGGATTCGACATCTTCAACAAGGGGATGGGTGCCAGCGTGGCCATGATAGTGCTCTGGTTTGTGGTGGGCATCGTGCTGGATCAGCTGCCGGCGGGGGGCTTGATCTCCCAGTTGCTCTACATGGTGTGGGGGGCTGGCTGGGTGGCGGTGGCGCGGCGGGGGCACCATGGGGAGGCGCTGCAGTTTGGCGACTTCTTTGCCGGTTTCCGCCATCGGTTGACCCCCTTGATGCTGGGGGGCCTGATGGTGCTCGGCCTCATCATGGGGATCCTGATGATCTGCGTGTTCCTGCTGCACCAGTGGGGACTCACCGGCCTGTTGTCCGCGGATCCGGGCTCCCTGGCGCTGACCCCGGAGCAGGCACAGGGCTTCCTCGTCTGCGCCCTGGTGGGATTGGCACTGTTCGTTCCCGTGCTGATGGCCATCACCTTCGCCCCCGCCCTTATCCTCTTCCATCAGGTCGGGGTCTGGCAGGCAGCCAGGCTCAGCTTCAAGGGATGTCTGCGCAACATGTGGCCCTTCCTCTGGTGGGGGCTGCTCGGGGCCGTGCTGATCTTCTTTGGCGCACTCCTGATGCTGGTGGGCCTGCTGGTGGTGCTGCCTGCCATCAACTACTCCATTTATGCCGCCTATCATGACATCTATCTGGAGGATCAGGAGGCCGAGGAGGGAGAGACCCCGGTCAAGGCATTCGGTTTCGAAGCCTGACCGGCACAGGATGGAGCAAAGAGGGGCCGCGAGGCCCCTTTTTTGTGCGGCTCGCAGGGATCAGAGAGAGGGAGGGGCTTCCTGCCACAGGGGATCGTCCGCCATCCGCTCCACGAGAAAGTCGAGGAAGCTGCGCAGCAGGGGGGACATCTGTTTGCGGGTGCCATAAACGGCATAGACGCCGAGGCGCTTGGGCTGCCACGGGGTGAGCAGGGGGACCAGGGCGCCGCTTGCCAGATGGGGGTGAACCGAGTAGGCGGGTTGCAGGCTGATCCCCGCCCCGTCCAGGGTGGCGGCCAGCAGCAGGTTGGAGATGTTGGCGCTGAGGTTGCCGCTCACCGGGACGGATTCGGGACCATCGGGCCCCAGAAACTCCCACAGGCTCTTGCCGAAATAGGTGTAGGTGAGGCAGTTGTGCAGTGCCAGATCCTGCACCTGCTGCGGCGGGGCATGGCGGGTCAGGTAGGCGGGGCTGGCGCACACCACCGAGTGGCAGGTGCCGAGCCTGCGGGCCACCAGGTTGGGATCGAGGTCGTTGGTGATGCGCAGGGCGAGATCGATTCGCTCCTCCACCAGATTGACCGTCCGGTCCAGCAGCAGGATGTCGATCGCCGTGCCGGGGTAACGGGCCAGGTAGTCGTTCGCCGTCCCGACCAGCAGGGCTTCGGAGAGAGAGTAGCTGCTGGTGATGCGCAGTTGCCCCTTGGGGGCCTCGTCATGGCGGATGGCCAGGTGTTCCATCTCTTCCCCCAGGGCCAGCATGGCTCTGGCCCGGTTCAGCGCCTCTTCTCCCGGCCCGGTCAGGCTCAGCCGGCGGGTGGTGCGGTGCAGCAATCTGGCCCCCATCCAGCGTTCCAGCTCGGCCAGGTAGCGCGACACCATGGCACGGGACATCTCCAGTTTCTCCCCGGCGCCGCTCAGGCTGCCCTGTTCCACTACGCAGACGAAGACCCGCAATGCGGTCAGCCTATCCATCTTGTGCCCCTATATGCTCGATTTGTGCAACAGTGATGCACCTATTATGCGGTATTTGTATCGATGGTGATGCAATAAACTGCGCTCATTCCATTAATCCACACCGATGAGCGTTATCTGATGAACAACACACTGCGTACCCTGACCCTGACCAGCCTCCTGATGACGGGATCCGCCCTGGCGGCCCCCCTGACCGTGACCGTCTACAACCCCGGCGAGAAGGCGATCTTCCCCGTCTCCTCCTCACTGGTAACCGGTGACAAAGAGGCCATCCTGATCGATGCCCAGTTCGACGTGCAACATGGTCAGGCGCTGGTGGACATGATCAAGAAGAGCGGCAAGAAGCTGACCACTGTCTATATCAGTGCCGGTGACCCCGACTTCTACTTCGGTCTGGAACCCGTCATGGCTGCGTTCCCGGATGTCAAGGTGTTGGCCGACCAGCATGTGGTCGACCATATCAAGCAGACCAAGGATGCCAAGCTGAGCTACTGGGGCCCGATCCTGGGCAAGGATGCACCCAAGAGCCTGACCGTGCCGCAAGTGATGACGGCCAGCCACCTGACGCTGGATGGCGAGAAGATTGACATCAAAGAGATGAACACCCCGAATGCCTACCTCTGGGCCCCTTCCATCAAGACGGCCTTTGGGGGTGTGCCGGTCTACAGCGGCGTGCACGTCTGGATGGCGGACAGCCAGTCCAAGGCCGCTCGCAACAACTGGGTCAAGGCGCTGAACAAGCTGCTGGCCCTGAAACCCGAGCGCGTGGTGCCGGGTCACTTCCTGGGGACTGCGCCCAAGGGTACCGAAGCCGTGACCTTCACCCGTGACTACGTGCAGCGCTTTGAGCAGGAGCTGGCCAAAACCAAGCACTCCGGCCAGCTGATTGAAGCGCTGAAGAAGGCTTACCCCTCCCTGCCTGTCGACGATGGCCTGGCCATCGGTGCCAAGGTCAATACCGGCGAGATGAAGTGGTAACTCCCTGACGCCTACTTCCCTGTGTTTTTTACCGGGCCCGAGTGCCCGGTTTTTTTATCCAGCCTTGAAGCGAGAATGATGATGAACGAAGCGCAAACAACCCTCCATTATGTCTATGACCCCCTCTGTGGCTGGTGCTATGGCGCCGCCCCCCTGCTGAAAGCCGCTGCCGAGATCCCGGGCCTTCGCATCGAACTGCATGGGGGTGGCCTCTGGATGGGCGCCAGGCGCCAGGCCATGGGCCAGCCCCTGCGGGACTATGTGCGCCCCCATGACGAGCGCATCCACGCCCTCACCGGACAGCGCTTTGGTGAGCGCTACTTCAACGAGCTTCTGCTCAACGAGTCGCTGCTCCTTGACTCCGAGCCGCCCATACGCGCTGTGCTGGCGGTGAGCGAGCTTGGCGGCGACGGCCTTGCCTTGTTGCACCGCATCCAGGAGACCCACTACCGGGATGGGGAATGGGTCGGTTCCCCGACGCGGCTGGCGGCGCTCGCGCGGGAGCAGGGGGTGACACCGGAAGCATTCGCCCTGGCCTTTGGTCGGGTCGATCTTGTGGGCCATCTGGCCACAAGCCAGGCGTGGCTGCGCCGGCTCGGCGGGCAGGGGTTCCCGACCCTGGGATTGATGCAAGGGGAGCGCGTCGTTGCGCTGCCTGTCTCCTCCTATCTGGGAGAGCCAGCGGCGTTCGCGGATCACATCACCTCCCTGATGGGGTGAGTCTCTCGCCCATCGCCTGCGGCTTGTCAAAGGAGAGGGAGAGGGCAGACCCGTCTGCGCGCCTCCCTTGTCCCCCGCACCGTTCTTGTGCATGCTATCGGCCTCATTGAACGGCAGGATGCAGTACCTATGAACCTTCGCGATCTCGAATATCTGGTAGCGCTGGAAGAGGAGAAACACTTTCGCAAGGCCGCGGAGCGCTGCTTTGTCAGCCAGCCGACCCTGAGTGGCCAGCTGCGCAAGCTGGAAGATGAACTGGGGGTGATCCTCATCGAGCGCACCTCCCGCAAGGTGTTGTTTACCCCGGCCGGCGATGCCATGGCCCGTCAGGCGCGCAAGGTGCTCAAAGAGGCGCGAGAGCTCAAGAGCATAGGCCAGCACTTCGCCGAGCCCATGTCCGGCGAGATCCACATCGGTTTCATTCCCACCGTGGGCCCCTACCTGCTGCCCCACATCATCCAGGATCTGCGTGAACACTTCCCCAAGCTGGAGTTCTACCTCTACGAAGATCAGACCCAAGTGCTGCTCAAGCGGCTGGAGGAGGGGGAGCTGGATTGCCTCGTGCTGGCGGAGCTGGAAGGGATGGAGGGGTTTGGCGCCATCCCCCTCTATCAGGAGCCCATGTGGCTGGCCGTGCCTCAGCATCACCCGGAGGCGAGCGCCAAGGCGGTGCCCCTGCACAATCTCAAGGGCAAGAAATTGCTGATGCTGGCCGACGGTCACTGCCTGCGGGATCAGGCGATGGGTTTCTGTTTTGCCGCGGGCATCGGTGAGGATCAGCGCTTTAAGGGCACCAGTCTGGAGACCTTGCGCAACATGGTCGCCGCCGGCAGCGGCATGACGCTGGTGCCCAGGCTCGCCGTGCCCGCCAACCCGGAGGAGGGGGGCGTCAGCTATCGTCCGGTAATCAACCCCGTGCCGGGGCGCACCATCTCCCTGCTCTATCGTCACTACTCGGTTCGCCGCCCCTGCTTCAATGAGCTGGCGGCCCGCATCTCGAGTCTGATGAAAGCCCTGCTGGGCTGACGCAGCCCGCTCGTCATCCCGAAACAAAAACCGGCGCCTGGGCGCCGGTTTTTGTTGTTTCCAGGGGGACCTAGAAGATGTCGTCGGTGGAGACGGGACCGTCTGTGGTCGCATCGTCACCGCCATACACCTGGTTGCCATCGGAGATCTGGCTCGCGTAGCGGGTGGGCTCTGTGCCCTCTTTGAAGAACTCCTCCGTGGTACTGCCATCGGCGCGATTGGTCAGCAGACCGGTTTCACGATCGATGCGGACCTGCATGATCCCTTCGGGGACCGGCATCTTGCGCTCGGGCACCTGTTGCAGAGCCGTCTTCATGAAGTCAATCCAGATGGGCTGGGCGGCACCGCCGCCAAACTCGGCCCGGCCCAGACCGCGCTGGTGGTTGTCAAAACCGATCCAGGAGGTGGCCACCAGATTCGGGGTATAGCCGGAGAACCAGGCATCCCGGGATTCGTTGGTGGTCCCCGTCTTGCCCGAGATGTCGTGACGCTTGAGGTCACGGGCTGCCCGCCAGCCGGTACCACGCCAGCCATTGCCACCCCAGATGGCGGTGGTCAGGGTGTCGGTGATGAGGAAGGCGCTCTGGGCACTGATGGTCTGCGGTGCCATGTTGTTGGGCACGACAGGATCGATGGGGCACTGGGCCTTCCAGTCTGCCGTGGTATTGGCATAGGCATCCGCGCTGTCGAGACCGGCGGCGGCCAGCACGCCGCAGTCGCGGCAGGCGGCGGCCGGGTTGGCCTCGAACAGGGGGGTGCCGAAGCTGTCGGTCACTTCGGTGATGAAGTAGGGGGTGACCTGGAAGCCGCCATTGGCCAGCACCGAGTAGCCGCGCACCACTTCCAGCGGGGTGAACTCCGCCGCACCCAGCGCCAGGGATTCGTTGGCAGAAATGTGATCACGGGCGAAGCCGAAGCGGGTCAGGCCGTCGATATAGGTATCCAGCCCGATGGCGCGCATCAGCCGGACCGACATCACGTTCTTGGACTTGGCAAGGCCGAGGCGCAAGGTGGTCGGCCCTTCATAGATGGCGGGCGAGTTCTTGGGCTGCCACATGGGGCCCTTGGCAGGATCCCACTGGTTGATCGGTGCATCGTTGATGAGGGACGCCAGGGTATAGCCCTGCTCCAGCGCGGTGGCATAGAGGAACGGTTTGATGTTGGAGCCGACCTGACGACGGGCCTGATCGACCCGGTTGAACTTGGAGAGCTCGAAGCTGAAGCCGCCGACCAGGGCCTCAATGGCGCCGTCTTGCGGGTTCATGGCCACCAGGGCGGCGTTGACGTCGGGGATCTGGGAGAGCAGTAACTCTTCCCCTTTCTCCCTGACCCAGATCTGGGCGCCGACTTTGAGTACATCCCGCGCCGATTTCGGGGCAAAGCCCTGGCGATCGTCGGTGATGAAGGCACGCGCCCACTTGATGCCATTCCAGCCCAGTTCGGCCTGTTTGCCATTCTTGAGCACCAGGGTGGCGCTCTTGTCGCCGAGCTGGGTGACCACGGCGGCCATCAGGGGCTGATAGGTCGGCTGCTTGGCCAGATGGGCCATGATCTGCTCGTAGTCCCAGGCCGTTTCACCGGCTTTCCACAGCAAGGCGGTCGGGCCACGGTAGCCGTGGCGGGTGTCGTAGTCGAAGACACCGTCCAGCAGCGCCTGATGGGCGGCGCGCTGACGCTTGGCGGTGACGGTGGTGTAGACGTGCAGCCCCATGGTGTAGGCATCTTCACCAAACTGCTCCACCATCTTCTGGCGCACCATCTCGCTCAGATAAGGGGCGTTCAGCGTGGTCTCGGCACCGTGAAAACGGGCCTTGACCGGCATCTTGGAGGCTTCGTCATACTGGGCCTGGGTGATTTTGCCGGTTTCCAGCATGCGACCCAGTACCACGTTGCGGCGGGCGAAGGCGCGCTCCGGGGAACGGATCGGGTTCAGCATGGAGGGTGCCTTGGGGAGACCCGCGATGATGGCGATCTCGTCCAGGGTCAGATCCTTGACCTCCTTGCCGAAGTAGACCTGGGCGGCCGCGCCGACCCCGAATGCCCGGTAGCCGAGGGGGATCTTGTTGAGATAGAGGGTGAGGATCTCGTCCTTGGAGAGGTTCTGCTCGATGCGCCAGGCGAGGAACACCTCCTTGATCTTGCGTACAAGAGTCTTCTCATTGCTCAGGAAGAAGTTGCGGGCCACCTGCTGGGTAATGGTACTGGCGCCCTGACGCGCCTGGCCGGAGACGGCCCAGACGGTGGCGGCACGGATGATGCCGATGGGGTCTATGCCCGGGTGCTCATAGAAGCGGGCATCTTCGGTGGCGAGTACGGCATCGATCATGGACTGGGGAATTTCGTCCAGCCGCAGGGGGATGCGACGAATTTCGCCAAACTGGGAGATCAATTCCCCGTCCCGGCTGTAGACCTTCATGGGGGTAGCCAGTTTGACATCGCGCAGGGCGCTGACGTCCGGCAACTGGGGCTTGATGTAGAAGTAGATGCCGATGAGGCTGGCAACGCCCAGCACAGCACCCAGCATCATGACAATAAACAGGCGAACGAGCCATTTCAGCATGGAAGAACTACCAATCGTCTTAAAATTAGCCAACGGGCGCAGAGTATAGCCTTTTTACCCTCGCGGATTCGAGGTTTTCCTGTCCGCAAACAGGCGACCCCGAGAAGAGGCGGGAGGGTAGCACTCCAGGGCACAATTACCAAGGGGGCCGCAATCAAGGCCGAAAGGAGAGGGGCGTCAACTTTTGACACAAACTTTATGACATTGATAGATAGAGCATTATATTGAGTTAAGCCGTCACATCATGACGCGCTGTCCTACAATAAGTCCGAAAACCCAATAACGCATGGATGTGTATATGTTTGGGCTATTAAGTAAGGGATCCCTCGTCTCCATGGCGGGCATTGATTTTGGCAGTCAAACCATCAAGGCCGTCACCATCAGCGGACGTCCCGGCAAGGTGCACCTCGGCTCGGTTGCCGAGATCCCCATGCCAAGAGGAACGCTGGTCGACTATCAACTTCAGGACATTGAACGGGTCAGTCAGTCCCTCAAGTCGCTCAAGCGGCTCGTGCAAGGGGATTGCCAGAACGTGGCCACGGCCGTGACCGGTTCCAACGTCATCACCAAGATCATTCAGGTCGATACCAACATCAACGAGAGCGAGCTGGAGAACCAGGTTCACCTGGAGGCTGAGCAGCTCATCCCCTTTCCCCTTGATGAAGTGAGCCTGGATTTTGAAATCCTCGGCATGGCGGGCGACAACGGGCGTCAGGAGGTCCTGCTCAGTGCCGCGCGGACCGAAAGCGTCAGTGGCCGGGTCAGTGCCCTGACGGAGGCAGGCATGACGACCATGGTGGTGGATGTGGGGGCCCATGCGCTCGGACGCGCCGTGCTGGCCTGCCTGCCCGACCTGCAAACCTCGGAGAAACCGGTTGGCATCGTCGACATCGGTGCCAGCGCCCTGACTTTCGCCGCCCTGTTACGGGGCCAGGTCATCTATTCCCGGTTGCAGAATTTTGGTGGTGATCAATACAGCCAGGCATTGGCCTCTTTTTACAGCATGAGTATGGAAGAGGCGGAACTGGCCAAGCTCCAGGGCTCCTTGCCTGCGGATCATGAGGTGGATGTCCTGTTGCCTCACCTCAGCACCCTGGTGTTGCAGATACGGCGCAACGTGCAGCTGTTTTGCAGCTCCTCGGGGAACAAGGAGCTCTCCAGGCTGGTGCTGACCGGAGGGGGGAGCCTGCTGCCGGGGCTGGCCGGACAAATCGGCAGCGAGCTTAACTGCGAGGTGCTGCATCCCGATCCCTTTGCACTCTTTGGCAAGCCGCAGGGAGAGGGGGGGCTGACTCATGGAGCCAAGTACATGACGGCGCTCGGGCTGGCACTGAGGAGCTTCACACCATGTCAAATATAAACCTTCTGCCCTGGCGGCAGGCTCGGGCGCAGCGTCAGAAGAAACAATTCGGTATCCTGTTCGGTCTGTTCCTGGCGGGGACGGCAGCCATCGCCTTTGCTGCAGACTGGCTGGTGCAGCAGCAGATCGGTTACCAGCAGCAGCGCAATCAGCGGTTGCAGCAGGAGATGGCAACCCTGGACACCCAGCTTGGGGAGATCAGGCTTCTCAAGGAACGGCGCAAGGAGTTGATTGACCGCATGCAACTCATCGAGCAGTTGCAGATGCGCCGCAACATCCCTGTACGTCTGTTCAATCAGCTGCCGGTGCTGGTCCCCAACGGGGTGTATCTTGATAGTCTTGCTCTGCAAAACAACAAGATAGACGTGAAGGGAAAGACCGAAGCCTATGGCAGGGTAGCCAGCATGATGCGCCGAATCGACGGTTCCGGCTGGCTGACACAATCCCAGCTCAGCACCATCTTCACGGCCGAGGTGGCCCCCATCGCCCTGAGCCAGTTCTCCATGATGTTCCAGATTGCCACGGCGCTACCCAACGCGGCTAAGGGGCAAAAATGAACCTGCAACAACTCAACGACCTGGATCTCAATGACATTGCCCGCTGGCCGCCGATCGCCAAGGGCATCTTTGTCTTCTTCTGCTGTGCTCTGCTTGGTGGGGCACTCTATTACTACGTGATTGCCAATTCCCTGGCGGCCCTGGGTCGTGAAGCCGCAAAAGAGACTGAGCTCAAGGGACAATTCGAGAGCAAGGCCATGCTGGCCGCGAACCTGGAAGCATACAGAAAGCAGATGGTCCAGCTGGAACATCTGGTCGACACCCAGCTCAAACAGCTGCCCAACACCCACGAAGTCGCCGGTTTGCTGGATGACATCAGCTTCATTGCCACCGACAACGGTTTGACATTGAACAGGATCAACTGGGAGCCAGAGGTGAAACACGAGTTCTCCACCGAGCTGCCCATGCGCATCGAGGTCGTGGGCACCTATCACGAACTTGGCAAGTTCACGGCGGACATGGCTGCTTTGCCGCGCATCGTGATCCTGGATTCTTTCCAGCTCAGCCAGGGGAAGGGTGGTGAGCTGATCGGTATGTCCATGCAGGCCAAGACCTACAAGTACAACGGCAAAACCGTGGAGAAAAAGCCATGAGCATGAGAGCGGGCGTACTTCTCTTGTCGGCGCTGCTGTTGACGGCCTGTGGGGGACAGGAGGACATGGATGAGTATGTCAAACAGACCAAGGCCAGAAAGCCGGTACCGATCGAATCTTTGCCGGAGATAAAGCCCTTCTCTCCCATGGTCTATCAACGCAGCGATCAACGCAGTCCGTTCATTGCACCCCAGCCGGAAACCAGTTCCAGGCTGGATGCCAAGGCCAAGCCGGACTGTGCCCAGATAGTGGCCAATCGGGAAAAGGAGGTGCTGGAACGCTACTCGCTTGCCAGCCTGAGCATGAAAGGCTCCATCGGCAAGCAGGGGCAGTTGTGGGCATTGATCAAAACCCCGGACGGGCAAGCCGTGCGCGTCGGGCTCAACCAGCACATGGGGCTGGATCAGGGCAGGGTCATCAAGATAACGAACACGCATGTTGACTTGATGGAGACGGTACCGGATGGCAAAGGATGCTGGGTCACCCGAGAAACCCAGCTGGCCATGGCCAATCTCGACGCAAAACTATGATCAGGGATGAGCAGAGATGAGAACAACAATAAGAAGGATGACCGGTGTGGCGCTGCTGTGGCTGGGCGGATGCACTCAGGTGTGGGCAGTACCCGCGTTGCAGGAGGTCAAGGTGAATCCCCTGCTGGCCGATCAACTCCTGCTGGAGCTCAGCTTCAGCGAACCGGTCAGCGGTTTTACGGACAGGTTGACCTATGAACCCAATCAGCTTCTGCTGCACGTACCCGGGGCCATCGGTGCCCTGACGGTCAATCCCCTGCCCATCAAGCAGCAAGGGGTGAACAACCTCCTGGTGGAGGGGAAGGGGCAGGGGCTCGACATCAAGATCGCCCTCGATCAGCTCACCCCCTATCAGGTCCATCAGCAGGGCAATAAATTGCTGGTGGCGCTGGGAGACAAGGCAGGGCAGCCGGTCGCTTCCTCGGCGGCGCCTGTTGCAGCCAGCCAGTCTGCGCTCGTCAGAAGCCAGCCGGTGACTCAGTCTGCGCTGATTGACACCCAGCGAGTTGCCCAGAACCAGTCCCAGTATCAGGCTCAGCCTGCCGTGGCTGCCACGCCTACTGTGGCTCCTTCGCCCGTTGCCCCCGGCAAGCCGGTGTTGTCCGTGTCTCAGGCAAACATGGGGGGCGCCTACTTCAACTCGGTCAAGGGCGTGGATTTTCGCCGTGGCAAGGAGGGGCAGGGGGAGTTCCTCGTGACGCTGGACAACAGTTCGGCGGCGGTGGATGTCAGCAGCCGTGGTCAGAAAGTGCTGGCCAAGTTCCACGGTACCCGGGTGCCTGATGATCAGCTCAACCTCATCAATGTGCAGGACTTCGCTACCCCGGTCTCCCAGGTGGAGGTGTTCCGCCAGGGCAATGACACCCTGTTCGAGCTCTCTGTGAACGGCCAGTTTGACTACCGTTACGATCAGGCCGACAAGATGTTCATCATCGAGGTGAAAAAACGGGTGGCCACCACGGCGGCGAAGCAGTACCAGGGCAAGCCCATCTCATTGAACTTCCAGGATATTCCTGTTCGTACCGTGTTGCAGATCATCGCCGATTTCAACAATCTGAACCTGGTGACCACGGACTCGGTCTCCGGCAACATCACGCTGCGTCTCGATGGCGTGCCCTGGGAGCAGGCGCTGGACATCATCCTCAAGGTCAGAGGGCTGGACAAACGGCTGGACAACAACATCCTGCTGGTGGCACCGGCGGACGAGATTGCCGCTCGCGAGAAACAGCAGATGGAGAGCCGCAACCAGGTGGCGGATCTCGCTCCCCTCTACACCGAGTATCTGCAGATCAACTATGCCAAGGCATCGGAAGTGGCGGCCCTGCTCTCCTCCGAGAGCACCAAGCTGCTCTCCCCCAGAGGGGCGGTCAGCGTGGATGAACGTACCAACGTGCTGGTAGTCAAGGACACGGCGGATGTCATCAGCAACGTCAAGCGGATGCTGGATATCCTCGATATCCCGGTCAAGCAGGTGGTGATCGAGGCGCGCATGGTGACCATTGATGATGGTTTCGATGAGGCACTGGGGGTGCGCTGGGGGGTGACCAAGACAGACGGTCATGGCAACGGCACCTCGGGCACCATAGAGGGTAATGATGGCGCCGGAAACAATGATGGCAGTTCCACCATCACTCGCCCCAACGTAGAAGACAGACTCAACGTCAACCTGCCGGTGACCAACGCGGCCGGCACCCTGGCGTTCCAGGTTGCCCGTCTTGCCAATGGCACCCTTTTGGATCTTGAACTCTCAGCGCTGGAAAAGGAGAGCAAGGCCGAGATCATCGCCAGTCCGCGTGTCACCACGGCCAACCAGAAGCCGGCCCTGATCGAGCAGGGGACCGAGATCCCCTATGTGGAGTCCTCTTCGAGCGGGGCGACCTCGGTCACCTTCAAGAAGGCGGTGCTGAGCCTCAAGGTCACACCGCAGATCACCCCGGACAACAGGGTGATCCTGGACTTGACCGTGACTCAGGATACCAAGGGGGAAACCGTGCCGACCGGGACCGGGGATGCGGTGTCCATCAACGCCCAGTCCATCACCACCCAGGTGTTGGTCAACAACGGTGAAACTCTGGTGCTTGGCGGCATCTATCAACAGACCATCAAGAGCGATGTCAGCAAGGTGCCTCTGCTGGGGGATATCCCCGGGTTGGGCTATCTGTTCAAGAAAACCACCAGTGAAAACAAGAAGCGCGAACTGCTGATCTTCGTGACCCCGAGGATAGTGACCGACGCCCTCTGAAAACTTTACTTGTGAGAGTAAAACACATATAACCTTACGCCCCGATGAGGCTGGGGCGTAAGGGCTGCGGTTGCCAGTCCTGGTTTCTACTGAGATAATCCCCCTCCTGATCCATCGCAAGATAAGGTTCATAGGTACCCCGGTCGAGTGTTTACCGGGGCCATACAGTTTGTAATTACTAACGAAAAGACATGGCTGAGAAACGCAATATTTTCCTGATAGGTCCCATGGGTGCGGGCAAGAGCACCATAGGTAGACATCTGGCAGAACAACTGCACATGGAGTTTTTCGACTCAGATCATGAGATTGAGCGCCGCAGTGGTGCCGATATCGGCTGGGTGTTCGATGTTGAAGGCGAAGAAGGTTTCCGGATCCGCGAAGAGAAGGTGATCGGTGAGCTCGCCGAACAGCAGGGTATCGTGCTGGCAACGGGTGGCGGTGCCATCAAGAGCCGTGAAACCCGCAACAAACTCTCCGCACGCGGCATCGTGGTCTACCTCGAAACCACCATTGAAAAGCAATTGGCGCGAACCCAGAGAGACAAGCGTCGTCCCTTGCTGCAAACCGAAGAGCCGCCCCGTGAAGTGCTTGAGCGTCTTGCGCAAGAGCGCAACGCCCTGTACGAAGAGGTTGCCGATTTTGTCATCCAGACGGATGACCAGAGTGCCAAAGTTGTCGCTAATCAAATCGTCAAGTTGATTGGTATGTAATTCATTAGAGGACGTCCATGGAAAGGTTGAAGGTCGAACTGGGTGAACGCAGCTACCCGATAGAGATAGCTGCCGGTCTGCTGCAACGCCCCGAGGTACTGGCGCAGACGATCAAGGGCAAGCGGGTCATGATAGTGACCAATACCGTGGTCGCGCCCCTGTATCTTGAACAGATCATTCAGTTGCTGTCCGGTTTTCAGGTGGAACACCTGATCCTGCCCGATGGCGAGGCCTACAAAACCCTGGCGACCTTCGAGCGGATCATGTCTGCTCTGCTGGAAACCAGCCATGGTCGTGATACCATTCTGATCGCTCTGGGGGGCGGTGTGATAGGTGATGTTGTCGGCTTTGCTGCGGCAAGCTACCAACGAGGCATTCCGTTTATTCAGGTGCCTACCACGCTGCTCTCCCAGGTTGACTCTTCCGTCGGCGGCAAGACCGCCGTCAACCATCCCCTCGGCAAGAACATGGTGGGTGCCTTCTATCAGCCCAAGCATGTGATCATCGATACCGACTGCCTCAAGACCCTGCCTGCCCGGGAATTTGCCGCCGGCATGGCCGAGGTGATCAAATACGGCATCATCTGGGATGCCGCCTTCTTCTCCTGGCTTGAAACCAACATGACCCGCCTGCAGCGCCTCGACGGTGATGCACTCTCCTATGCCATTCGCCGCTGCTGCGAGATCAAGGCCGATGTGGTCGGTCAGGACGAGACCGAGCACGGCGTGCGCGCCTTGCTGAACCTGGGACATACCTTCGGCCATGCCATCGAGGCGGAGAAGGGTTATGGCAACTGGCTGCACGGTGAAGCCGTGGCGGCGGGAACCATGCTGGCGGCCGAGACGGCCCTGGCCCGTGGCGACATGACGGCGCAAGAGGTGGCACGAGTCCGCGATCTGCTGTTGGCCGCCGATTTGCCGGTCAAGGCACCGTCCGATATGGATTTTGCCGCCTTCATTCGCCATATGCGCCGTGACAAGAAGGTGCTGGAAGGCAAACTGAGACTGGTGCTGCCGATCGGGATCGGACAGGCCCAGGTCGTGGCCGATGTGACAGACGAGCAATTGATGGCGGTGATCGAGTCTGGTCGTGACCACTAATAAATTGCTCAAACTGCCTTCTCAGCGGCAGTTGGTTGACCGGCTGCTGCACCTGATCGAGTTCAACCACCCCTTTGTTTTTCTCTCCGGCAAGCCAGGCAGTGGCCGTGGCACACTGTGCGAGTCGCTGCTTGCCCAACTGCCCGATGCGGTGCGGGTGGCCAGCCTCATCGGCAGCTCGTCCATGAAGATGGCGGATGTGCGCCAGTTGCTGTTGCAGCAGGTGGTGGCACGTCCCCTGTTCAACGCGCAGGATGCCCTGGCGGACAGCTTCTTTCGCATGGTGGGTGACAAGCCTGCCAGACTGCTGCTCATCATCGAACGTGCCGATACCTTGCCTGCCGAGCTGGTGGGGGAGTTGTGGGCGCTCTGTCGTCACAACGATACCCTGGCATCTCCTCATAAACTGGCCATCTTGCTCTCGGGTGATGACGCCTGGTGTCGTAACCAGAAGGCGCTCCTCAAGGGACGGGCCATGCCAGCCCTCGAGCTGGAAGTCGCGCCACTGAGCGCTCCTGAGCAACGTATCTTCTTGTATGAGAAGGCCAAAGAGCTCAAGATCCCGACTGCCCTCTTGCCCAAGCCGAAAGTGGAAGAGATCCTGAATGGGGCGGGCGGACATCCGTCAGCCATCATGCAGTTACTGGAGGATACCATGACCGACAGAAGGCCCAAGAAACGTCAGGCCGAGTTGCCCGTCAAGAAGATAGCGATCGTGCTTGCCCTGGTGGCGGGCGGGTTGCTGGCCCTGAGCTATCTGCCCCTGTTCGACAGTGCAGGCCAGGACCCCGCCCAGGCTCCGTCCCAGGGGATGGCGTTGCCCAATCCCGTCTCAAGCGATTCTGTGAACGTCGGTGCGGCGAGCGGGGCCTTGAGTACTCAGGCGAGCAGTGGCGCCGCTGCCATCCCGTCAGAGAATCAGGTTGCCCGCGATTGGCAGTCCGATGCCAAGCCCTTGCCCAAGAAGGTCGAGAGCGAGACGGTCACCACGGAGTCAACCAACTATGAGGGGCGCCGGGTCGTCATCTCCGACGAAGTGGTCGAGAAATTGATGAACCAGCCGAACGTCAGCGGCGCCTTGCCCACGGCCGTGGTGGATGAGCTGGTGGGGAGCGGTTCCCGTGCGGTCCCGACCGGAACGACGGCCCAGGTCAAGAATCCGGCCCCGAGCAGTGTCCCGGCCCGGACAGAGGCTCAACCGGCCAGTGGCGCGCAGACAGCGCCGGTCGCGGCCCCGGCGGCCAAGGTGGCGTTGACGCCGGTGGCGACTCTCAACAAGAAGCCGAAGAATCACTACAGCATCCAGTTGATGGGGGCGAGCAACACCAAGGCGGTAGACAGCTTTGTGGCCGAGCATGGCTTGGCGGGCAAGGTGTGGGTTTACAAGACCCGTTTCCGTGGCAGTCCCTGGTATGTGGTGGTGCAGGGAGACTACGCCAGCAGTGCCCAGGCCAAGGCGGCCATTCGCAAGCTGTCGCCTGCCTTGCTCAAGGGACAACCCTGGCCCAAGTCATTCGCCCAGATACAAAAAGAATTGAAGCAATAGCCAGCCACCCGAGGAAGGGGGTAGAATCACCCCCCTTTTTTGGGCATAGCCTTGTCAACACCGGACTTCCATGAAAAAAACACGCGCGTTTTTAAAATGGGCCGGGGGAAAATACTCCCTGGTCGAAGAGATCGCCGAGCGTTTGCCGGCCGGGCGTGTGTTGCTGGAGCCCTTCGTCGGGGCGGGATCCGTGTTTCTCAACACGGATTACGACGCCTATGTGCTCAACGACATCAATCCGGATCTCATTGGCCTCTACAACCACCTCAAGCAGCAGCCGGACAGCTTCATCAGCGAGGCCCGCAAGCTGTTCGTGGCCGAGCACAACCACAAGACCGCCTATTATCGGCTCCGTACCCAGTTCAACCAGACCGCGGCCGGTTTTGAACGGGCTCAGTTGTTCCTGTTTTTGAATCGCCATGGTTTCAACGGCTTGTGCCGTTACAACAAGAAGGGGGGATTCAACGTTCCCTTCGGTTCCTACAAGAAGCCCTACTTCCCGGAGAAAGAGCTGTGGGCCTTTGCCGAGAAGGCGCAGAAGGCGACGTTCATCTGCGAAAGCTATGCCGACGCCATGGCCCGTGCAGAGGAAGACTGGGTGATCTACTGCGATCCGCCCTATGCCCCCCTCTCCACCACGGCGAGTTTTACCACCTATTCGGCAGGCGGTTTCACCCTGGACGATCAGGCGCTGCTGGCCAGGCTGGCTCGCCACACCGCCGCCCATAAAGGGGTGCCCGTGCTCATCAGCAACCATGACATCGAGTTGACCCGCGAACTCTATCGCGGCGCCCGGCTCGACGAAATCCTGGTCAAGCGCACCATCAGCCGTAACGGCGGTGGTCGCAACAAGGTGGCCGAGCTGCTGGCGCTCTATCCGCCCGGCATCGAGCCCGAACAGGGCTATTATCCCGGTGAGGCGGAGCTGGTTGCCGTCGGCTGAGTGAACAACGGTCCCTGAGGGGGCCGTAGTCATTTCTGATGCTGCCGCTGGTATTCCGTGAGCCGCGCCTAGCATCGTGTGCCAGCCATGGTGCCGGAGCGGCGTGTTCTGTAGATGCGGGTCGTTTTCATCGCCCTTTTGCGATAAAATTGCGCCGTTTTTTCTGCCACGCTGCCAATGGATGACGCTGATGAAAGACTTTCTGATTGCCCCCTCTATCCTCTCCGCCGACTTTGCCCGTCTGGGTGAGGATGTGGCCAAGGTGCTGGCCGCCGGGGCCGACGTGGTCCATTTCGATGTGATGGACAACCATTATGTCCCCAACCTGACCATAGGCCCCATGGTCTGTCAGGCGCTGCGCGATTACGGTATCGAAGCGCTCATCGACGTGCACCTGATGGTCAAGCCGGTGGATCGCATCGTGCCTGATTTTGCCAAGGCCGGTGCCAGCCTGATCACCTTCCACCCGGAAGCCTCCGATCACGTGGATCGCACCCTGGGCCTCATCAAGGAGCAGGGTTGCCAGGCCGGTCTGGTGCTGAACCCCGCGACCCCGCTCAGCTGCCTGGAGTACGTGATGGACAAGCTGGACGTGATCCTGCTGATGTCGGTCAACCCGGGCTTTGGCGGTCAGAGCTTCATCCCCGGCACCCTCGACAAGCTGCGCCAGGTGCGCCGCCTGATCGACGAGAGCGGCCGCGACATTCGCCTGGAAATCGATGGCGGGGTCAAGGTCGACAACATTCGCGAGATTGCCGAGGCGGGTGCCGACATGTTCGTGGCGGGCTCTGCCATCTTCGGCAAGCCGGATTACAAGGCGGTGATCGACCAGATGCGCGCGGAGCTTGCCCATGTCCGTCGCTGATCGCCCCTTTGACCTGGTGCTGTTCGATCTGGATGGCACCCTGATTGACAGCGCCCCGCAACTGGCGCTGGCGGTCAACCGTACCCTGGCGGATCTGGGGTTGGCCGAGGCCGACGAGGCCGTGGTGCGTACCTGGGTCGGCAACGGCGCCGACAAGCTGATCCAGCGGGCTCTCGATTACCGCGACGCCCCGGAGCAGTTTGCCAAGGCCCGCCCCCTGTTCGACCGTCACTATCAGGCCTGTCTGCTGGAAGGCCTGGCCATGTATGACGGAGTGGCCCGGAGCCTGCGCCGTCTGCAGGGGCTGGGTTACCAGCAGGCCGTGGTGACCAACAAACCGAGTCACTTCGTGCAGCCCATTCTGGAGGCCCTCGGCATCAGCGACTGTTTCGCACTCTGGCTCGGGGGCAACTGCGTACCCGTCAAGAAGCCGAGCCCGGAGCCGCTGTTGCACGCCTGCCACGAGCTGGGTGTCAGCCCGTCCCGCACCCTGATGGTGGGGGATTCCGAAAATGACGTACTGGCCGCCCAGGCCGCCGGCATGAAGGTGGTGGGGCTCACCTATGGCTACAACTATGGCCGCCCTATCGCAGACTCGCGCCCCGACTGGGTTTGCGAGCAGTTTGCCGAACTCGACGCCCTGCTGGTCTGATCCAGACCGGGCTGGCGGATAACAAGGATTACTACTCTGATGACTAAACCAATCGTATTGAGCGGTGCCCAACCCTCGGGCCAGCTGACCATCGGCAACTACATGGGGGCCCTGCGTCAGTGGGTCAGCATGCAGGATGATTTCGACTGCCTCTATTGCATCGTCGATTTGCACGCCATCACCACCCGCCAGGATCCGGCCGCCTTGCGCAAGGCGTGCCTCGACGCAGCCGCCCTCTATCTGGCGGTGGGCATCGACCCGGCCAAGAGCACCGTCTTCATCCAGTCCCACGTGCCCCAGCACGCCGAGCTCGGCTGGATCCTGAACTGCTACACCCAGATGGGCGAGCTGTCGCGCATGACCCAGTTCAAGGACAAGTCTGCCCGTTTCGAGAACAACGTCAACGTCGGCCTGTTCGGTTATCCGGTGCTGATGGCGGCCGACATTCTGCTTTATCAGGCCAATCAGGTGCCGGTTGGCAATGACCAGAAGCAGCATCTGGAGCTGACCCGCGACATCTGCACCCGCTTCAACAACCTCTATGGCGAAGTCTTCACCCTGCCGGAACCCTTCATTCCGACCGAAGGGGCCCGGGTGATGAGCCTGCAGGACCCGACCAAGAAGATGTCCAAGTCCGACGACAACGAGGCCAACTTCATCGGCTTGCTGGAAGATCCCAAGCAGATCGTCAAGAAGATCAAGCGGGCGATGACCGACTCCGACGAGCCGGCCGTGGTGCGTTTCGATCCCGAAAACAAGCCGGGGGTCTCCAATCTGCTGACCCTGATGTCCGGTGTGACCGGCCGCTCCATCCCGGAGCTGGAGCAGCACTTCGAAGGCAAGATGTACGGCCACCTCAAGAGTGAAACGGCCGATGCCGTGGTCGCCTTGCTGGAACCCATCCAGGCGCGCTTCCGCGAGCTGCGTCAGGATGAGGCCCATCTGCAGGCCATTTTGGCGGCTGGCGCACAAAAGGCGCGTGAAAGGGCTGAAAAAACCCTGATCAGCGTATATGATGTCGTCGGCTTCGTTCCTCGAGCCTGACATACTGGGAAGGTGTAGTAGAAGAGAGCTGGGTGGATGCCTGGCTTTCTTTGTTTTACACCTTCCGGTTTGTCGCAACCTCCCCCAATGTCAAACACGGGCTTTGCCCCAAGAGAAAGCATGTCTGTCGAATCACAAACCCTGAGTGAAGAGTTGGGTGACAAGGGTCACTGGCTGCGCAAGTTTCGCAAGGCCAAGAGCCTCAATACCTTGCAGTTGATGGTCTCCAACGCCATCGACAAGCACCACAAGACCCCGGCCATCGCGGCTGCCATCTATCTGGCCGAGTGCCAGCGGGAACGGGAACTGGAACAGGGCCGTTATCTGGACCGCTGAGGTCCGTTGCCAGCCCTTGCCAAGGTGACTCCTTCCCATCTGCCTGTCACGTCCTGTGCCCTTTTCCCGGTCGCCTCCCGTCTCTTTTACCTTGCCATCCTGACATGGAGCGGCTGATGCTGCCCGGTCGGGGACAGGCCCACCGCCGGGTGGGGTCGACAGGCCCGGATCGGCATTGAAGAGCGGACAGACTGCACAGCAGGTGAGGTGATCGCCGGTTTATTAACTCAAAGAGACATGCCAGAATGCGCGGCGTTTGTCTGCCCGCGCTCGCAACGGGCTGTCCGCTCACCGTCTCTGTCTTATTCCCAGGGTGTTTGCATGCTGCTACTCATCGACAACTACGACTCCTTTACCTGGAACCTGGTGCAATACTTCGGCGCTCTGGGGCAAGAGGTGGTGGTCAGGCGCAACGATGAGCTGAGCCTGGAGGAGATAGCCCGGCTTGCCCCCCGCCATCTGGTGATCTCTCCCGGCCCCTGCACGCCAAACGAGGCGGGCATCTCTTTGGCCGCCATCTCCCGTTTTGCCGGCGAGATCCCCATCCTCGGCGTCTGTCTCGGCCATCAGTCGCTGGCACAGGCCTTTGGTGCCCGGGTGGTGCGTGCCCGTCAGGTGATGCACGGCAAGACTTCTCTCATCCGTCACAAAGGGGAGGGGGTGTTCAAGGGGCTCAACAACCCGCTGCGGGTGACCCGCTATCATTCTCTGGTGGTGGAGGCGGCGTCGCTGCCCGACTGTTTCGAGGTCACCGCCTGGAGCGAACATGCCGACGGCAGCCAGGACGAGATCATGGGGCTGCGGCATAAAACACTGGCGCTGGAGGGAGTGCAGTTCCATCCGGAAAGCATCTTGAGCGAACAGGGGCACCAGTTGCTGGCCAACTTTTTGGCCGTTTCCTGAAAAAAATTGCGATGTCTGTCTCAAAACCGTCATGAGGCAAAAAAAAATTTCCCTGAGACTTTATTCACCCTCCTCCCTGTCCAAATTATCTCTTGCCAACACCCCCTGAGCCGTTATGCAATGCGGTTGCCTAAAATCTCAAAGGCAATCGAACATTGTTCCTTATAGGCGGTTAAGTTACAGACTTTTTACTTTTTTTCTGTGATAATTCCGCCACGTTTACACGGATTTAACTTTTGGGCGGTGGATTATTCTGCCGCGAGATAGCAGGAGAGCAATATGTCAGAGTTGTTGGCAGTGACACGTGAAGTGTTTGATGAAGTGATGGTTCCCAACTATGCGCCGGCCAAAATCATCCCGGTGCGCGGCGAGGGGTCACGTGTCTGGGATCAGGAAGGCCGCGAGTATGTGGATTTCGCGGGCGGGATCGCGGTCAATGGCCTGGGCCATTGCCATCCCAAACTGGTCGAGGCCCTGAAATCCCAGGGTGAGAAGCTGTGGCACCTCTCCAACGTGATGACCAACGAGCCGGCCCTGCGCCTGGCCAAGAAACTGGTCGCCGCCACCTTCGCCGAGAAGGTCTATTTCTGCAACTCCGGCGCCGAAGCGAACGAAGCGGCCCTCAAGCTGGCCCGCCGCTACGCCATCGAGAAGTTCGGGGCCCACAAGACCCAGATCATCGCCTTCCACCAGGGCTTCCACGGCCGTACCTTCTTTACCGTCAGCGTCGGCGGCCAGGCTGCCTACTCCGATGGCTTCGGTCCCAAGCCTGCCGACATCACCCACGTCGCCTACAACAACCTGGAGGAGCTGGCTGCCGTCATCTCCGACAACACCTGCGCCGTGGTGATGGAGCCGCTGCAGGGCGAGGGTGGCATCATCAGCCCCACCGACGAGTTTGCCAAGGGTGTGCGCGAGTTGTGCGACAAGCACAACGCCCTGCTGGTTTATGACGAGGTGCAATCCGGTGTCGGTCGTACCGGCGAGCTGTTTGCCTATATGGGTCTGGGCATCACCCCGGACATCCTCACCAGCGCCAAGGCGCTGGGCGGCGGCTTCCCCATCGGGGCCATGCTGACCACCACCGAGATCGCCTCCCACCTGAAAGTGGGCACTCACGGCTCCACCTACGGCGGCAACCCGCTGGCGTGTGCCGTGGCCGAGGCGGTGATCGACGTGGTCAACACCCCGGCAGTGCTGAGCGGCATCAAGCAGCGCGAGCAGCTGTTCCGCGAAGGGCTGGAAGCCATCAACGCCAAGTACCACTGCTTCAGCGAAGTGCGCGGCAAGGGCCTGCTGCTGGGCGCCGTGCTCAACGATGACTTCAAGGGCCGCTCCCGCGACTTCCTGCTCGCCTCCATCGATCAGGGCCTGATGGCGCTGGTTGCCGGTACCAACGTGGTGCGTTTTGCCCCCTCCCTGGTGATCCCGGAAGCGGACATCAAGGAAGGGCTGGCACGGTTCGAGAAAGCGGTCGCTCAGGTGGTCAACGCCTGATCCAAATTGAGGTGGGGAGCCCTCCCGGCAGGAGCCGGGACCCCACCTGTCGTCAATGAAAGGGAGTTGTCATTTATGTTGGTTATCCGTCCTATCGAGCAGCGCGACTTCGCCGGCCTCAAGACCTGTGCCATCGAATCCGGCACCGGCATGACATCCTTGCCGGTCAACGACGAGCTGCTGCAACGCAAGATCGATGCCTCGACTCAGACCTTCCTGGACAAGCCCGCTGGCAAGGGCGAGTGCCTCTATTTCTTCGTGGCCGAGGATCTGGAGACCGGGGAGATGGTCGGTACCTGCGCCATCGACGCGGCGGTCGGCCTGTCCCAGGCGTTCTACAACTATCACATCGGCAAGGTGGTGCACTCCTCTCCCAAGCTCGGCATCTACAATGTCGTGGAAACCCTCACCCTCTCCAACGACTACACCGGCAATTCCGAGCTCTGCACCCTGTTTCTGCGTGAATGCGCCCGCGAGGGGCTCAACGGCCGTCTGCTATCCAAGCACCGTTTCCTGTTCATGGCCGAACACCCCGAGCTGTTTGACAGTACCGTCTTTGCCGAGATGCGTGGTGTCTCCGATGGCAACGGCCACAGCCCCTTCTACGAGTGGCTGCAAAAACATTTCTTCTCGATGGATTTTCCCACCGTCGACTATCTGACCGGCATCGGCAAGAAGCGCTTCATCGCCGAGCTGATGCCCAAGTACCCCATCTACGTCAATCTGCTAAGCAACGAGGCGCGCGCCGTCATCGGCAAGACCCACGAAAAGACCCGGCCTGCCCTCAAGATGCTGCAGGATGAGGGGTTCGTGAATCGCGGTTATGTCGACATCTTCGACGCCGGCCCCACCGTCGAATGCGAGGTGAAGAACATTCGCAGCGTGCGCCGCAGCCAGAAGCTGGCGGTGCTGGTGGGTGAGCCCATCGGCGGCCATACCTACCTCATCTGCAACACCAGATTCGAGCAATACCGCGCCTGCTACGGCAACATCCGGGTCGATCTGGACAAGCACGAAGCCATCATTCCGCCCAAGATGGCGGCCGCCCTCAAGGTGGAAAATGGCGACATGGTGCGCGTCGTCGATCTGGATTGACCCGCCCCGCAGCACAGCATTGAGACAGGCTGCCGAAGCGGCCTGCGTACCCACAGGGAGTGAATTGATGATGTCTTTAGTCCAGTTTATCGATGGCCAGTGGCTGGCCGGTGAAGGCAAGCCGTTCGAATCCATCGACCCGGCCAAAAACGAGGTGATCTGGCGTGGTGAGGCGGCAAGCCAGTCCCAGGTGGATGCGGCCGTCAAGGCGGCCCGCACGGCCTTCTACCATTGGTCCGATCTGGCCCTTGAAGAGCGCCTTGCCATCGTGCGCCGCTATGCCGACCTGCTCGGCGAGCACAAGGAGGCGCTGGCCCTGACCATCGCCCGTGAAACCGGCAAGCCGCTGTGGGAGACCCGCACCGAAGTGGCGGCCATGCAGGGCAAGATTGCCATCTCCATCCGCGCCCATGACGAGCGTACCGGCACGGTGGAAAACCCCATGCCGGGCGCCAAGGCGTTCGTGCGCCACAAGCCCCATGGCGTCGTGGCCGTGTTCGGCCCCTACAACTTCCCGGGCCACCTGCCCAACGGCCACATTGTGCCGGCGCTCATCGCCGGCAATGCGGTCGTGTTCAAGCCTTCCGAGCTGACCCCCATGGTGGCTGAAGCCATGGTCAAGGTGTGGCAGGAGGCGGGGCTGCCCAAGGGGGTGCTCAACCTGGTGCAGGGGGAGGTCGACACCGGCAAGGCGCTGGCCGGCAACCCGGACATCGACGGCCTCTTCTTCACCGGCTCCTCCCGTACCGGCCACTTCCTGCATCAGCAGTTTGCCGGCCAGCCGGGCAAGATCCTGGCACTGGAGATGGGTGGCAACAACCCGCTGATCGTGAAAGATGTGAGCGACATCGACGGCGCCGTCCATGCCATCGTGCAGTCCGCCTTCATTACCTCCGGCCAGCGTTGCACCTGCTCGCGCCGTCTGTTTGTCGAGCGCGGCGAGCGGGGCGATGCCCTGGTCAAGCGCCTGGTGGAGGTGGTCGGCCAGATCAAGGTCGGCCTCTATGACGCCGCCGAGCAGCCGTTCATGGGCGCCATGATCAGCGAGAAGGCCGCACTCGGCATGGTCGAGGCGCAAGCCAACCTGCAGCGCCTAGGTGGTGAAAGCCTGCTTGCCCTCAAGCACCTGGAAGCGGGCACCGGCTTTGTCTCCCCGGGCATCATAGACGTGACCGCGGTCAGCGCGCTGCCGGATGAAGAGTACTTCGGCCCGCTGCTGCAGCTCATTCGCTACGACGACTTCGATGTGGCCATCGAGAAGGCGAACGCCACCAGTTTCGGTCTCTCGGCCGGTCTGCTCGGTGACAACGAAGCGGACTGGAACCACTTCTTCAAGCGGATCCGTGCCGGTATCGTCAACTGGAACAAGCCCATCACCGGCGCCTCCAGTGCCGCCCCCTTCGGCGGCATCGGTGCCTCCGGCAACCACAGGGCGAGCGCCTACTACGCCGCCGACTACTGTGCTTACCCGGTCGCCTCCGTCGAAGACAGCAAGGCTGCTATGCCGGATCAGCTGTCTCCCGGTCTGACCTTCTGATAACAAGAAAATAAAAGAGGGGCACTGAACAGGTGCCCCTGTCTGTACCCGCAATCAAAGGAAAGAGAGATGCAAAAGGATATCGACACCCTGTTTGGCCATCTGTGGGACAACTACATTCAGGTCACCCCCAGTGCTCACAAGGTTCATCAACTGCTGGGCGGCGGTGCCCCCATCATCAACGATCACGTGGCGTTTCGGACCTACAACCTGCCCAAGCTCGGTCTCGAGAAACTGGCGGCCCACTTCCGTGCCCTGGGGTACGAAGAGAAGGGCGAGTATGTGTTCAAGGCCAAGAAGCTCTATGCCAAACACTTCGAGCATAAAGATCCTGATGCGCCCAAGGTGTTCATCAGCGAGCTGAAGGTGGAAGAGCTCTCCGAAGGTGCCCAGGCCATCATCCACAAGCTGGTGGATCAGGTACCCGATCACCTCACCGACACCCCGGCTTTCCTCTACGCCGGCGCGCCCTGGCAGGTCTCCCACACCGACTACCAGACCCTGCTGGCAGAGAGCGAGTATGCCGCCTGGATGGCCGCCTGGGGTTATCGTGCCAACCACTTCACCGTCAACATCAACCGCCTGAAGGACTTCGACACCATCCAGCAGGTGAATGCGGCGCTCAAGGCGGCAGGCTTCGTGCTCAACACCGTTGGCGGCGAGGTGAAGGGCGATCCCGAGGTGATGCTGGAGCAATCCTCCACCATGGCAGACAAGGCCGAGGTGCCCTTCAGCGACGGCGTGCGCACCATCCCGAGCTGCTTTTACGAGTTTGCCCTGCGCTACCCGCAGGCCGATGGCGTGCTCTACCCTGGCTTCGTCGAAGCGTCGGCCGACAAGATCTTCGAATCCACCAACGCCATGTAATGGCCGCCATGAAAACAACGCCCCGCCTGGGGCGTTTTTATTTTGGATTAAATACGGTCAAATTATTGCTGTGGTGTAGTTCCCTGTCGGGCTAAGCGCTTGCCCAAAAGAATGAATAAAGTCATTTGATATACATCATTGAAATATTCCATTAAACAGATGATACCAAAACGATATGCTGATATGTGTCTGTAGCATGTGACTGATTTTTAAGTGAGAGTATTTTATGCGTTTTTTAATTTCCCCCTTTGTGGGGGCAGGGAAAATCAAGTTTGGCATGACTCCTGACCAAGTGAGATTATTAGGGGAAGTATTTGATTCTTTTAAAAGAACGGAGGAGTCTGTGTTCCCATGTGATTACTTTGAGAATTTTGGCGTGTTCGCATATTACAACGCCTCTGGCGTTTTGGAGGCGATAGAGTTTACTGAACCAGCGGTTCCAGAGTTCGAAGAAATGGACTTGCTAAAAATTCATTTCAAGGGCTTGATCACGTATCTTTCAGATAAAGAAAAAGGCCTAGAAGTAGAGTCTGGATCGCTAACATCCCATGTGTTGGGTATAGGTGCATACGCTCCTGATGCAGATGACAATACACCATCATCTGCCGAAAGTATTATTGTCTTTGAAAATGGCTATTATGATTGATTAGAGTCAGTTGATATTTCGATAAGCATTTGTTTAATCCTATGATTATTAAGATAAGTGTAAAAGTTAGCTAGGCTGTAATCAATATGTTCATGTTACAGAATTTTACTTGGAAGATAGATGAAGAGCAGGTGGAGGAACATCGAATTAAGAACCATGAGTGGTATGCTTGCCCATTTCTCTAAAACGTATCAAACAAAATCTATCCCATTGTCATAAACAGGAACTAATTCTTTGGTAAATAATGAAAAATATTTTATCGATGAGGTTGAAAATGGAATGGAACGTTGCCTTGTCTTGGCAGCTCCTTGGTCGGATAGGTTTAAATCAATAATCGATAAAGAAAATATTTCAGTGCTCCGTTTAAGTCAATCCGCAGGCTGGAATGGAAATGACATTTCATTTATAAATTACTTGCCTTCTCTTTCTGGCGTTGAAATTTATTCTTGGGGTATCAAGGATATCACTCCATTAGAGTCTATCAGTAATCTTGAATATTTAGGATTACAGTGTGAGTTTACGAAGGCCCCTGATTTTTCCAAACTAAAAAAATTAAAAGTACTTAAGCTTTTTTGGAGGCCTGAAGCGAAGACGATTTTCGCTTGTGATGAATTGAATCTGCTAAATATTGTTAACTATCCTTCAGAAAACTTGAAAGAACTTAATAGAATGTCTTTATTAAGACGTCTACAACTAACCTCCAAAAAAATAAAATCATTGTCAGGAATAGAAGAACTTAGCTCGTTATCCATTCTAGATTTGGCCGACTGTCCTAAGCTAGAAGATCTTTCAGGCATAGATAAGTGTCAGCAGATAGAGATTGTAGAAATTGAAAACTGTAAAAGAGTTTATGATATAGCTATTTTGAGTGAGCTAAAAAACCTCAAAGAGATTGTATTAACTGACTGTGGGGCAGTTAAATCTTTGAGGCCACTTGCACACAGCCAATCATTGGAGAGTATCACCTTTATAGGGGACACAACCATTGAAGATGGAGATCTGACTTCCTTATTGGATATTCCAACGCTAAAGAAAATGTGGTTTGCTAATAAACGTCACTACACCCATACCCGAGAACAGGTGATGGAAGTGTTATCTTGAGTTATCAATCATGAATGATATTTATGCATTTTTTTTTGAGGGTAGCTTACAACCCGGAAGAAAAGTTATGTATATCAAGATTGCTCACAATCTTATCTTGCCGATTATCTGCTGAGCATGTTGCCAACACTCGAACTGGTATCAGAAATATTGTCAATGACGTTGTTCGGAAAATAAGAATAACCGTGATGATGCCAGCCCCTTCGTACCTGCTTGCTGGGGAGGCTACTAGTGTTGCAGTCAAGGAAGAGAAATCAGCTGAGTTGAAAAGAAGTACACTGAGATGCGACTATGAGTACTTAAAATCAGTTTCTCTATCTGATTCAGAATGCGGACACCGATAGTGAAAAGAAAGACATCATCGGTCAGTGACTTAATGAAAGTAGTGCTTCCCATGGAGTCAATTATCAACTTGAAGATGATGGCTCATCAACTGAATTTGGAGTAATATCCAGGGAAGGAAAAATCCACTTTGAAGAAGGCATTCGCCAACCAGAGTATGAACTGCCAGATCAAAAAAGGCCAAACAATATAGGTTTGTATGGATATGAAACTGACAGAATTTAGTTTGTGGGCATTTAAACTTGAACTTGGTTTGGCACGAAAGTTCACGCTGTTCAGCAGATGTGTTTGTGCCCATTTTGAGCGCCACTTTGATCCTATAGAAACAGATGGTGTTTATAGGGTTGTTGTAAAACTTTGTGGGCCAGATGAAAGAGTTGGTACCACTGAGTTAAGTAGCTCAGTGATTAAGTATTATAAGGCGTTCGATTTTGACTATTTTGAGGGGTTGAATATAATCGCCAAGAAAAGGTTTCTTCTTGATGCACTATACAGCTCACTTATTTCATTGTGCGATATGGAAGGATGGCCGAAGAGCCCCTTTCATGAAGCGTACGAGATGGTTGTTCGAGAAAATTTTGTCAATGTATACACAATAAAACGTAAGTTAAGTCGGAATAAAAGCATGTCAGCTGAGTTGGTTGGAAGTCATGATGAAGAAGCGTTTAACTGTTTCATTGTGATAAAAGATAATGATGGTAATGAGCTTCTTAATGAACACCTTTTCTCTGAAGAACCGGATGAGTTTTTATTTAATGCTCGTATTGGTGATATTAGATGGGTTGACAAAACGACTGTTCGGTATCAATCAAAGGATAAGCAGGAATTAGGTCTGTTTGATATTGGAGATGTAACCTCCGATTAAATGACATTGCAAAGAGTTACGATGATTGTGCAGATATAGCTATCACTAAAGTAGTTCACGAAAAGAAAGATCACTGTGATTATGGCAAGATGCCTCCGTTTCCTATTCTAGGAAGCGAGAATCGAGTTGGTTGGGTGTAGTTGAAAATCTGGTTGATGCCTGACTCTATAGCATTCAACGTGATATATGAGTCACTGCTCTTGAGTAGTATCGGCAGAGCTTCTCTCTCGCAGGGCTGGAGTCAGGAGCCAAGATGCTTCATATTGGTTTCATCGATATAAAGAAGCGCATTTAAATAATGGTGGTAAGGGGTTAATGAGTAACTATCATGAATATTAACACTATGAATAAACTTTTTTGTGATCATTGTATGGTGAGTGATGATGACTATGAGTTTAATCGGTTTGACAAGTCGTCTCTGAAAGACACTGTAAGTGTTACTAAAATCTATGTAAACGGTGAGAGTTATTCGGCATGGAAAGACTCTGCACCTATAATATTTAATTATATAGAGGATAAATATCTTTCTAAAAAAATAGATATATACTGTTTTATCGTTAGCCCTTCTTGGAAATTGGACTCTCGTATTGTGCGATACAATGGACTAAGTAGGTCGATAAATAAACTTGTTGATGGACAACCATTGAGCTTTATTCTCGAGAGAACAGTTTTTAGTGATAATTACGTAATCTTTTATGGTGTCGTTAGGCTAACACGGGAAAATGCTAAATTCATATTGAATTTTATATCTGAGAGTGAAAGTGGTATTTTGTTTTCAAAAGAAATCGTTAAAGAGACCGTTCATGATGGTGATTTTACTCTGTTGATAGATGAATTGTCGTCTCTTATATCTAGAGAAACTAAAACATCTACTTTCAACCTAAATGTAGTCGATGCCATAAAAGTAATTTTGAGTCGAGGGAGTCACGCTATTTTCCCTTATGCTTGGGAAGAAACCGGTGACTATCATCTGGATGTATTTAACAATGTTTGATACGGTCTATGTATATTATAGGTGCACATTGGTAATGTCGGATACATCATGATTTTATATATGATCCCTCATAGAGTAATATTCTATTACAGTTGATGTGAGTGTCAAAATCAACACCAAGGCTCCCGGATCAACGGCGAGTGCTGCTAACGTTGCCAGCATTACATAGGAGGTGACGAGGGTTGCAAAGAAGGTGCGTTGCAACATGAGATTTTGGCTCTGGAATAAATACCAGAACGGTAAAATCAGTGATAATACTGTAGGTCATGAACAGGACCCATGGCGATCATGACAATAGATGGCCCACTTGAATGACAAGGCTGGTGAAGACATTGATGACTATTATTAATGTTGTATGCACGTTGGACGTTTCAAGAGAAAACGAAACGTACAATCTCAGTGAAATTTCTCAAATGGTTAATTTGAAGGTAGCTGCCGTTCGATGGCAGATACCTTCTCGAAATCGCCTTGAAGCGCGAATTATAGTTTTAAGGTTTATTTTTAGTCTTATTGTTAAAAAAATACCTGGATTTAAGTTGTGGTGTGTTGTTGGTGACTCAGTTTGGCAAAGTGATACACGGATTATAAGACACAATAAACTTTTTAAGAGATTAAAAGAACGAGGGGTAGAGATAAGCCACGCAGCTCACTTTTTGGAAGAACTAGTAGAATCAGATGGAAAGTTGAAGTTATTTGGTGCTGCTCAATTATCTGAGTTGTCAATTGAATCAGTGGTGAGTTTGATGGAGGAGGAATCATGCTCCTATCTTATTGCTGTGCCAGAAGAGTTTGAAGTTCATGCGTTAATATGCCGAGGGTGGAATGCTAGTGAATTGATAGATACAAGGTTATTGTGCGAGATTGTTAAAAGTAATGGTCTGGTTCTTAAAATGGTCGGTGCCTTTGATGATCCAGAGTCAGGGTTCGTCGGAATAGGGACGCCAGAGATGGTGAAGGTGTTAGTTGCGTAACTTTATAAGAGAGTCAAGGACGAGAGCAGAGTACTGATATAATAAATAAGAAAGGTATGGTGACGGACTTCGCCTTTGTCGGTACCAGATGTGCGAGTTTTTATACAGAGATATGGGCAGATCTAAAATCTTGACCATGTGGGTAGTCGAGATTTTGTGAAGAGATTATGCAGAAGTGCATTGATTTATGGTTTAATATTTTCATAAGTATAGATAATTATCTTGAAAAATTTGAACTCTTCTTAAATGTGATGTCAGGATGTTTTGGGTGGTGTCAAAATTAGGGATTGATTATGTTATATCGTGATGCACTGAATGAGGCTATTCAGCATTGGAACTCAGGCTCTATAGAGGATGAGTGGTTTTTTGAAAAGTTTAGAGATGATGCCATCGGCAAAATGAGTCCATCTGAAGCATTTTGTTTTATAAGTGAAACTATCGAATTTTTAATCAGGGAAGATGATGAGTCTACCGCTTGCGAAATATTGCAAACGATTATTGGTCTTGCAAACAAAAGCCAAACAACTGAAGTGCCGAATGCTCTTGTCGAGAATAGGGAAATAATTGAAAGCCAGTTTTGTCAGAGAGGTGAGTACTCAAAAGGTAAGCTTGCAGAGTTGTTTAGGTATTATAGAATTTCGTGATGGAATGATGAACCATCAACCTTTCATAACGAGAAGCAGTTTTCTGAGTGGTTGACGAAAACGTAAGGGAACGTTTTGAGGTTATCTGGTTTGATGAACATTAAAATACTCATTGTTTTCCAGGGGTTTAGACGTATTTTATAGTGCGTGTGGTGGTGTGAAGTTCTTTTTTCGTCGTGACTATGTCATGGAGAAAGTTAGTCTGGATAGATTTTTTTATCTAACCCACTAATACTGCCAGAAGGATGGGGTATAAGACGTACCTAGATATGACAGTTTAGATGACTGGTATATCATCGCGAAAGCAGGGCCTTAAATAAAATGTCGATTGACCTATATAAAAGTTGTATGGGTTCAATGATCACAGGTCTAGGTATCATCCGCATCACATGGCCTTGAGAACATCAAGCTAATGATTCGAGATATAGAAGCGCCTCCTTTGTGGAGGCGTTTCTATTGGTGGTCAGGAACGTTTACCCATACTAGCGCGGGTAAAGTGCGCCCTGATCGGCCAGCAAGGTGGTCATGCCGGCGGCCTTGCCCGCCTGAATGCCTATCCGGGTGTCTTCAAACACCAGGCAGTTGGCCGGGTTGGCGCCGAGCTGCTCGGCCACTTTCAGGAAGGTGTCCGGGTGGGGCTTGTGATTGACCACATCATCGGCACTCACCAGCACGGAGATGAAGGCATCGAGCCCGGTCTGACGCAGGATGTGCGCCGCATGTTCCCGGGTTGAGCCGGTGCCTATGCCCATGGGCACCTTGCCGTGGTACTGCCTGACCAGCTCCCACATGGCGGGAAACACCCGGACGTCGTCGATCCGTGCCAGGTAGAGGGCGACCTTGCGCTGGGCAAAGGCTTCCACGTCGATGGTCATCCCGTGCTGCTCTGCCAGCATGGTCACTATCTTGCGGGTGGGGATGCCGCCGTACTCGTTGAGCTGTGCCCGATCAAACGGCAGGCCGAACTCGGCACTGGTGATTTCCCAGGCATCCAGGTGCAGAGGCATGGAGTCCACCAGGGTGCCATCCATGTCGAAGATCAGGGCGTCGTACTCGTCGAATCGGGGCTGTTCACTCTGGTGATGATCGCAGGGGGATGACTGGGGCATGGGGGGCGTCCTCTTCGGCAAAGATTCACCCTAGCAGATCCAGCGCGCAGATGTCGCGACCTTCATCATGGTTGGCAGTGGTTTTGACCATCGACTAATGATATATGAGACAATAATGTGCCTTGCACCCCCTGTGCCGATATCTCATATGAGCGAGCCTGCCTATGTCCCCCAAAACCGTCTTCTCGAGCGTGGCCCTGGTGATCGCCCTGGGCTCACTGGAAAAGAGCATCGTCACCACGCCCTTGCCCATCATAGGGGTTGAGCTGAACGCCGGTGCCGCCCTCACCTGGGTCGTGACCGCCTATCTACTGGCGGCCACTGCGGCCCTGCCCATCTATGGCAAGTTGAGCGACATGTTCGGCCGGGTACGCATGCTCAACATCGGTATCGGCCTGTTTCTGGCAGGATCCGTGGCCTGCGCCCTGGCCCAGGATCTGCCGACCCTGCTGGCCGCCCGCGTGCTGCAAGGGTTGGGGGGCGGGGGGCTGATCGCGCTCGCCTTCACCGTGATCGCCGACTGTATTCCGCCACGGGAGGTGGGCAAGTATCAGGGGTATATCTCGGCGGTCTATGCGGTCTCCAGCATCGCAGGCCCGCTGCTCGGTGGCTATTTTACCGAGCAGCTCAGCTGGCGCTGGATCTTCTGGATCAATCTGCCTCTCGGTGCCATCGCCCTCTGGCTGGTGAACCGCAATCTGGGTCACCTCAATGTGCGTCGCCACAGCCGCTTCGACTGGAAGGGAGCGGCACTGCTCATCACGGTCACCACCCTCACCCTGTTGCTGCTCTCGCCGGAGGCGGCCTTGCCCGCCGTCTGGCTCGCGGCTGCGCTGGGGGCGGCCTTGTTGCTGCTGGTCCTGACTGAGCGGCGGGCGCACGATCCCATACTGCCGGCCCACCTGGTGCGCCTGCCGGGTTATCTGGTGAGCGTGCTGCTGGCGCTGGCTTCTCAGTTGCTGATGTTTGCCGTGCTGGTCTACCTGCCGTTGCAGATGCAGTGGCAAAAGGGGATGAGTGCCAGTGACAGTGGCGAGATCATGGTGATCTTCATGGTCTTCATCACGGCGGGGGCATTCGTCGGCGGCAAGCTCATCGGTCGCACCGGTCACTACAAGCGTTTCGTGGTGGCAGGTTTTGCCCTGGCAGCGCTGGCCCTGTGGCAGATCCACTTCGACGTCTGGGCCAGAGTAGGACTGGGGTTTGCCGGTATCGGCCTTGGTCTGGTGCTGCCGGCGCTGTCGGTGGTGGTGCAAAATGCCCTGCCGCGAGAAGATCGCGGCATCGGCATGTCCCTGTTCAACTTCGGCCGGGAGCTGGGCGGGGCGGTCGGTGTCGCCATCTGCGCTGTGTTGTTCCATGCCGCCCTGCCAGCAGGCAGCAGCCCCAATCTGGCCAGCCTGAGCCCGGCCGAACTGGCACCCGGTTTCAGCGCCACCTATATCGGCATGGCGCTGATCGCCACCGCCGCCCTGCTGGTCACCTTGCTGGCATTGAAGCGCCACGAGCTGGCCAGCAAGCACGCCTGATGGTTGCTATCGGATACAAAGAGGGCTCCCCGCGGGGAGCCCTCTTCATGGGATCAGGCTGGTGCCTTTCCTTCCGTGTCGTGGCCTTGTGCCACTCAGCCCGCTCATCGGGCGTCGGGGCGGGAAGGTGACCTGACAGGCTCGGGTTGCTGGCGCTCGGCCTGGGCATCGAGCTCCTTGCCGAGGAAGTAGTTCAGGAAGGTGCGGATGACCGCGATGATGGCGAGGCGCACCAGCTCCTCCTTGCTCGGTGCCACCGTGGTGGCCAGGATGTCGGCGGCGAGCTGGAACTCCAGCGCCAGGATAAGCCAGCTGCCGAAGCAGAGGCGGATACGGGGAAAGCCGGGCTCGTGATCCCGCACTCTGGCCGCCAGCCAGAGGGTCTTGCCAAGGCCGATGACCACGCAGGCGATGGAGATGATCTCCAGCAGCAGCTGGAACAGCTCCACCCCGTGCATCATGCCCTCTTTCAGGCTCGCTATCTCGAACACTCGGGTTACCTCTCTGCTTCAAAAGAGACACTTTTAACACGGCATGGGGGCCGGTTCCAACTCAGAGTCTTCTGAGCATCATGGCTATCTGGTCGATGAGCTGACGAGCGGCAGGGCTGATGGCCGCCAGTTGGAAGTAGCCATGGATGACGCCATGCTGCCGCTGGCAAGTGGCATCGACGCCAGCCTGCACCAGCTTGCCATACAGGGCTTCCCCTTCGTCGCGCAGCGGATCATATTTCGCCGTGACGATATGGGTCGGCGGTAATCCTGACAGGGCGGGATGGTGGAGCGGACTGGCTTCGGGATGGCTGGGGGGCAGGCTGCCAAGGTAGGCGTGAAAACCGCTTGCGAGCATGTCCCGGGTGATGAGGTAGTCGTCACCGAGATCGCGGTAGCTTTGGCTCTCGCAGAGGGCATCCAGCATGGGATAGAGAAGCAGCAGGGCCTTGGGCAAGGGGGCGCTGGCAGCCTTGAGCCGCAAGGTGGTGACCAGGGCGAGATGACCCCCTGCGCTGTCGCCGGCAATGGCGAGACGTGCCGGATCTCCATGCCATTTCTCCACCTCTGCCATGATGGCCCGCGTGGCGGCCAGCGCATCGTCGTGAGCCGCAGGATAGGTGTGTTCCGGGGCGAGGCGGGTGTGTACGGCGAAGATCAGGGCACTGGCCCGGTTACACAGCATCCGCATCTGGCGATCGTGGGTCTCGAAATCCCCGCTGACAAAACAGCCGCCGTGAAAATAGATCAGCACCGGATACGCGGGGTCCGGTTTGTCTGCGGGCCGATAGCAGCGGATGGCGTGGTGATCGGCCTGCCACTCTTCAATGGTGCCCACCTCTTCCCGCTCACCCCCCAACAGGGCAGAGGCAAGGTAGCCGTCACGGCGCGCCTGCCAGCTCAGCTGGCTTGCCTTGGGACGACCTGCGGCGATGAAGTCTGCCACCATGGCTGCGATGGCCGGTTCGAGTTGTTTTTCCATAAGATACCAATGACTGTATATAAAAACAGTCATTGTGCGCTTTTGGCCCGTGAGCGCAACCGGCGTTAGCTGAGGCAGCTCACAAAATCAGGCTTCAATCAGCACGAATTCAATCACATAAAGGGGCGGCAGTGCGGGGTAGATATCGCGGATCACATCTTTAAGCTCGGGGAGGGTCATGTTCTCCTGACGGGCGTGCTCGTCGCTCAGCGCCTCAAAGGCGACCGCCTTGACCGAGATGACTTCAATGGTGCCAAAAGGCTGGTGTTCCGGGTTGGTGAACAGGGCCAGGCGCTGGCCGGGCCGCCAGTTTGCCTCGCTCTCGTCGCGGATGGTGATGGTCTTTCGGCCAGCCTGGATGTCGGCGACAAAGCGGCTGAAGAAGGTGAATGCCGGGTAGGCCGGGGTGTGCTGGGTCATGTCGTCTCCGAAGGGCAAGGGGTGAGAGGGCGGCTCAGGCCGCGGCGGGCCCATTTTAGGAGGGGCGGGGGGAGCGTGCAGCACTTTTTACCCCGACATGTGAAGGGCGACCGACTGCGTTCACGGACCGGTAAAATGGCCGCAACTGAACCTGAATGTGAGATGATGCGGTCTCCTCTTTCTTGATATGTAACAAATCAGGGGGACGGGCTCTGTGGTCTGATGGCGTCCGAGGCCGGCCGTGGTTGACGTTGAACAAAAGGAGCAAGTGTGAATTCCGAGTTGATCTGGGTGCTCAGCATGCTGGTGGGTGCCATTCTCCTGTTTATTACCAACAAGGTACGCATGGACGTGGTCGCCTTGTTGATCATCATCCTGTTCGTGTTGAGCGGCACCCTGACCCTGCCGCAGGCGCTGGCAGGATTCAGCGATCCCAACGTCATTCTGATTGCCGCCCTGTTCGTGGTGGGGGAGGGGCTGGTGCGTACCGGCATCGCCTATCAGGTGGGAGATGCCCTGGTGAAGGTGGCCGGCAGCAGCGAAACCCGCATGCTGGTGCTGCTGATGGTGGCGGTGGCGACCCTGGGTGCCGTGATGAGTTCGACCGGGGTGGTGGCCATCTTCATCCCCGTGGTGCTGAGCGTGGCGAACCGGATGGGGATCCCGGCGGGCAGACTGATGATGCCGCTCGGCTTTGCCGGCCTTATCAGCGGCATGATGACGCTGGTGGCAACCCCTCCCAACATGGTGGTGAACAGTGAGCTGATGCGGCACGAAATCCAGGGGTTCGGCTTCTTCGGCTTCACCCCCATGGGGGTCATCATTCTGGGGATGGGGATCCTCTACATGCTGCTGATACGCACCTCCCTGGTGCGTGAAGGAGAGGAGGGCAAGGGCAAGCAGATGGGACGCAGCACCATGCGGGATCTCATCCGTGACTACCGGCTGGCGGGGCGAGCACGCCGACTGGCGATCCGGCCCGACTCCCCCCTGATCGGCCAGACCCTCGACGAGCTGCAATTGCGTGCCCGCTTCGGGGCCAACGTCATCGGGATGGAGCGCTGGCGCAAGTTCAGGCGGGTGATGGTCAGTGTCACCGGGGTGACCGAGTTCCAGGCCAAGGATGTGCTGCTCATCGACATGTCGGATCCCGAGGTGGATGTGCGGGAGTTTTGCAGCGAGGCGCGGCTCGAGCCCATGATATTGCGCGGCGAATACTTCTCCGATCAGGCGCGGGAGGTGGGCATGGCGGAGGTCTCCCTCATCCCCGGCTCCCGGCTGCTCGGCAAGAGCATCCGCGAGGTGACCTTCCGTTCCCGTTACGGTCTGAGCGTGGTGGGGATCCGCCGGGATGGAGAGGCGCTGACCGGCAAGCTGGTGGACGAGGCGCTGCAGATGGGGGATACCCTGCTGGTGGTGGGGAACTGGAGCCTCATTCGTCAGTTGCAGACCCATCATCGCGATTTTCTGCTGCTGGGCCTGCCTGCGGAAGTGGACGAGATGGCGCCGGCCCGCAGCCAGGCCATCCACGCCCTGATTGCCCTCGGGGTCATGATAGTACTGATGGTGACGGATCCCGTGCCCAACGTGATCGCGGCGCTCATCGCCTGCCTGCTGATGGGCAAGTTCCGCTGCATCGATCTGGAGAGTGCCTACAAGTCCATCCACTGGCCGACCCTGATCCTCATCGTGGGCATGCTGCCCTTTGCCCTTGCATTGCAGCAGACCGGCGGGGTGGATCTCATCGTCGGCGCGCTCATCTCGGCAGTGGGGGAGATGGGCCCCAGGGTGATGCTGGCCAGCCTCTTCGTGCTCTGTGCCGTCATCGGGCTCTTTATCTCCAACACGGCGACGGCGGTGCTGATGGCGCCGATTGCACTCGGCACGGCCCATCAGATGGGGGTGTCGCCTTATCCCTTTGCCATGACCATCGCCATCGCCGCCTCGGCAGCCTTCATGACGCCGGTCTCGTCGCCGGTCAACACCCTGGTGCTGGGCCCGGGCAACTACAAGTTCATGGACTTCGTGCGCATCGGCGTGCCTTTCACCCTGCTGGTGATGGTGGTGAGCGTCATCGCCATCCCCTGGTTCTTCCCGTTCTGACGACAGCAAACGATATGGCGGCCTGCGGGCCGCCTTTTTATTGCCCGCAGTGCTCTGCGAGATGAAAAGGGCGGCATCACGCCGGAGCAGGGCATTGCGCTGTCGCAGAGGAGAGCACAAGGCTCAGCCGTTGATACATGAGGTGGCGTTGCAGGCGTGCGATGGCGTGGAGAGGGGAAGAAGAGCGGCAAACGCCGGATACAAAAAAACCAGCCTGAGCTGGTCTGTTTGGTACTGCTTTCGATGGTGCGGAAGGAGAGACTCGAACTCTCACGCCTAGGGCGCCAGAACCTAAATCTGGTGCGTCTACCAATTTCGCCACTTCCGCAAGAATAATGGTGGCTATGACGGGATTCGAACCTGTGACCCCCGCATTATGAGTGCGATGCTCTAACCAACTGAGCTACATAGCCGTCTTGTGCACGACTTGCGTCGAATACAAGCAAAAATGGCTGGGGCACTAGGATTCGAACCTAGGTATGGCGAGATCAAAACCCGCTGCCTTACCGCTTGGCGATGCCCCAACAGTGTTCTTTGCAATCGGATGATTGAAGGAACGTTTTTCAAACATGGTGGCTATGACGGGATTCGAACCTGTGACCCCCGCATTATGAGTGCGATGCTCTAACCAACTGAGCTACATAGCCGTTTGTTGTCAACCACATAGGTGGAAGAGAACAGAAAAATGGCTGGGGTACTAGGATTCGAACCTAGGGATGGCGAGATCAAAACCCGCTGCCTTACCGCTTGGCGATACCCCAACAGCGATGCCCGACAAATACTGTCAAACATCATTCAAAAATGGCTGGGGTACTAGGATTCGAACCTAGGGATGGCGAGATCAAAACCCGCTGCCTTACCGCTTGGCGATACCCCAACGACGATGCCTGACAGAGACCATCAAACATCATTCAAAAAATGGCTGGGGTACTAGGATTCGAACCTAGGGATGGCGAGATCAAAACCCGCTGCCTTACCGCTTGGCGATACCCCAACTAGAGATGGTGGCTATGACGGGATTCGAACCTGTGACCCCCGCATTATGAGTGCGATGCTCTAACCAACTGAGCTACATAGCCAACCGTGCTTCCAGTGAGTCGTTGCCTCGTCACTGTGCGGCCGGAATTATGCGTATCTGGCTCTGGGGCGTCAACCCTTTTTTTGTTTGAAAAAACGAATTTGGGTGCGTTTGGCGAGTTATTGGCCGCTGTCGTGCAAAAGCCCAACAATCTGGTTTTTTTTACGACATTCGCACCCAGATCGCGCCTCTGGCCAGATAAAAAAGAGGCCAGCAAATGCTGGCCTCTCATGGGGTTAGACGTTGAACAGGAAGTTCATGATATCGCCATCCTTGACGATGTAGTCTTTCCCTTCCGCGCGCATCTTGCCTGCTTCCTTGGCGCCTTGCTCACCCTTGTAGGTGATAAAGTCGTCGAAGGCGATGGTCTGGGCGCGAATAAAGCCTTTTTCGAAGTCGGTGTGGATCTTGCCAGCGGCCTGCGGGGCGGTGGCGCCTACCGGAATGGTCCAGGCGCGCACTTCTTTCACACCGGCGGTGAAGTAGGTCTGCAACTTGAGCAGCTCGTATCCGGAGCGGATCACCCGGTTCAGGCCCGGCTCCTCGATGCCGAGATCCGCCATGAACTCGGCGCGGTCATCGTCGTCCAGCTCGGCGATGTCCGCCTCGATGGCGCAGCAGACGACCACGACAACGGCGTTCTCGGCGGCGGCTATCTCACGGACCTGATCCAGGTAGGGGTTGTTCTCGAAGCCATCTTCCGCCACGTTGGCGATGTACATGGTGGGTTTGAGGGTCAGGAAGTTGAGGTGGCTGACGGCGTCCAGCTCATCCTTGTCCAGCTTCATGCCGCGGATCATCTGGCCGTTTTCCAGGGCAACCTTGATCTTCTCCAGCACTTCCACTTCCAGCTTGGCATCCTTGTCGCCGCCCTTGGCACGCTTGGACTGGCGATTGATGGCGCGCTCGCAGGCATCCAGGTCGGAGAGGGCCAGCTCGGTGTTGATCACCTCGATGTCGTCGGCCGGGGAGACCTTGCCCGCCACGTGGACGATGTTCTCGTCCTCGAAGCAGCGCACCACGTGACCGATGGCTTCGGTTTCACGGATGTTGGCGAGGAACTGGTTGCCAAGGCCTTCGCCCTTGGAGGCACCGGCCACCAGGCCGGCGATGTCCACGAACTCCATGGTGGTCGGCACGACACGCTGCGGATTGATGATGGCCGCCAGCTGGTCGAGGCGGGGATCCGGCATGGGGACCACACCCGTGTTCGGCTCAATGGTGCAGAACGGGAAGTTGGCGGCTTCGATGCCGGCCTTGGTCAGCGCATTGAACAGGGTGGATTTGCCTACATTGGGCAGGCCCACGATACCGCATTTAAAACCCATGGATTGTTACCTTGTTGATGGATGCTTCAAGGGGCCGCGCGGGCGGCCCGTGTCGTGTTGCTTGACCCCGAGGCGAGGGATCTCGCCAGGGGCCGGTCATCTTGAACAGCCTGGCCATGCAGGCTGAAGGCCTAGACTTTCTCGGCCTTGAAACTGTGCAGGCGATTCATGGCCTTGGTCATGTCCTGCTTGAACAGGATGTCGGTGGCGCGCAGGGATTCGTCCAGCGCGGCCTCGATCAGACTCTGCTCACTGCTGGGCGCCTTGGTCAGCACGAAGCCGGCGACCAGCTCCTTGGCGCCCGGATGGCCGATGCCAAGGCGCAGCCGGAAGAAGTTATTGTTATTGCCCATCCTGGCGATGATGTCCTTGAGGCCGTTATGGCCGCCGTGACCGCCCCCTTGCTTGAACTTGGCGATGCCGGGAGGCAGGTCCAGCTCGTCGTGGGCCACCAGGATCTCTTCCGGGGCGATCTGGTAGAAGCGCGCGAGCGCCGCCACGGCCTTGCCGGAGAGATTCATGTAGGTGTTCGGGATGAGCAGCCGCACATCCTGCCCGTCCACCAGGAAGCGGGCGGTGTGGCCGAAGAACTTGGGCTCTTCGCGCAGGCTGACATTGTGCCAGCGTGCCAGTTGCTCCACATACCAGGCGCCCGCATTGTGGCGGGTCTTGGCATATTCGGGGCCGGGATTACCCAGCCCGACAATCAGTTTGATTTGACTTGTCACGCTTGATGTCTTCACTCGCTACTTGCCATGGGCGGATGGCCCGGGGCAATGGGACGCAATATTCTAGCCGCCGAGTGGCGATCACTCAACCAAAGTGCGGCAAGGTCGGGGAAAAGCCGGACAGAAGGGCTCGGGTGGGGTGGCTCGTCCGAGGTTTTCGTCTCTTGCCGAGTGGAGGTTGGGGGCTGGCGCCAGGCACCCAAAAAACAAAAACCGCCATTCGGCGGTTTTTGTCACGACAGGGTCTATCAATGCTCGAACATGGCAGAGATGGACTCTTCGTTGCTGATGCGGCGAATCGCTTCGGCCAGCACGGAGGAGAGGGTCAGCTGCTTGACCTTGCCGACTGCCTTCATCTCCGGGGTGAGCGGGATGGAGTCGGTGATGATCAGCTCGTCGATGACCGAATTCTTGATGTTTTCAACGGCGGTGCCGGAGAAGACAGGGTGGGTCGCATAGGCGAACACGCGCTTGGCACCACGCTCTTTCAGCGCTTCGGCCGCCTTGCACAGGGTGCCGCCGGTGTCGATCATGTCGTCGACGATGACGCAGTCACGACCGGCCACGTCGCCGATCAGGTGCATGACCTGGGAGACGTTCGGACGGGGACGACGCTTGTCGATGATGGCGATGTCGGTGTCGTCCAGCAGCTTGGCGATGGCACGGGCACGGACTACGCCGCCGATGTCCGGTGACACGACCACGGGGGATTCGAGGTTCTTGGCCTTCATGTCTTCCAGCAGCACCGGGCTGCCGAACACGTTGTCGACGGGGACGTCGAAGAAGCCCTGGATCTGCTCGGCATGCAGGTCAACGGTCAGCACACGGTCCACACCCACGCTGGAGAGGAAGTCTGCGACGACCTTGGCGGTGATGGGCACACGGGCGGAGCGGACGCGGCGGTCCTGACGGGCATAACCAAAGTAGGGGATAACGGCAGTGATACGGCCAGCTGAAGCACGACGCAGTGCATCCACCATGACGATCAATTCCATCAAATTGTCGTTGGTCGGGGCACAGGTGGATTGAATGATGAAGATATCGCCACCGCGTACATTCTCGTTGATCTGTACGCTGATCTCGCCGTCGCTAAAGCGACCTACGGCAGCATTGCCGAGTTTGATAAACAGGCGATCTGCGATCTTCTGGGCTAGTTCCGGCGTTGCGTTACCAGCAAACAGCTTCATGTCAGGCACGGTTTGAAACCTCGGGGTTGCATCCAGTATGTGGGGAGTCTGATTTTAGACCCGTATCGTTTGGGGGCAAACGATTTAGCAAGATGACGGACAAGGTCTCTGGGCGATGTCGAGGATGGCGTCTCATCACCCGCAGGGTGGGTGGACGGGAATCCACCTTGAGCGCCATCGCGTCAGATTGGCCCAAGACACATCGACGAGGTCAACACCTCCCGATGCGGCCTCAACAAGGAGAGAGTTGGCTGGGGTACTAGGATTCGAACCTAGGAATGGCGAGATCAAAACCCGCTGCCTTACCGCTTGGCGATACCCCAATCACTCACTTGTTGCAAAGTGACGAAGAGTGGTGATATGTTCTCGCCCTTGGCGACAAACCCATCCCAGCCTTCCGGCACTCTTGCCAACACCTTCCGAGCAGCCATTTCGTCTTCAAATCGAGCAAAGACGCAGGCGCCAGTGCCCGTCATTCTTGACGGCGCGTATTCTAGCAACCAGCCGAGCGCATTGGCAACCTCGGGGTGGCGCTTTTTCACCAGCAGTTCGCAATCGTTTTTCCACTCTCCTGCCAGCAGATTGTCCAGGGTCATCTTGGGGGTGTTGCGGGGCAGGTCGGGATCCTGGAACACGGCGGCGGTGGCCACATGGCAATCCGGCTTGAGTACCAGGTACCAGGCATCCGGCACCTCGATCTGTTGCAACCGCTCCCCCACGCCCTCGGCGAAGGCGGCCTTGCCCCGCACGAACACCGGCACGTCGGCGCCCAGCTGCACGCCGAGCTCGGCCAGCTCGTCTTCACTCAAGCCGGCTTGCCAGAGGTGGTTCAGGGCCACGAGGGTGGTGGCCGCGTCCGACGAGCCGCCCCCGATGCCACCGCCCATGGGTAGTACCTTCTCCAGCCGGATATGGGCTCCCTGCGGACTGGCCAAGCGGCTCTGCAACAGTCGCGCAGCCCGGATGATGAGGTTTTGTTCATCGGGCACGCCGGGAATGGCCGGGCTCAAGGTGAGCTGGTCGCTGCCGGGGATCGGCTCGAATTCGAGCCAGTCGCCGTGGTTGAGGAAGATGAAGAGGGTCTGCAGTTCGTGGTAGCCATCGGGGCGGCGGCCGTTGACGTGCAGGAAGAGGTTGAGCTTGGCCGGGGCGGGCCAGCGGATCGGCGCCTGGTCGTGCATCATGGTGCCAGGGTCCACTCGTTGATCTGCAGCTTGAGACGGCTCTCCTGCCCGGTCATGGTGAGCAGGTGGGGCAGGCGATAGCCGTCCTGATCCCGATAGTCCCCGTAGACGATCTGCCACTGGCCGTCGCGCACGCTGGCGAGGCTGGCATCGGGGTTGAGCTCGAATTCGGCCTGCCCCGGCAATCCCTTGATCCACTCAGGCAGCCCGGCCACCGGAATGTGCCAGCCGGTGAGCCGATAGACCAGGAGCTCGGCATCCTGGCTCTGGTGCTGTTTTCCGTCGTTGTCGAGCAGAATCACCTCGCCGCCGGTGCGGGAGAGTTCCAGAATATGGGTGCCGATGAGGCTGGTGAGGTTGAGGCGATAGTCGTCGCCGTTTTGCTGCCAGTTGAGGCGGGCGCTGCCCTTCTGGCGGGCGGTGATGATGGCCATCTTGCCCGACAACTGCCAGTGTGTGAGGCGTTCGAGGCGGGCGCGCTCCTGCTGCCAGTTGACCTGATCCCGCTGGGGTTGGGTGGTGGTACAGCCCGCCAGCACCAGCAGGCAGGCGAGGGAGAAGATACGTAACAACAAGGTGGAGCTCCGCAGATGAGGTTTGCGACAGTATAAGGGGCGGCCGTATTGCTTTTAAAGACTTACCCTTTCTCGTACAATTGTCGGCCTCTACACCCTGTGCATGAAACGATCATCACCCACCCATGAGTCTGCTTGCCCTCGGAATCAACCACAACACCGCCAGTGTCGCCTTGCGGGAGCGGGTCGCCTTTGGCCCGGACCGCATCGATCGCGCCCTGCGTGAGCTGGTGGAGCAGCCTGGCGTCAGCGAGGCGGTGATCGTCTCCACCTGCAACCGCACCGAGCTCTATTGCAGCCTGGAGCAGGGGCAGGGGGAGCAGGTGCTGAACTGGTTGCAGCGGTTCCACGCGCTGGAGGCGAGCGAGGTGCTCTCCGCCATCTACCGGCACCAGGACGAGGAAGCGGTGCGCCACCTGATGCGGGTGGCCTGCGGCCTCGACTCCCTGGTGCTCGGGGAGCCGCAGATCCTGGGGCAGATCAAGCAATCCTACGCCCACGCCCAGCAGGCGGATGCGGTGAAAGGATCCCTGGAGCGCCTGTTCCAGAAATCCTTCTCGGTGGCCAAACGGGTGCGCACTGACACCGAGATCGGCGCCAGCGCGGTGTCGGTGGCCTTCGCCGCCGTGAGCCTGGCCCGCCGTATCTTCTCCGATCTCTCCCAGACCAAGGTGCTGCTGGTGGGCGCCGGCGAAACCATCGAACTGGTGGCCCGCCACCTGCGCGAGCAGAGCGTGACCCGGATGATGGTGGCGAACCGGACCCTGCAACGGGCCCAGTTGCTGGCAGAGGAGTTCGGTGCCCAGGTAATGACTCTGGAGGAGATCCCGGACTACCTGCACGAGGCGGACATCGTCATCAGCTCCACGGCAAGCCCCCTGCCCATCATCGGCAAGGGCATGGTGGAGCGGGCGCTCAAGGCGCGTCGCTTCAAGCCCATGTTCCTGGTGGATATCGCCGTGCCCCGCGACATCGAAGCCGAGGTGGACGAGCTCTCCGATGCCTATCTCTACACGGTGGACGATCTGCAGGGCATCATCGAGCAGAACCTGGAGACCCGCAAGCGGGCGGCCGCCGAGGCGGAACTCATCGTGCAGGAAGAGCGCGACGAGTTCATGGGCTGGTATCGCAGCCAGCACTCGGTGGATCTCATTCGCGATTATCGCTATCAGTCACAGCAGGTCGCCGACGAAGAGTTGCAGCGGGCCTTGCTGGCCCTGCAACAGGGTGAAAATGCCGAGCAGGCGCTCAAGGCCATGGCCCATCGCCTCACCAACAAGCTGATCCACGCACCGACCCAGGCCCTGCGCCAGGCCGCCGCCCAGGGGGACAGCCACAAGCTGGCCCAACTGCGTCAGGTGCTGGGATTGTCACAAGAATCATAGTGTTGGGACGGCCCTTTGCCGTCCCGTCCTCCATCGAGAATCCAAGAGTCATGAACCCCTCATTGATCAGAAAGCTGGAAGGCCTCATCGAGCGCCATGAAGAAGTACAGGCCTTGCTCGGGGAGCCCGGGGTCGCCTCGGATCAGGACAGATACCGCGCCCTGACCCGGGAGTATGCCCAGCTGGAAGATATCGTTCACGCCTTCCAGCGTTTCCGCCAGGCCGAAGAGAACCTCGACACCACCCGGCTGATGCTGGAGGAAGAGGATGCCGAGCTGCGGGAGATGGCGCAGGAGGAACTGCCGCTCGCCAAGGCGACCTTCGAGGAGCAGGAGCAGGCGCTTCAGGTGATGCTGTTGCCGCGCGACCCCAAGGATGACAACAACTGCTATCTGGAGATCCGCGCCGGTGCCGGTGGCGACGAGGCGGCCATTTTCGCGGGGGATCTGTTCCGCATGTACTCCCGCTACGCCGAGCGTCAGGGGTGGCGTGTCTCCATCGTCAGCTGCAATGACGGCGAACACGGCGGCTACAAGGAGGTGATCGCCAAGGTGGACGGCGAGCACGTCTACGGCCGCCTCAAGTTCGAGTCCGGCGGCCACCGGGTGCAGCGAGTCCCCGAGACCGAATCCCAGGGCCGGGTGCACACCTCCGCCTGTACCGTGGCCGTGCTGCCGGAAGTGCCGGAAGCCGAGCAGGTGGAGATCAACCCCTCCGAGCTGAAGATCGACACCTTCCGCGCCTCCGGTGCCGGCGGCCAGCACGTCAACAAGACCGACTCCGCCATCCGCATCACCCACCTGCCCACCGGGCTGGTGGTGGAGTGCCAGGACGAGCGCTCCCAGCACAAGAACCGCGCCAAGGCGATGTCGGTGCTCTCCGCCCGCCTGCAGGCGGCCGAGGACGAACGCCACCGCGCCGCCGAGCAGAGTACCCGCCGCAACTTGGTGGGCTCCGGGGATCGCTCCGAGCGCATCCGCACTTACAACTATCCCCAGGGGCGTCTCTCCGAGCACCGGATCAACCTCACCCTGTATCGTCTGGGCGAAATCCTGGAAGGGGATCTGGACTGCGTGATCACCCCCCTGGTGCAGGAGTATCAGGCGGATCAGCTCGCCTCCCTGGCCGAGAGCAACTGATGCAGATCCAGCAGGCCCGCGCCCATATCATGGCGACCCTGGCCTCCGGGGAATCCCCCCGTGCCGACGCCGATGCCCTGCTCTGTCATCTGCTGGATTGTCGGCGCAGCTATCTGATGACCTGGCCGGAGCACGAGCTCGATGCCGCCCAGCAGGCGACCCTGGCGGGCTGGCTTGCCCGTCGCCTCAATGGTGAGCCCATTGCCCACCTCATCGGCGAGCGGGAGTTCTGGTCGCTGCCGCTGAAAGTGAGCCCGGCCACCCTGATCCCGCGCCCCGATACCGAGGTGCTGGTGGAACAGGCGCTGGCCCGCCTGCCGGGCGGCCCCTGCGCCCTGCTGGATCTGGGCACGGGCACCGGTGCCATCGCCCTTGCACTCAAGTCTGAGCGACCGGATGCCGATGTATGGGCGGTGGACAGGATGCCGGCCGCGGCCGCGTTGGCCCGCACCAACAGCGCCGCCCTGGGGTTGCCCATCGAGGTGCGCGACGGCAGCTGGTTTGCGCCGCTCTCGGATGCACCGCGCTTTGCGATGATCGTCTCCAACCCGCCTTACATCGACGGGACGGACCCCCATCTTCACGAGGGGGACGTGCGCTTCGAGCCGCGCTCCGCCCTGGTGGCGGAGGAGCAGGGGCTGGCGGATATCCGCCTCATCGTCACCCAGGCGCCCGCCCATCTGGTGCCAGGTGGCTGGCTGTTGCTGGAACACGGCTGGGATCAGGGGGAGGCGGTGCGTCAACTCCTGCTGCAACAAGGCTACCTCCAGGTGGAAACCGTGCGCGATTACGGCGATAACGAGCGGGTGACCCTGGGGCGCCTGGCTCAGTGATATGACGGGCGGGCCCGGTCTGCCCCTGTTCAAGGAAATCTTATGTATGTTGTTCTCAAGCATCTGCACCTCACCCTGATTGCCGGGGCCGTGCTGATGTTTATCCTGCGCTTTTACTGGTTGCAGACCGGCTCCGCGTTGGCAGGGGGAGCCCGCACCCTCAAGATCAGCGGTTGGCTCAACGGCCTGGTGGTGCTCTCCGGTGTGCTGCTCTGCATGGTGCTGGGTCTCAACCCCCTCAACAACGCCATCCCCTGGCTGGCCGAGAAGCTGACATCCATCCTGGTGGTGGCGTTTCTGGCCATGATGGCGCTGCGCCTGGCCCGCAGCAACGGCATCCGCTGGTTTGCCTTCCTGGGCGCACTGGGGTGGATCTTCTTTATCGCCAAGCTTGCGGTGCAAAAGCAGGCCAGCCTGTTCGGCTAGGAAGGATGACGATGATACGTGTGGATGAGTGGACCGACTTCGAGGCTCACGATCTGGCCGAGCTGGCGCTGTCGGTGAGCGACGAGATCCGGGGCCATGGCGGCACGGGAGAGGCCGAGCTTGCCCTCCTCGATGCCTGGCTGGACGAGACGATTGCCGAGGGAGACTGCGACGAGGTGCGCCGTCAGCTGTTGCAGGGTTTCTACCAGACCCTGGGCTTTCGTGGCGACTGGCAGGATTACTTCTCGTCCGCCAACTGCGATCTGGACCAGGTGCTGGCAAGGCGCAAGGGGATCCCGGTCAGTCTCGGCATCCTCCTCATCCAGCTGGGTCGCAAGATAGGTCTGGATGTGGAGGGGATCTGCTTCCCCGGCCATTTCCTCCTGAGTTTTGCCGGTCTGGACGGGGAGGTCTATGTGGACCCCTTCAACGGTGATGAACTGAGCCGGCACCGCATCGAACTGCTGCTGCGCGGTGCCCTCGGCAACCTGGCGAGTCTGAGCGATGATCATCTGCAGCCATCGGGGCAGTGGGAGATCATCGAGCGCTTGCTCAATGTCAGCAAGGGCGCCCTGCTGCGCGAGGAGCGCATGACGGAGGCGCTGCGCTGCAGCGAGCTGCTGCTGCGCATGAAGCCCGGCGATCCGCTGGAGACGCGGGATCGGGGCTTCATCTATGAGCAACTCGATTGCCCGCGCTTTGCCGCCGACGATTTCGAATACTTTATTGAACAATGCCCTGATGATCCCGTGGCCGATGTGCTGAAAACCCAGCTGGCCACTCTGGACCTCAGTCCCAAGCCCCTCCATTAAGGATCCCTGAGATGGAACAGAAGAATATCAAGGTCAACCAGATCGACGTCGCCAACGACAAACCTTTCGTGCTGTTCGGCGGCATGAACGTGCTGGAATCCCGCGACATGGCGATGGCGGTGTGCGAGAAGTACGTGGAAGTGACCAGCAAGCTCGGCATCCCGTTCGTGTTCAAGGCGAGCTGGGACAAGGCCAACCGCTCCTCCATCCACTCCTATCGCGGCCCGGGTCTGGAAGAGGGGATGAAGATCTTCCAGGAGCTGAAAGCGACCTTCGGCATGCCGGTGATCTCCGATCTGCATGAGCCCCATCAGGCCAAACCGGTCGCCGAGGTGGTCGACGTCATCCAGCTGCCCGCCTTCCTGGCGCGCCAGACCGATCTGGTGGAGGCCATGGCCCGCACCGGCAACGTCATCAACATCAAGAAGCCGCAATTCCTGAGCCCAAGCCAGATGAAGAACATCACCGACAAGTTCGAGGAGTGTGGCAACGATCGCCTGATCCTCTGCGAGCGCGGTGCCAACTTCGGCTATGACAACCTGGTGGTGGACATGCTGGGCCTGGGCGTCATGAAGAAGAGCACTGGCGGCTATCCGGTCATCTTTGACGTCACCCACTCCCTGCAGTGCCGTGATCCCCTGGGGGCGGCCTCCGGCGGTCGCCGCGAGCAGGTGACCGAGCTGGCTCGTGCCGGCATGGCGGTGGGCCTGGCCGGTCTCTTTATCGAATCCCACCCGGATCCGAAAATTGCCCGCTGTGACGGCCCGAGCGCTCTGCCGCTGGAGAAGCTGGAAGGCTTCCTCAAGCAGATGAAGGCCATCGACGATCTCGTCAAGAGCTTCGAGCCCCTCGATACCTCCGCCTGATCGCGATTTTTACTATCAAAAATGCCCCGCCATGCGGGGCATTTTTATTTCCGTCATTTTCATTTGGTGCTCTTCGGCGTCCATTGCGACCATGTTTCCGTGGTGTTAATGATGTTAAATATGTTGTGTGATTGATGTCTCTTATTTGCTTCTTATGACATGCAAAAGTAGCGACCGTCAGGATGGCAAAAAGGTATGAAGCGGGTGAGATAACCCTATTTCTCGCCGCAGACTGCTGCATGCGTTATTTGCTGTCAGTGGAGTCACACTTATTAACAGGACGTTGAGCATGCACAAGAAAATTGTCAGTAGCCTCTATTTTCAGGTGATATTGGCAATCACCATCGGAATATGTCTGGGACATGTCTATCCGAGTCTGGGCGCAGATATGAAACCCCTTGGTGATGGCTTCGTTAAATTAATCAAGATGATCATCGCCCCCGTCATTTTTTGTACCGTGGTCACCGGCATTGCCGGCATGGAAAGCATGAAGGCGGTGGGCAAAACCGGTGCCATTGCGCTGATCTATTTTGAAGTGGTGAGCACCCTGGCCCTCATCATCGGTCTGTGCGTGGTCAACGTGCTGCAGCCCGGGGCCGGTATGAATGTGGATCCCTCCTCACTCGACGCCAGCGCCATCTCCGTCTATGCGGATCAGGCCCAGTCCCAGGGGATAATTCCCTTCCTGCTGGATGTGATACCGGCCAGCGTCATCGGTGCCTTTGCCGGCGGCAATATACTCCAGGTGTTGCTGTTTGCCGTCCTGTTCGGATTTTCCCTGCATCATATCGGGGAGAAGGGAAAACCCATCTTCAATATCATCGATGGTTTCTCCCAGGTTATTTTCGGCATCATCAACATGATCATGAAACTGGCGCCGATCGGGGCATTTGGTGCCATGGCATTCACCATAGGGAAATACGGTATTGGTTCTTTGGTTCAGCTGGGGCAATTAATTGCAAGCTTCTATCTGACCTGCCTGCTGTTTATTTTTCTGGTGCTCGGCAGTATCGCCAAAGCCAATGGCTTCAGCATTGTGCGCTTTATTGCCTATATCCGGGAAGAGCTGTTGATCGTGCTCGGAACATCCTCGTCGGAATCCGTATTGCCGCGCATGCTGGTGAAAATGGAGGCACTGGGCTGCAAGAAATCGGTGGTGGGTCTGGTGATCCCGACCGGTTACTCATTCAACCTGGACGGCACCTCCATCTATCTGACCATGGCAGCCGTCTTCATCGCCCAGGCGACCAACACCCCGCTGGACCTGTTCCATCAGCTCACCCTGCTGGTGGTGCTGCTTATCTCCTCCAAGGGGGCGGCCGGAGTCACGGGGAGTGGCTTCATCGTGCTGGCAGCCACCATCTCGGCGGTAGGGCATCTGCCGCTGGCCGGGCTGGCGCTGATCCTCGGGATTGATCGCTTCATGTCGGAGGCGCGCGCCCTGACCAACCTCATCGGCAACGGGGTGGCGACCCTGGTGGTGGCCCGTTACTGCGATCAGCTCGACGAGGCCACCATGCAGGACGCCCTGGCGAAACCCGTGGTGGCAAGGCCGGTGGACCTGCGAAGCTGACCCAGGTTCCGGCGGCGATCATCACCCATGAAAAAACGGCCCGAGGGGGCCGTTTTTTTATCTCTTTACGCAGGGGGCCTTACAGGCTCTGGGTGAAGGTGCGGGTGACCACGTCACGCTGCTGCTCCGGGGTCAGGGCGTTGAAACGCACGGCGTAACCGGAGACGCGGATGGTGAGCTGCGGGTATTTTTCCGGGTTGGCGATGGCGTCTTCCAGGGTTTCGCGGCGCAGTACGTTGACGTTCAGGTGCTGACCCCCTTCGACCACAGGCTCTTGCTGAACCGGCAGTTCACGGTATTCGAATTGACCCAGGTCGGAGAGGCTGACTTCCTGATCGGCGGCAAAGCTGTCGCCCTTGGCGCAGATGCAGCGAGCCTGTTGTTTCTCTTCGTCCAGCAGCCAGAAAGAGTTCAGCAGAGCGGCGTTGGCGGACTGGGTGATTTGGATGCCCTTGATCATGGTATGACTCCTCATAGGAAAGCGGATTCAACGGTAAGCACATTACCCTGATGTTTTTAAACCACCTCTTGGAAGGAATGATTTAACGGGGCCTTGCCTTACACCTTTACTTCGTTGGGGCCATATATACCACGACGGTAATATTACGAAAATTGATCCAAATCAATAAAACCCCATTTTGCGCGCATTGAAAGGGATTAAATCATTGAGTTGAATCAAAAACAGATCATTTTTCTGTTTTTGTAAGATATATTAATTATGCATTTTTTATTATTCATATCTAGTAATTTAACCACACCTTTAGGGTTTATTTCTGGCGTCAGCGAAAACCGGCCTGCTCATGAGGCTTGTCCGAAGGACGTCCTGTTATTCCTGTGTCGACGCAGCCTCGGTCATGGCCCATGAACGCCGCCGCCACTTCCCAGGCTGGCAAGGCTGAGCCTGACCTCCATGCGGTTGCGTCTTGGGGGCGAGGACCCTATCCTGAGCCCCTTGCTCTATTGACCGAGGAGATAGCGGTGCCAAGCTGGACAGAAGGCGGGGAGTGGGGAGAGGCTGGCATGCCAGCCAGGATGGAAGGAGTGGATTCGCAACGAGAGGAGACGGGTGTGCTGACCTGGAAAGATGTGATTGGTTCGGAGAAAGAGCAGGCGTATTTCATGGACACCCTGGCCACCGTCAGGGCCGAGCGGGAGGCGGGCAAGGTGATCTATCCCCCGGCGACCGAGGTATTCAATGCCTTCAAACTGACCGAGCTGGATGACGTCAAGGTGGTGATCCTGGGGCAGGATCCCTATCACGGCCCGGACCAGGCGCACGGCCTCTGCTTCTCCGTCTTGCCCGGAGTGCGCACGCCGCCGTCCCTCGTCAACATCTACAAGGAGATGCAACGGGATCTGCCGGGTTTTGTCACACCCCATCACGGCTTTCTGGAGTCCTGGGCCAAACAGGGGGTGCTGCTGCTCAATACTGTGCTAACGGTACAGGCGGGTATGGCGCACTCTCACGCCCACCTGGGGTGGGAGACCTTTACCGATCGGGTCATCGAGCGGATCAATGCCCATTGCCAGGGAGTCGTCTTCCTGCTGTGGGGCGCTCATGCCCAGAAGAAAGGGCGCTTCATCGACCGGTCGCGCCACCATGTGCTGAGCGCCCCCCATCCCAGCCCGCTCTCTGCCCATCGCGGTTTCATCGGTTGCGGCCACTTCTCCGAGGCCAATCGCCTGTTGGTCCTGCAGGGACGCAGTCCCATCGACTGGCTCTCGGTCTGCGCCGATCCGGCGGCCTGACGCCGTAAATGCACAGGGGAAATGGTCTCCCCTGTGCCCCCTGTGGTGAGAGACTGGTGCAGCCGCTGTCTGCATCCGACTTGATTGAGTGCAAAGTTCAGGCAATAAATGACCGTATACTCGAGACAGACGTTTTCTCATTTCAGTGCAAGGAGTGCCCATGTTATCCAGTCTGCATAAGGACCACCTCAACATCACCCGGTTGCTGACGCTGCTCAAGCAAAAGCTGGCGGCCATTCGCAATGAGCAGCCGGTGAGCTACTTCCTGCTGCGGGATGTGGTGGATTATCTGCGCGAGGTATCCGACAAGTACCACCACCCGAAGGAAGACATGATTTATGACTACTACCTGAAATACAGGGTGGTGGAGGGGGAGGTGGCCAACCGGCTGCACGAGGAGCACGCCCGTCTGCTGGATGCAGGGACCGAGCTCAAGGAGATGGTGGAGATGATCCTGATGGATGCGGTCATCCCGCTGGATCAGTTCGTGGCCCGTCTGGAGCAGTTCATCGAGCAGCAGGAGGCGCACATGAACTATGAGGAAGGGGTCATCTTCCCCCATCTGCGCGACTCCCTGACCGAGGATGACTGGCGTCATCTCGAACAGCTCTGGCAGAACCGGGCCATCAATGATCCCCTGTTCGGGGCGGAGGTGAGCCAGCACTTCCAGGCGCTGGCCAAACAGCTATCGCTGCCTGCAGCCTGACAGGAGGTTCACCCATAAAAACAGCGCCCCGATCAATCCGGGGCGCTGTTTTTATGGCTCCACTCGCTGGAGTGAAACATGGGCGACGTGGGCGTATCAGAGCTCCAGGTCGTCCGATCCTTCATAGGCGATGTCGATGGCCTGCAGCTCCTTTTGCAGGCGGTGCTTGTCTTTAAGCGCCTCAATCTCACGCCATTTGCGTTTTTTTCCCGTTGTCCCGCGGCTACGTGAACCCAGCTCAACGACCTCGTCAAAATCGAAGTTGAACATGTCCATGGCTCCCTCCTTGGTTTTATGGTTTTCACCATCCGTATAACACGACGCCTTTGAAAATAAAACGTTTTTATGACGAAGTTGTGACAACCGGAAACAGGCAGAAAAAAACCGGGCAGCCCTTTCGGGAGCCCGGTTTTTGCGGCGTCACTTCGCTCTGTGAGAGCCGTGTGGCGAGCGACCTTACAGGTGGCTTGCCAGCATGGTTTCCAGCTTGCCCTGGTCGATGGCGAACAGGCGGATGCCTTCCCCCAATTTCTCGACGGCCATGGCGTCCTGGTTCAGCTCCCAGCGGAACTCGGCTTCGGTCATCGGGGCCGGTTTGGCTGTGCGCTCGCCGGTGTAGTCCAGCTTGCGCACCACGGTTCCTTCGGCCTTGCTCAGCTCTTCCAGCAAAGCGGGGCCAATGGTCAGGCGGTCGCAGCCGGCCAGTTCCAGGATTTCGCCGGTGTTGCGGAAGCTCGCGCCCATGACCACGGTCGGGTAGTCGTGCTGCTTGTAGTAGTTGTAGATGGCGGTGACGGAGACCACGCCCGGATCTTCACTGGCGGTGTAGTCACGGCCGTTCTTGGCCTTGTACCAGTCGAGGATGCGGCCCACGAAGGGGGAGATGAGGAAGGCGCCGGCTTCGGCACAGGCACGAGCCTGGGCGAAGGAGAACAGCAGGGTCAGGTTGCACTGGATACCCTCTTTCTCCAGCACCTCGGCGGCACGGATCCCTTCCCAGGTGGAGGCCAGCTTGATGAGGATGCGATCATTGCTGATACCGGCTTCGTTGTAGAGGCGGATCAGCTTGCGGGCCTTGGCGATGCTGGCGTCGGTGTCGAAGGAGAGGCGGGCGTCCACTTCGGTGGAGATGCGACCCGGGACGATTTTCAGCACTTCGAGGCCGATGTTGACCGCCAGCTTGTCGCCTGCGTCGATGATTTGCTGTGCCTTGTCCTGGCTCTGGGATTTGGCCCAGGCAATGGCGTCCTGGATCAGGGTTGCGTACTCGGGGATCTCGGAGGCCTTGAGTACCAGAGAGGGGTTGGTGGTGGCATCGATGGGCTGGTAGCGCTTGATGGCTTCGATGTCGCCGGTATCGGCAACCACTGTGGTCAGGGCTTTCAGCTGGGTCAATTTATCGGCCATGGCAAATATCATCTCTTTATGAGGGAGCAATCCCAGGGTGGCGGGCATGAGACGGCAGTTCTGAAATTAAATTACAAGATCCCGGCGGCTCAGGCTCAGAAAGGGGCGATGGGCAGGCCCCATCGTCATTGCCTGCCTAATTAATACGGATGTGGCGCATCCTGCAATAGGGGGGCTTGTATGCGAATCAGCCAGGTGGTGAAAGCGGTACCGGCTGTCTGGTGAAAGTGTTTGATAAAAAACGAGTTTTATTCATGGTGTGGCGGCTGGCTCCGACATGGAAAAGCGCAATTATTTTGGTGAATTCATGAATTTGTGCGGTAGGTCACATAAATAGTTCTGTCAGCTACTTGAAATTTAATTACGTGTAAAACGTTTTGCGTTACAACCCCTTGCCGATGAGGCATGAGAAGCAAACGCTTGTCTCCCTGATGTCGTTTCACTCAGCGGTTTTTACCCCCATGGGATGAGTTGTAAAATGGTTCTCTATTGGCTCTAATTTGTAAGGGCGCTGGGTAGCGCATCAATTTTTGTTGATTTATTGCGTGCTAAATGAAGCTTTTTTGCATCAAATTGCTCGTTTTTTGTCTCCCCAGTGAGCCCTGTCACTATTCTGAATTCCCTCCCTATGCTAGATTCCGCCCCTTCGGCGCAATGCTGGTTCGGAAATTGACAGAGAGCGGTCAGCGCAGACTGGCCATGGATGTGATAACAACGAGAGAATTATGGACACCTTGATTGCAATGATTAACGACCTGATGTGGGGAGCCGTGCTCATTTACCTGCTGATCGGGGTCGGTATCTTCTTTACCTTCCGCCTGGGCTTTATCCAGATCCGCCACTTCGGCCACATGTTCTCGGTCCTGCGCAACAGTCGCAAATCCGACAGCGCCGGCATCTCCTCCTTCCAGGCTCTGTGTACCAGCCTGGCGGCTCGCGTCGGGACGGGCAATCTGGCCGGTGTGGCCGTCGCCATCTATCTAGGTGGCCCTGGCGCCGTCTTCTGGATGTGGCTGATTGCCTTCATCGGCATGGCCACCGCCTTCGTGGAAAGCACCCTGGCCCAGCTCTACAAGGTCAAGGACGAGGACGGCAACTACCGGGGCGGTCCCGCCTACTACATGGAGCGCGGCCTCGGCATGCGCTGGATGGGGGTGGTCTTCTCCCTCTGCCTGCTGCTGGCCTTCGGTCTGGTGTTCAACGCGGTGCAGGCCAACTCCATCAGCCTGGCCATGAACGTCGCCTTCGGCATCCCTGACTGGGTGAGCGGTCTGGCCCTGGTGGTGCTCTCCGGCCTCATCATCTTCGGCGGCATCCGCGGCATCGCCCGTTTCGCCGAGCTGGTGGTGCCCTTCATGGCGCTCGCCTACATCCTGATGGCGCTGTTCGTGGTGGCCATGAACATCAGCGAGCTGCCCGGCGTGCTGGCCCTGATCATCAAGTCTGCGTTCGGCATCGAGCAGGCGGGTTCCGGCGCCATGGGCTATGCCATCTCCCAGGCGATGATCAACGGCATCAAGCGCGGCCTCTTCTCCAACGAGGCGGGCATGGGCTCTGCCCCCAATGCTGCCGCCACCGCCACCCCCTATCCGCCGCACCCGGCCTCCCAGGGTTATGTGCAGATGCTGGGGGTCTTCCTCGATACCATCGTCATCTGTACCTGTACTGCCGCCATCATCCTGATGTCCGGCCAGTTCGAGCCGGGTTCCGGCGTGACCGGTGTCGAGCTGACCCAGCGTGCGCTCTCCTCCCAGGTGGGCGGCGGTGGCAACATCTTCATCGCAGCGGCCATCTTCTTCTTCGCCTTCACCTCCATCGTGGCGAACTACTCCTATGCGGAGACCAACCTGGTGTTCCTCGAGCACAACCACAAGGGCGGCCTGATGCTGTTCCGGATGTTCGTGCTGGGCATGGTGATGTTCGGCTCCGTGGGCGAGCTGCCGACCGTGTGGGCTCTGGCGGATGTCTCCATGGGGCTGATGGCCATCGTCAACCTGGTGGCCATCCTGCTGCTCTCCGGCGTCGCCATCAAGCTGGCCAAGGACTACAACGACCAGCTCAAGCTGGGCCGCGTGCCGACCTTCGATGCCAACAAATACCCGGAGCTGCGCAGCCAGCTGGAAGAGGGGATCTGGGACAACCCGGGCAAGAAATAAGCCCGCGTTGCAAGGTGATTGAAGGGGAGCCATGGCTCCCCTTTTTCATGGGTAAAAAGAGGGGTGGCTTCACACAGACTTCACAGAGCCTCATCGGCAGCACACCTTGCGGGACTATGCTGGGCTCATCAGTCGCCGCCATGGCGATACCTTGCTAACGACAGTCAGGAGACATGCAATGCAACAACGACAATCCATCCTGTGGGGGGCCGTGGCCACCCTGATGTGGGCCGGTCTGGCCCATGCAGGTGAGACTTCACCGGTCGATCCCCTGCGCCCCGTGGTGGATGCCAGCATCCAGCCGCTGCTCAAGGAGCACAGGATCCCGGGCATGGCGGTGGCCGTGCTCAAGGATGGCAAGGCCCACTATTTCAACTACGGTGTGGCCGATCGGGAGCGCGCGGTCGGTGTCAGCGAGCAGACCCTGTTCGAGATAGGCTCCGTGAGCAAGCCCCTGACCGCGACCCTGGGAGCCTATGCGGTGGTCAAGGGAGCGATGCAACTGGATGACAAGGCGAGCCGGCACGCCCCCTGGCTCAAGGGATCCGCCTTTGACAGCATCACCATGGGGGAGCTGGCTACCTACAGCGCGGGCGGCTTGCCGCTGCAATTCCCCGAGGAGGTGGATTCGCTCGAGAAGATGCAGGCCTACTACCGCCAGTGGACCCCAGCCTACTCGCCGGGTTCCCATCGCCAGTACTCTAACCCCAGCATAGGGCTGTTCGGCCACCTGGCGGCGAGCAGCCTGAAGCAGCCGTTTGCCCAGTTGATGGAGCAGACGCTCCTGCCGGGGCTTGGCCTGCACCACACCTATGTCAATGTGCCGAAGCAGGCCATGGCGAGTTATGCCTATGGCTATTCGAAAGAGGACAAGCCCATCAGGGTCAGCCCCGGCATGCTGGCGGACGAGGCCTACGGCATCAAGACCAGCTCGGCGGATCTGCTGCGCTTTGTGAAGGCCAACATCAGCGGGGTTGATGACAAGGCGTTGCAGCAGGCCATCTCCCTGACCCACAAAGGGCACTACTCGGTAGGCGGGATGACCCAGGGACTGGGTTGGGAGAGTTACGCCTATCCCGTCAGCGAGCAGACATTGCTGGCGGGCAATTCGGCCAAGGTGATCCTCGAAGCCAATCCGACGGCGGCGCCCCGGGAGTCGGGGAGCCAGATGCTCTTCAACAAGACCGGCTCGACCAGCGGCTTCGGCGCCTATGTGGCCTTCGTGCCGGCCAAAGGGATCGGCATCGTCATGCTGGCCAACCGCAACTATCCTATCCCGGCCAGGGTGAAAGCGGCCCACGCCATCCTGACGCAACTGGCCAGGTAATGGTGCGCCGTCGCTGAGCCTTGAGGGCACGTCGCATCACGGCGTGCCCGTTACCTCGGACCCGACCCCTCAAGGGCGACCTGGCAGGGGGCGGGTCGATGAGCATGCCAATCCGGGCCTCTCCTGCGGGAGATGTCCGGATTGGCATCCACCGAGTGCCATCTCGTCACTAGGCCCCGGCAGGCCACCCGCTCTATAGTGCCCGGCATCTTCCTCTGCTTTTGCAGGATTGAGTTGTCAATCTCGCTGACAGCGCACCTGTGATGGTGAAACCTGCTGCTATGGAGCCTTCATGGGTATGTTTCTGCTGTGTACTTTTCTGATGATCATCCTCTATCCCCTCGGGATCGATCTCTATCTGGTGGCCGTCCCCCGCATTGCGCAAACCCTGCAGGGGAGCGAGGCGCAGATCCACACCGCTTTTTCCATCTATCTGCTGGGCATGGCGGCTACCGTGCTGCCGGGGGGCATGCTGGCGGATCGCCATGGCAGGCGCCCCGTGGTGCTGGGGGGCGCCCTCATCTTCGTGGTCGCCTCCCTGGTGGCGGCGGAGGCAACCGGCATCGCCCAGTTTTATCTGGGGCGTTTCTGGCAAGGGGTGGGCGCTGGAGCGCTCTACATCATGACCTTCACCGTGCTGCGGGATGTGCTGAGCCAGGCGCGCCTCGCGATGGCTCTCTCCCTCATCAACGGCGTGATCTGCGTCATTCCGGTGCTGGCTCCCGTACTCGGTTATCTCATCCTGTCGCACTTCGAGTGGCGCGGCATCTTCGTGGGCATGGCGCTGGTGGCCGCCATCAGCGCCCTGGTCAACCTGCGACTGCTCAAGGAGACCCGCCCCACCCGCCAGCCTGCGGGGGCATCGCCGCTGGTCCTGCTGGGCATGGCCCCCTTCATGCTGCGCGCCTTGCTGACCAGCGCCAGCGTGACCGCCATCCTGGTCTATGTGAGCGTCTCGCCCCTCGTCCTGATGACCACGTTCGGCCTGCCTCCCGAGCAGTACACCCGGCTGATGATGGCGATGGCCGGGGTGAGCATGTCCGCTTCCTTCCTGACCCCCTTGCTGCTGCGCTGGTTCGGCAAGGCAAGGGTGCTGGCGCTCTCCCATCTCGCCTACCTGCTGGCCTTGCTCGCCCTGCTGTGCAGCAGCGGGCCCGAAGGTGGCCTGTCCTGGCTGCTGGCGGGGGGGGCCCTGGTCTGCATCGGGTTTTCCTGCGGGTTCGGGGTGGCGATGGGGGAGGCGCTGGATGTGTGCGGGGATCAGGTCGCATCGGCCAGTGCCCTGCTCTGCATCATACAGATAGGGTTGTCCGGGCTCTTCATCTGGGGGATGGGCCATCTGGGGATGCCTGCGCTCTGGATGCTGATCCTGGCACTCCTGCTGGCGCTGCTCGGTTACCTGGTGGTCAAGGTGCTGCTACCATGGCGTGCGGTACGGCGAGTCCGGGCTCGGGGATAGGAGAGAAGCGATGCGCAATCTGGGTGAACTCGATTTGAACCTGCTGGTGGTCTTCAGGCACCTGATGCAGGAGCGCAGCGTGGCGGGGGCGGCCAAGAAGCTGTGTGTCACTCCGTCGGCGGTGAGCAAGGCGCTCGGCAAGCTGCGGGACTGGTTCGGGGACCCCCTCTTCGTGCGCGTGCGCCAGGGCTTGCAGCCGACCAATCTCTCCCTGACCCTGGCAGAGGAGCTCAAGACCTGGTTCCAGCTCACCGAGAGCATCAGCACCCTCAACAGCGAGGCGATCCCCGAGGGGGCCCGCTTCAGTCTGGTGATGGAGTCCCCCTTTGGCATCAGCTTCCTGAGCGAGCTGCCCACGACCATCTACCAGAAGTACCCCCACTCCGTGGTCAGGATGCTGGGCTGGGATCACCACTCTCTCAACGACATCGTCAACGGGGAGGCGGATCTCGGCTTCTGTGCCCGGGAGACCCACGGCCGCTCCCATGCCAGGGTCAACCGGCTGCCCTATTACATCGATCATGAGGTGCTGTTCTGCGATCGTCCCGTGGTGTTCCTGCGCAAGGATCACCCCTTGCTCGGGCAGACGTGGTCGCTGACCCGCTTTCTGGCCTGCCCCCAGGTGAGCGTGGTGTGGGAGGCCAGCGACAGCTGGGCACTGGATGATCTGCTGGAGGACGAAGGCCACAGGCGGCAGGTGCCCATCATGGTGGCGAGCTTCGAGCAGGCGCTGCATATCGCCGCCCAAAAGAGCCACGAGCTGATCGCCGTGGTGCCTTCATATTGCGCGGACTATGCCGCCAGACATCACCCCGACCTCATCCCCATGCCGTTGCCGCTGGAAGAGTCTCTCTATGCCCAGCTGGAGATCGCCTTCATCCTGCTGTGGCACAAGCGCCACAATCAGGATGCCAAGGTGATGTGGTTGCGGGGGGAGATCCGGCGGCTCTATGGCCTGGCCGCGGCGGGGATGACGCGTTTTGCCTGGGGCGGGCCCATGGAGAGCGGGGCGGTGAAAGAGAAGCAAGGGGGAGGAGGCACCCCGGTTTAGTCGTACTGCTCTTCCATCCAGGCTTCGACGATGAGCTGGGCGGAGACGCCGTCCACGCTCCCCTTGTCCAGCGCCTTGTAGCCGCCACGTTCAAACAGGCGGGCGCGGGCATCCGTGGTGGTGAGCCGCTCGTCCTTGAACTCCACCGGCTTGCCGAAGCGACCGTGCAGGCGATTGCCGAACTTGCGAGCCCGCACCGTGATCTCCTGGTCCGTGCCATCCATGTTGAGGGGCAGACCGACGATCAGCAGATCCGGTTGCCACTCCTTGATCAGCTTCTCTATCTCGTCCCAGTTGGGGATGCCGTCGTTGGCCTTGAGGGAGCGAAGGGGGCGGGCGCTGCCCGTGAGCTCCTGGCCGATGGCGACACCGATGCTCTTGGTGCCGTAGTCAAAGCCCATGATGCTGCGTGATGACATGGGGTCTCCTCGAAATGGATGGATAAATGAAGGGGGAAGCCCCCTCCCTGTCTCCCCCTGCTCGTGGGGGGAGAGCGTGCCGTCTCCCCCGGAGGGGAGGTCCGGGGTGTCAGCTATGGCCCACCTGGCTGGAGAGGTGCAGAGGGTTGACCCCAATGCTCGCGGCGGCTTGCTGCCAGCGCAGGTGGATGGGGGTATCGAAGACCAGCTTGGGATTGGGGGGGATCACCAGCCAGGCGCCATCCACCAGCTCCTGCTCGAGCTGGCCTGCACTCCAGCCGGCGTAACCGAGCGCCACCAGCCAGTGGTCCGGCGCCTCGTCGGTGCCCAGGGTCTCCAGGATGTCCTTGGAGGTGGTGACCATCATCTCGTCGCTCACCTGCAGGGTGGAGTTGAAGCCCGGGCGGAAGCTGTGCAGCACAAAGCCGCGATCCCCGTGCACCGGTCCCCCCTGCAACACCGGCTGTTTCATCTCGGCGGTGGCGGGGGGATTGAGGTTGAGCTTGGTCAGCATGGCGTCCAGGGACATGTCAACCGGAATGTTGACCACCAGTCCCATGGCGCCTTCGCTGCTGTGTTCGCACAGATAGACCAGGGAGCGCTGGAAATAGGCGTCCGTGAGGCTCGGCATGGCGAGCAGAAAGTGATTTTGCAGTGTTTGCATGGAGCGTATGTATCTCTTAGCGTGCAAAGGTATTTGGGGTGATTATGGCAGTTGATGGCGGCGGGCAAAACCGCTTTTTGCCGGCAGTCAAAGGGGCCTTCACGGTCCCTTGTGTGTGTTTCCTCGCTGCGGCAACGGGTCGCTGGGGAAGGGGTCAGCGGCCCAGCCGGCGCTCGATGGCGTCCATCAGCATGCCGGTAATGGAGACGTCGAAGGTCGCCTCTATCTCGCGGATGCAGGTCGGGCTGGTGACGTTAATCTCGGTCAGGCGATCGCCGATGATGTCGAGGCCGACGAAGATGAGCCCCTTCTCTTTCAGGGTCGGGCCTACCGCGCGGGCGATGGCCCAGTCCGCGTCACTCAAGGGGCGGGCCTCACCACGGCCGCCGGCCGCCAGGTTGCCACGGGTCTCCCCTTGGGCCGGGATCCGGGCCAGGCAGTAGGGAACCGGTTCACCGTCCACCACCAGCACCCGCTTGTCGCCATCCTTGATGGCGGGCAGATAGGTCTGCGCCATGCAGTACTGGCTGCCGTGGGCGGTCAGGGTTTCGATGATGACGCCGACGTTGGCGTCATCCTCCTTCATGCGGAAGATGGAGGCGCCGCCCATGCCGTCCAGCGGCTTGAGGATGACGTCCTTGTGCTTGGCGTGGAAAGCCCGCAGCTTGTCTGCTCTGCGAGTGACGAGCGTGGTCGGGGTGTGCTCGGCAAACCAGGCGGTGTAGAGCTTCTCGTTGGCGTCGCGCAGGCTCTGGGGCTTGTTGACGATGAGGCAGCCCTCATCCTCGGCCCGCTCCAGCATGTAGGTGGCGTAGATGAACTCGGTGTCGAAGGGGGGATCCTTGCGCATCAGGATCACGTCCAGGCTGGAGAGCGGCTGATCCACCACCTCGCCCAGCGTGTACCAGTCGGCATAGTCATATTTGACGGTGAGCGGACGCATGGTACCGAAGGCGCGACCGGCCTCCATGTAGAGATCCTTCATCTCCAGATAGAACAGCTCGTAGCCGCGCTTTTGCGCCTCTTCGAGCATGGCGAAGCTGGAGTCCTTCTTGATGTTGATGGCCGAGATGGGGTCCATCACGATGCCGAGTTTAATGGTCATCCGAGTTTCCTTCCTAATGGCTCGATTGGATGTGATGACCCCTCCCTGCCTCCCCCTTCACAAGGGGGAGGGGCCTGTTGCTCCCTCCCCTGCGAAGGGGAGGGCCGGGGTGGGGTCGGCTGTCAGGCCAGATCGCCAAAGCGGCACTGAAGCGCAGTAATCGCCGTCAGGGCGGCGGTTTCGGTGCGCAGCACCCGCGGCCCCAGCAGCATCTCTTTGAAATCTTCCTGCACGGTACGGGCGATCTCGTCGCCGGACAAGCCCCCTTCCGGGCCGATCAGCAGGCGCACGCCGTGCTCGGGGATGGGCAGGGTGTTGATACTGTAAGGGGCGCGCGGGTGCAGGTTGAGCTTGAGCTCCTGAGTCTCTTCCGCCAGCCAGGCGTCCAGCTCCATCGGCATGCGCACCTCGGGCACGGTATTGCGGCCGCACTGCTCGCAGGCACTGATCACCACCTTCTGCCACTGCTCGCGCTTTTTCTCCAGCCGATCGGCGGGCAGCTTGACGCCGCAGCGCTCGGAGAAGAGGGGCGTGATGCAGGTGACGCCGAGCTCCACCGATTTCTGGATGGTGAAGTCCATCTTGTCGCCGCGGCTGATCACCTGACCCAGGTGGATGGCGAGCGGGGACTCCACCGAGCGGGTCTCGCAACTGTCGATGGTCACCTCAACGGACTTCTTGCCCACACTGGTGATGGTGGCGGGGTACTGGTGGCCGTCGCCGTTGAACAGCTCGAGCTGCTGGCCCGGCTGCATGCGCAGCACGCGGCCGATGTGATTGGCACCGTCTTCCGACAGGGCGAGGGTCTGGCCAACCTGCAGGCTGGCCGGTTCATAGATACGTGGAATGCGCATGGCTGATAGTCAGTCTCTTGCTTGGAAACCCTTCAATACCCTACTGCACGGCGGCGAGCAAGGCTCGCGAGACAGAGAGTGAAGGGATTCAGGAGGAGGGGGACGCTCCCCCTCCCTGGTCAAATGGGGTTATTGGCACTGCTTTTCAATGAAGGGATTGGTATTGCCCTGCAGCTTGCCGATACGGCGGTTGCGCTCGCACTCCCAGCGATCAGCCGGATACTGCCTGTCCCAGGCTTCGTAAAGCTTGCGCTGCTGGGCCGCCAGACGCAGTCCGTACTGCTGGCTCATGTAGAGGTAGGCGCGGGCGATCTGGCCACGCACCGGCCCCTTGGGCGGCTGCACCTGGCGCTCCTTGAAGTCCACCAGCATCTGGCACTTGCCGTACTGGTTCGGTTTGCCGTTCCAGTCGCTGAAGCGGAAGTTCGCCCGATCACCGTTCACCTCGCCGATGGCGGGGAAGAGGTTGTGCATGTCTCCCTCCATCCTGTTGAACTCGTCGCTCTTGCCGCAATTCTTGCGACCCCCGTCCTGCCAGCACTGGAGCTGGTGGCCGAACTCCCAGGCGGGCACCACGTGCTCCCATTCGATGCGGGAGGCCCGCTCGGCTTGCTTGCGCGGCAGGTAGCCGCAGCTCTCCCAGTCGGGGGCCATCTTTTTGCCGCTGAACTTGATGTTGCAGCCGCAGTAGAAGGTGACGGGGTGGCTCTGGTAGAGCTTGTTCAGATCCTGCTTGGCGGCGCGAAAGGTCTGGATGTTGTCGGCATGGGCCGGGGCGCTGACCAGCAGGGCCAGGCAGAGGGAGAGCAGAGGGCGAAACATGAATATCCTTGGCAATGAGACAGTTGAATGAAGTAAGCGCGCACCCTATCACAGGAGCGCGACACGGGGTGACTCAATCCGCCGTCGTGTCGCGCTGCCACACCAGGGGCTGGCGACAGCGGCGGCAGTGATAGCGGGCCTCGCCGCGTATCACCTTGTTGTGGCGGCGCACCGAGAGGGGATGCTGCTGGCAGGCGCAGGCATAAACGAAGGTGCGCTGGGCCAGCACCCCCAGATCGAAGCTGTGGGTGGTGCTGGGTTCGAGACCGAACAGCTCCCGCATCACCGACTGCCACTGGCGACCGTGGGGCAGTACCCGGCTCTTGCCGCGCCCCTCTCCCCAGAGCGCATAGACCAGCAGGTGCGCCACCTCGTGGGGCACTACTTCCCTGAGAAATGCCTGCTGATTGGCCTGATAGAGCGCCGGATTGAAACGCAGCTCCCAGGTTTGCAGCCGCGCAGACCCTGCCGCCCGGCCCCGCATGTTGCAATGGACTTGCGGGCGGGGAAAGGTGCGGCCAAGGCGCGTTTCAGCCTGCACAAAGCAGGCCTCGACGCGCGCGAGCAGCATCTCGATGAGGGCGGGGTCAAGCCGGGTAGCAGTGGCAGGCATGGGATCCTCGGGACGGACACAAAAGCAAAAGGGGAGCCAGGCTCCCCTTTTATCACAACCTCGAGCCTTACAGGCCGGCGGCAGCGCGAAGCAGCTCGGCCTTGTCGGTCTTCTCCCAGGGGAACTCGTCGCGGCCGAAGTGGCCGTAAGCGGCGGTTGCCTGGTAGATCGGGCGCTTCAGATCCAGCATCTCGATGAGACCATAGGGGCGCAGCTCGAAGAACTCGCGCACCAGCTTGACCAGCAGGGCTTCGGCCACCTTGCCGGTGCCGAAGGTTTCGACGCTGATGGAGGTGGGCTCGGCCACGCCGATGGCGTAGGAGACCTGCACTTCACAGCGATCCGCGAGACCTGCGGCCACGATGTTCTTGGCCACGTAGCGGGCGGCGTAGGCGGCGGAGCGGTCCACCTTGGACGGATCCTTGCCGGAGAAGGCGCCACCACCGTGACGGGCCATGCCGCCGTAGGTGTCAACGATGATCTTGCGACCGGTCAGACCGCAGTCACCCATGGGGCCGCCGATGACGAAACGGCCGGTCGGGTTGATGAAGTACTTGGTGTCCTTGTTGATCCACTCGGCCGGCAGCACCGGCTTGATGATCTCTTCGCGCACCGCTTCCACCAGATCGCTGTGGCTGATGGAGTCGCAATGCTGGGTGGAGAGCACCACGGCATCGACACCCAGGATCTTGCCTGCGTCGTCGTAGGCGAAGGTCAGCTGGCTCTTGGCGTCCGGACGCAGCCACGGCAGGGTGCCGTTCTTGCGCACTTCTGCCTGACGCTTCACCAGCAGGTGGGAGTAGGTGATGGGCGCGGGCATCAGCACGTCGGTTTCGTTGGTGGCGTAGCCGAACATCAGGCCCTGGTCACCGGCACCTTGCTCCAGCGGGTCGGTACGGTCGACGCCCTGGTTGATGTCCGGAGACTGTTTGCCGATGGCGTTCAGCACGGCGCAGGAGTCGGCGTCGAAGCCCATGTCGGAGTGGGTGTAACCAATCTCGCGCACGGTGTCGCGCACGATCTGTTCGATGTCGACCCAGGCAGAGGTGGTCACTTCGCCGGCTACCATCACCATGCCGGTCTTGACCAGGGTTTCGCAGGCGACGCGCGCCTTGGTGTCCTGCTGCAGGATGGCGTCCAGCACCGCATCGGAGATCTGGTCGGCGATTTTATCGGGATGGCCTTCGGAGACCGACTCGGAAGTAAACAGCTTTGCCATGTTTGGTTCTCGATTCGTAAGGGTTATCGCCTTGGCCATAACCGGATAATGACAGGATGACTGTAGAGGTATCTACATCTGGACGTCTATTTTAAATAGGTCATCCGGTGATTGCCAGCACTATTTGGGGGTGGAGCCGCCCGGGGCGGGACGGGGAAGGGATCCACCTCCATGGAGGTAAGGCAGGGGGCGGATTGAATCGTTTTCCCCGCCCAGAAAAGCGATTGTGCTCCCAAAGCCACTTTATTCGCCCAGATAATATTTGCACGCCGCGCCCCCTGCTGGGACAATAACGCGCCTTAATCTTGGCCATCAAATGAAGCAATCGCAGGAGATACAGATGCCTTCTCGTAAAGAGCTTGCCAATGCCATTCGTGCATTGAGTATGGATGCCGTTCAAAAAGCCAACTCCGGTCACCCGGGCGCCCCCATGGGAATGGCGGATATCGCTGAAGTGCTGTGGCGCAGCCACCTCAAACACAACCCGAACAACCCCAAGTGGGCCGACCGCGACCGTTTCATCCTCTCCAACGGCCATGGCTCCATGCTGCTGTACTCCCTGCTGCACCTCTCCGGTTATGACCTCTCCATCGACGATCTGAAAAACTTCCGCCAACTGCACTCTCGCACCCCGGGTCACCCGGAGTACGGTTATGCACCGGGCGTTGAAACCACCACCGGTCCGCTGGGTCAGGGCATCACCAACGCCGTGGGCATGGCGATCGCCGAGAAGGCCATGGCCGAGCAGTTCAACCAGCCGGGTCACGACATCGTCGACCACTACACCTACGCCTTCATGGGTGACGGCTGCCTGATGGAAGGTATCTCCCACGAAGCCTGCTCCCTGGCCGGCACCCTGGGTCTGGGCAAGCTGATCGCGTTCTGGGATGACAACGGCATCTCCATCGACGGTCACGTAGAAGGCTGGTTCACCGACGACACTCCCAAGCGCTTCGAAGCCTACGGCTGGCACGTCATCCCGGCCGTTGACGGTCACAACCCGGAAGCCATCAACGCTGCCATCGAAGCCGCCAAGGCCGAGACCGGTAAGCCGACCCTGATCTGCTGCCGCACCATCATCGGCTACGGTTCCCCGAACAAGTCCGGCTCCCACGACTGCCACGGCGCACCGCTGGGCAACGACGAGATCGCCGCCGCCCGTGCCTTCCTGAAGTGGGACCACGCGCCGTTCGTCATCCCGTCCGACATCGCCGCCGAGTGGAACGGTCAGGAGAAGGGCGCCAAGCTCGAATCCGACTGGGCTGCCAAGTTCGCCGCCTATGAAGCCGCTCACCCGGCCCTGGCTGCCGAATTCAAGCGCCGTACCACTGGCGAGCTGCCGGCCAACTGGGCTGCTGAATCCGCCAAGATCATTGAAACCCTGCAGGCCAACCCGGCCAAGATCGCGACCCGTAAAGCGTCCCAGAACTCTCTGGAAGCCTTCGGCAAGCTGCTGCCGGAATTCATGGGCGGCTCCGCGGATCTCGCGCCGTCCAACCTGACCATGTGGTCCGGCTCCAAGTCCCTGACTCCCGAGAGCGCCGCAGGCAACTACATCCACTACGGCGTGCGCGAGTTCGGCATGTCCGCCATCATGAACGGCATCGCCCTGCACGGTGGTTTCATCCCCTACGGCGCCACCTTCCTGATGTTCATGGAGTACGCCCGCAACGCCCTGCGCATGGCCGCCCTGATGAAGCAGCGCGCCATCTTCGTCTACACCCACGACTCCATCGGTCTGGGTGAAGATGGTCCGACTCACCAGCCGGTCGAGCAGATCGCCTCCCTGCGTCTGACCCCGAACATGAGCACCTGGCGCCCGTGTGACCAGGTAGAGTCCGCCATCGCCTGGAAACACGCCATCGAGCGTACCGACGGCCCGACCTCCCTGATCTTCTCCCGTCAGAACCTGGCCCAGATGGACCGCACCGCCCAGCAACTGGCCGATGCCGCCAAGGGTGGTTACGTGCTGAAGGATTGCGCCGGTACCCCGGAGCTGATCCTGATCGCCACCGGTTCCGAAGTGGAGCTGGCCGTGGCTGCCTATGAGCAGCTGACTGCCAAGGGCCGTGCCGTGCGCGTGGTCTCCATCCCGTCTACCGACGTGTTCGATGCCCAGTCCGCCGAGTACAAGGAGTCCGTCCTGCCTGCCGCCGTCACCAAGCGTGTGGCCATCGAAGCGGGCATCGCCGACTACTGGTACAAGTACGTGGGCTTTGGCGGCAAGATCATCGGCATGCGCACCTTCGGTGAGTCCGCCCCGGCCGATCTGTTGTTCAAGGAATTCGGCTTTACCGTGGAAAACGTGGTTGCGACCGCAGAGTCCCTGTAATAGCTGATAATTGGGCCGCTTAGGCTCAATAGCCAGAACGATAAAACGCCCTCCATCGCAAGATGGGGGGCGTTTTTTATTGGAATGAAAATCGCATAAAAGATATGCCGTTTTATCCGAGGTTAGAATGATTGACGGGCATTAGTTTACAACGTGGTGTAAAAATAACGTGGAAAGCAATCTTCTCTTATTCATCTGTATTCGATAGTATTATTTTCTCATTGTTGATATAGATAGAAGGTAAGATAATGTCGAGCGAAGCTTCGAATGAAAGGAGTCTTATTCCACTATTTGTAACTAGTATGGTTGTTGTCGCGCCACTTCTGTTTATTCTTGGGCTTGTTGTAGGGAATCATCTACAAGGTAATTCATCACTAACAGCTGATTCAATTTCCTCTTGGATCTCAGCAATTGCTACCGTGGCTATTGCGATACTGACTTTTATTTTAGCTAAAGAAACTTGGTATCTGAGAGAGGCCCAAATAAAACAATTGGAGGATGTTAGGCGAGAAAACATCAGGCCTAATGTTGGGGTTCAATTAGAGGGCAGCCATGTTGGAATGAACTTTGTAAATGTTAAGATTCATAATCTTGGGAAAGGTATAGCTAGAAATATATCCTTTCGGTTTTATGACAGAATTGGGAATGAGATAAAGGAAGAGCGAGACCCTATCGTTGATAAATTTAAGAGGGTCGCACTTTTTAACCAAGGCTTGCAATCCATGGGAATAGGACAAGAAATTTCTAGCTATTTATTTAGCTTTATTGATCTTGGTGGTGAAGTTGAAGGCGCTGTATTTAAACAGTATTTACATATGGCTATCTATTTCGAAGATGTAGAGGGTACTCCTTATAGTAATGCTTTTGTAATTGACTTCGCCCAGTTTGAAGGGATTAGTGAGCTTGGTGGAGATGATCTTCATAACATCGCTAATGAAATAAAGAAAATCCGAGAACAGATTGGACGAGGCATTAAATTAAGCCGCGATAGAATAGGCGTTGATGTTTTTAGTTCAAAAGATCGTCAAGCTGAGATTGAAGCTAGACATGCACGGGCGGTAGAATTGAATAACCGTCAGAATATCTAAAATGGTTCATTATCCAGTAAGAAAAACACCGGCAATAGGCCGGTGTTTTTTATTTTAAATATAGTAATTTACACCTGCGGCGGGGTGCTTTCCGCATTGGACATCACCGCATCCATCTGCACCAAGGCGCCGGCGGGCAGTTCGCTTACCCCGAATACGGTGCGGGCAGGCAGATAGCCCGGGAAATATTTGGCGTAGATGGCATCCACGTCCGCCAGATCCGCGATGTTCTTCACCTGGATATTGACCTTGACGATATCGTCCATCACATGGCCGATGCTCTCCACAATAGTCTTGATATGGCCGAGGCACTGGGCGGTCTGCTCCTTGACGCAACCGGTCAGCACCTTGCCGGTGGTCATGTCGAGCGGCAACTGGCCGGCGATATGGTTGTAGTGGGAGAAGGCGACGCTCTGGGTATGCAGCGGGTTTCTCGGTGCCTTGTCGGTATTGCGGGCACGGATCACCAGATTGTGTCTGTCTTCCACCAGCTGGGGCGGGGTGCCGTCACCGTGGGAGATGACCGCATCCATCTGCACCCGTGCCCCCATGGGCAGGGCGGCGGCACTAACCACAGAGCGGGCGGGCAGATAGGCGACGGCACGGGCGATGGCGGAGTCCGGGAAGAAGGTGGTGTAAACCTCGTTGACGGCGTCGAGATCCGCCAGATTGGTCAGATAGACAGTCACCTTGACGATGTCGTCGAAGGGCACGTCGATGCTCTCCAGCACGGTTTTGATATTGCGCAGGCACTGGGCCGCCTGCTCACGAATGCCACCGTCAACCAGGGCGCCGGAGGCGGGGTCGAGGGGCAGCTGGGCACCGATATTGTTGTAATGGGAGAAGGCGACGCTCTGGCTGGAGAGCGGATCCTGCGGGGCGCGGTCGCTGTTTCGGGAGATCTTGAGCAGCGGGCAGGGGGCCTGGGGGAAGGTGCCTTCCCCGTTGGAGAGCAGGGCGTCCATCTGCACCCTGGCGCCGAGCGGCAGACTGGCGACGGCGAGCACTGTGCGGGTCGGCAGCGAGTGGGGGAAGAATTCCCGATAGACGGCGTTGACGGCATCGAGGTCGGCGATGTCCGCGAGGAACAGGGTCACCTTCACCATGTCCTCCATGCCGTGGCCAACGCTCTGGACGATGGCCTGGATATTGGTGAGACACTGTCTGGCCTGCGCCTGGATATCCCCTGCGACCAGCGCGCCCGTTTTCGGATCGACCGGGAGCTGGGCGGCAATATTGTTGTAGTGGGAGAAGGCCACGCTCTGGGTATAGGGCCCCAGATCCTGAGGCGCATTGGGGGTATTTCTGGCTGACTTGATGATGGTACCACTCATGGCGATACTCCTTTTTCGTTTTTGATGTAGGGTCCGGGCCGCATTGTTCTTCCCTGGCCGAATACGGCACGCTGATGACTCGTGATGTTGCGGCAACAGTTGCCCGTTCCCGCCGCAGGGCGACGGAGAAAAGGAGAACGATCATCACAGTGTCGAGCCCTGTTTCGATGCAGACAGCGCGTGCAACAGACAAGGGAGAGAAGTTGGCCTGATGATTCAGACGGGAGAATTCTAGGGGGCGGTTATCCGGGGATGCAAACCGGGATCCTGTTTCTATGAAGTGGCTCAACAGAGTGAAATATATTCATTTTGCGATTCAATTCATGACGGGTATGGCAAATAAAGGTGATGATGATCCCGCTTTACCATGAAAGTGGAACCAGATAGCGCCATATTGTCGCGCATCAGGGTTACAGCCTGTGAATCCCCCGTTAATACTTTTGGCGAAATTGCAGCTTATTCTCCCGGTTTTGCATAGCTATCTATTTATCGCTCTCTCGATGCACTGTTCAGCGCCGCCAAAATATGCTGCGGCGAGCACACTGAAATAACATTCATCCTCTTTGCATGGCCACAGTTCATGACATAAATACGGGAGAAAGAGAGGGCGCTTTTTAGCCCCTGCGGCGGAGGCTGACATGGGCGGGTCGCCACACCGCCTATGCCATATCTTTTCAGCGGCGCGAACGCAGCCCGCCAGCAGGGCTCATAAGCAAGGGGAGGGGGCCTTCCCCTTGCCTGCCCCGACTTGCCGCCCCCCGATGCATATCACTCCTGTCATGACCCTCCCTGTGAGGGGGCCCCGGAGTCCGCCCTGCTTTGCCGCCCTGGCGTATCCCGCACTCCTTGCGATGCAGCCGGCTCATCTTCCCCGCACCACCCTTATTTGTGTTTTTTGTCATCAACTGACGTTATTGCGACCTGGGTCGGGGTTTGGGTGGATTATTAACTGTATGATTAATAATGAAATCAGGGACCCTGCCGACGAGCAGCACGGATCGGCACTCATCTGCCCGGGAGTGGCACATGCGATCGCATCGCGATCCCCGTCATCTGACTTCGGAGGTTTTATGCTTGGATTCATTCTGGGTGACATGTACAGCCGCACCAGCGGGTTTCGGCCACCCCCCCGCCTAGGCAAGCACTTCCCCCTCGCCCCCGACTATCAACTGCGCGGTCGCACCGGTGCCGCCATCCTGACCATGGAGACCCTGCTCGATACCCCCTATCCCCAGAAGAAGTTCAGGGCCCTGATCTATGGCGCCTTTATCGAGCGCCAGCGTCGCCTCTTTGCCGAGCAGGTGGTCATTGGCCGGATGGAGGAGGGCCAGGACCTGGCGATCGCCATCGATCTCGCCTTTATCAGCACGGCGGTGCCCATCGGTCTGCTCGCCATCTCGGAGGAGATCGCGCTGCTGACCACCCCCCGTCCCACCCAGACCCATCCCCATCAGGCGGCCTTGAGCCAGGCGCTCGACTGCACCGCCATGCTGATGTTCTATGCCAAGGTCATTCGCCAGCGCAATGCGGTGCTTGAGCACATCGGCCACCAGTTCGGCTACAGGCCGCAGGCCGGGCTGGTGGCCAGGGTGGGCCACGGCGGGGAAGATGACTATGCCGCCTTCATGGTCAATGTGATGACCTGCATCGCCCATTCGGGCTCCTTCAAGGAGGCGCTGGAGAATGGCGTCAGGATGGGCATGCGCGACCCCGCCTTCTTCTGTATCGTCGGCGCCCTGGCCTCGACCCTGTGGGGAGTGCCCAAACCCTGGGCCCATGAGATCTCTCGATTCATCCAGCGCCAGCACCCCCACTATCTCCAGATCTTGCTGCGGGGCGAAGCCAGGGTGGGCCGCAGACAGATCAACCTGGAGCCTCCCAAACCGCCGCTCTGTGCACCGGTCAAGCGCCAGGTAAACCGCTTCCTGAAGTGGGCCTTCTAGGGCCATGGGAGTGCTCTCGAGGTGCGGGCCCATGGCGCTATCCCATCGGCCCGCCCCTCCTGAGGGTCATCACGGGGCTGTAATCTCACTGACCCCTGATCCCCCGGCTACCTTGCCCATGAGAGGATGGCCAGAAAAGCCAACGGCTGCACGGGGGACAAGGGTGGATAGAAGGTGATCCACCTCGCCTTTTGATGTGAACGTCTTTTGATGTTTGGCGCCATACGATACCATGCGCAGCGTGTGTTCCTGTTGGGGGAGGTGCCGCCCATCGCCCCGTGGCTGGCCGCTGGTCCTGTCATGATCACGGGATGCACAATCCGGGGCCGCCACGGCAACCCCTTATCGCCATAGCCAACAGGACGGAGTATCAGGATGGCCATTGCCATTGAACAGTCGGACAACACACTGAGGGTGAACAAGGATCGCTACGATCTGGGCCGCATCGTCGGCGTGCAGGTAAAAGCACTCGGCTGGATGGATCGGCTCAAGAAGACCTTGTTGCTGGGAGTGGTCACCTCCAGTGTGCTCTTTTACTTCACCCCTTCCTACGAGCAGGCGGGCAACTGGCTCATCGTGCTCTTCCTGCCCCTGGTGGGTTTTCTGTCTGGCGCCCTGATGGGGCTGCTCTCCAGCGCGAAATATGAGTTTTGCATCGAATTTTCCCACGCCGACGAGACGGGCGTGCAGTGGATCACCGCCGCCAGGAGTCGGCATGTCGCCGATTATGAGACCTTCAAGGCGCAGGCGGCCAGGTTGAAAGAGCGGCTCGGGTAGGGAGCACAGAGTGACGGGTCTGCGCCATCTGGCGCCAGGCATAACAACAAGCCCGATCAAGTGCACCTGTTCGGGCTTGTTTCATTAGGGGAGGGCGCTCGGGGAGCGGCTCAGGCGGGATAGAGGGCGCCCAGCACCGCCGGGCGGCTCGCCCCGGTCACCGCAGGCAGGTTGCCCGGCTTTCGCTGGATAAAGCGCTGTGCCAGCCAGGCAAAGGCGGCCCCTTCCACCCAGTCCGGTGCAAGGCCGAGCTGGGCGGTGCTGGTCAGATGCCAGTCGGGCAGCAGGGCAGCAAGCTCCGCCAGCAGCGGGGCGTTGTGGGCGCCGCCGCCGCAGACAAACAGCTCGGGCCGGGTTGGCGCATCACTGTGGGTGGGCAACTGGCGGGCGATGCTGTGGCAGGTGAGGGATTGCAGGGTACGCTGCACATCAGCGGGGGCGTATGCGCAGCCGTCCAGCTCGCCGTCGAGCCAGTCGAGGGTGAACATCTCACGCCCCGTGCTCTTGGGGGCGGGGGCGGCGAAGTAGGGGTGAGCCAGCAACTGCTCCAGCAGCGCAGGGATAAGCTTGCCGCTGGCGGCCCACTGGCCACCGGCATCATAGCTGCCACCGTGGGGCTGATGGCGGCGATACCAGCCGTCGAGCAGGGTGTTGGCGGGGCCGGTATCGAAGCCATATACCCCTGAACCCGCCCCCCCGTCGGTCTGGCCGGGCAGCACCGAGATATTGGCAATGCCGCCGAGGTTCAGCACCACTCTAAGGGCGCCAGGGCGGGCAAAGAGCGCCTGATGGAAGGCTGGCACCAGGGGCGCCCCCTGACCGCCGAGGGCCATGTCCATGGTGCGAAAATCGGCCACCACGTCGATGCCGGTCAGGGCCGCCAGCAGGGCCGCGTTGCCGATCTGCAGGGTAAAGCCGAGCTGGGGGCGGTGGCGTATGGTCTGGCCGTGACTGCCGATGGCGCGAATCTCCTTGGGAGTCAGCGCCGCCTTGGCGAGCAAAGCCTGGGTGGCGGCGGCAAATTCGCGGGCCACCAGGTTGTCGGCGACCCCCATGCGGTCGATTTCGTTCTCCCCCGGGGTGCAGAGGGCGTGCAGCTCGTGGGCGGTCTCCGCTGGCCAGGGATGGCACAGCGCCGCCTCTACTCGAAGCGCTTCCCTATCCATCGTCACCAGCACGGCGTCGATACCGTCCATGCTGGTACCGGACATCAAGCCTATATAGCGTTCCGTCATGACAACCCCCTTTCAATGATGCAGAGGAACCGTCCGATGCCGTGTTCCGCCTTGGTCCCCGGCATCAATCGGATATATGGCCCGCTCATGACATCACCTCTTCAGTGATGCAGAGGAACGGTCTGATACCGTGTTCCACCTTGGCCGACAGCGGTCAGCTGTCGTCGCCGTTGCCCTTGTTTCTGGCCAGTTGCAGCTCGGGGCTGTCCAGCTTGGCCAGCTGGGGCATGGCCTGAGCCTTGAAGTTGGCCAGCGCCCGCCCGCTGAGAGACTCCGCCTGGGGCAGGTTGAGGGTGCGCGGGTTCTTGTGCACGCCGCCCACCACGAACTCATAGTGCAGGTGCGGGCCTGTGACCCGGCCGGTGCCACCGAGCAGGCCGATGGTCTGCCCCTGCTTGACTCGCTGCCCCTTGTTGACGGTGCGCTTGGAGAGGTGCAGGTACTTGGTCACGTAGTTGCCCGCGTGCTTGATGAAGACGTAGTTGCCGTTGAACTGGTTGTAGCCGGCGGCCACCACGCTGCCGCCGCCCGCCGCCATGATGGGGGTCCCCACCGGCGCCACGTAGTCGATGCCGTTGTGGGGCCGCACCTTGCCGGTGACCGGGTGAAGGCGGCGCGGATTGAAGTTGGAGCTGATGTATTTGAAGTTGACCGGCGCGCGCAGGAAGCTCTTGCGCATCGCCTTGCCGTCCGGGGTGTAATAGTTGCCATCCGTGTTCAGCACGGCGCGGTAGATGGCCCCCTGGTTGACGAACTCCGCGGCCAGGATGTCGCCGGAGGCAACCCGCTCGTCATCCTGGTATTTGTCCTGGTAGACCACCCGGAAGCTGTCCCCCGGCTGCAGGTCCTGGGCAAAGTCGATGTCCCAGCCGAAGATGGCGGCGAGATCCATGATCTGGTCTTCCGTCATGCCCGCTTCGACGGCGGCGCCCCAGAAGCTGGAGCGGATTTCCCCCTGGGCCACCTGTTCGCGGGTGTCGAGCTCGATCTTCACCGGCCTGGCCACGAAGCCGTCATCCCGGCGGTTCACCTTGAGCGCCTGCTCCAGGCTGTGGGGGTAATAGAGGCTGTGCAGCTCGCCGCCCTTGGTGAGCTTGAAGGTGAGCTCCTGACCGGGTTTGAGCAGGCGCAGGGTATCCGTGCCCTCGAGCTGGTCGATGAGGTGCAGATCCGTGGTACTGAGGCCCAGGCGCTGGAAGATGACCCCCATGTTGTCGCCGCTGCGCACCTTCACCTGTCTGGTGACATAGCGCGGTTTGGGCGGGGTGACGGGCTCGGCCCGTGCCAGCTGCGCCTCCTCGTCGACCTGCTGCTCGACGGCCAGTTCGTTGTCGTTGTCATCGACCCGGGTGGCGACTGCCTGTTCGCTCGGCCAGGCCGCCAGCATCATCACCATGATGCTCAGGATCAGCACCATCTTGCGGTGCCAGTGAGGGAGAGAGTTGAAGGCGTGCCAAAGGACCATGAGAAGCTGACAAAGTTGAACCCGGAAGAAGGTCGGAGTTTACCGCCTTTCCAATTGGCCCGCCATTCCAGTAATATGTCTGGCCCTGTGGAATCGTGATTGGAGAGTCAAAAAATGTCCCAGCTCGAGGTGGCGCTAGCCGAGATCAAGCGCGGAGCGGAAGAAATTCTGGTTGAAGAAGAACTGATCGCCAAGTTGAAGGAAGGGCGCCCCCTGCGCATCAAGCTGGGGATGGATCCGACCGCGCCGGACATCCACCTGGGTCATACCGTGATCCTCAACAAGCTGAAGACCTTCCAGGATCTGGGCCATGAAGTGATCCTGCTGATCGGTGACTTCACCGCCATGGTGGGTGACCCCTCCGGCAAGAACGCCACCCGTCCGCCGCTCTCCGAAGAGGCCATCAAGCACAACGCCCTCACCTATGCCGAGCAGGCGTTCAAGATCCTCGACCCGGCCAAGACCCGCATCGAGTACAACTCCACCTGGCTGAGTGAGCTGGGCGCGACCGGCATGATCAAGCTGGCGGCCAAGCAGACCGTGGCCCGCATGATGGAGCGCGACGACTTCAAGAAGCGCTACAGCAACGGCCAGTCCATCGCCATTCACGAATTCCTCTATCCGCTGCTGCAAGGCTATGACTCGGTCGCGCTGAAGGCGGACGTCGAGCTCGGCGGTACCGATCAGAAGTTCAACCTGCTGATGGGTCGCGAGCTGCAAAAAGATGCGGGCATGGCGACCCAGTGCGTGCTGATGATGCCGCTGCTGGTGGGCCTGGACGGCGTCAAGAAGATGTCCAAGTCCGCTGCCAACTACATCGGCGTGCACGACGCCCCGGGGGAGATGTTCGGCAAGATCATGTCCATCACCGACGATCTGATGTGGAACTACTACGAGCTGCTCTCCTTCCGTCCGCTGGCTGAAATCGAAGAGTTCAAGGCGGGCATTGCTGCCGGCACCCTCAACCCGCGCGACGTGAAGATCTGGCTGGCCAAAGAGATCATCGCCCGTTATCACGATGAAGCGGCGGCTGAAGCGGCCCACGAAGATTTCACCCAGCGCTTCTCCAAGAACGCCATTCCGGACGACATGCCGGAAGTCGAGCTGGCACTGGAAGGGGAAGGGCTGGCCATCGCCAACCTGCTCAAAGACGCCGATCTGGTGGCCACCACCTCCGAAGCGCTGCGCATGATCAAGCAGGGCGCGGTCAAGGTGGATGGCGAGAAGCTGGACGATGGCAAGGCACTCATCGGTGCCGGTACCGCCGTCTACCAGGTTGGCAAGCGCAAGTTTGCCCGGGTGACCGTGAAGTAAGTCGCCACCTGTGGCGCCGCCATAAGAAAGGCCTCCATTGCGGAGGCCTTTTTGTTGGCTCATGGCTGCAAAGAGGGATCAACCCTCGGTTTTCAGGAAGTTGCGATAGAGCATGTAGAGGTGGGCCGAGCTCCAGCTGAAGTTGCTGGCACCCTGCATGGCGCCGGTCTCCGGGTTGTAGTTCTCGCGGATGGGGCCGCTGCCCGCCAGCCCCTCGGCGTTGGCAAACAGCTTGTTGACGAGCTGTTGGGCATCGCTGCGATAGCCGTAGTTCTCCAGCCCCTTCACCCCGAAGTAGAACTGATCCAGCCAGACCCGGCCGCGCCAGTAGATGTCGGGGTCGTAGGCCGGGTTGGTCAGCGCCGCCGTGCCGAGCGGCACCCTGGTGTTGAACTCCTGGGCATTGAGCATCACCTCGCGCACCCGCGCCGCTTTCTCCTTGTCCGCCACCTCGGCCCAGAGCGGGCTCCACCCTTCCGGGCCACGGCCGCGGGCGGTCAACAGCTTGCCGACGCAGCCGTTGGCGTCGGGCAGATCCCCCTGGGCTATTTGGCGGTCGTAATAGAAGCCGGAGGCCTCATCGAACAGGCAGCTGTTGATGTAATCGGCCAGCTGGGTCGCCCCTTCGCGATAGCGGCTCGCCTCGTCCGGCTTGCCGAGCAGCTCGGCCATGTCGGCCAGGATGCGCTTCTCCTTGGCGAGGAAGGCGTTGAGCTCCACCGACTCCTGATCGATGGAGAAGCCGATGAGGTTGCCGTCGTCCTCATGGTTTTCAAAGAAGAAGACGTTCCAGTCCTGGCGCGCCCTGGCCATGTCGCCGCCATAGGTCTTGTCGGCATAGCGCTTGAGCTGATCCGGCTCGATAAAGCCGAAGCGGGCGGCGTTGTCCATGCCGGACTCCCAGCCGGCGCCGTGCTGGGCGCCGATATCCATGTCGGCGTAGCCGCCAACGCTCAATACCTGCTGATAGAGCGCCATGCCGGCGCAGCCATACCAGCCATCTCCCTCATTGGTACAGCTCGACAGATCCAGCCCGACCGGTGCCCCCGTCGGGTACTGCACCTTGAAGGTGATGTTGCCGAACTCGTCGTTGTGCTCGACGTGGCGGGTGGCGCCATATTCGATGATGCCGTTGCGGTTGTTGTCCCGCGCCCGATACCACCAGTCGTGATAGGCCTGGATCTTCGGATACATCTCGGCGATGAAGGCCTTGTCCTGGGTGGCGCTGTAGATCTCCCAGATGGCCCAGGCGGAGAGGGGCGGCTTGGTGTCGCGCTCGTTCCAGTTGCCGCCGTCGCCACCGCGATCGGCGAGCTTGTTGTAGAAGACGGCGTCGATCACCATGCCGGCATCCTGCGGCCGAACCGGGTCATCGGCCTGGATCTGGTAGTCATACATGGCGCGCACGTTGTTCTTGGCTACCTCGGGGTTGAAGTGGGCCATGGCGTAAGCGTGCTTCCAGCTGTCCCAGGCCCAGACCCCGTCGAACCAGCGGGCGGTGTTGGAGGGGGTGACCCCGTCGTGCAGGATGGCACCGGCCGGCGAGCGCCAGTTGCCGTTGAGGGTCTCCATCGCCTTGACCGCGATGCGCCGCTCCGACTCCGGGATCCCCTGATTGGAGAGGCCGCGCGCCAGGTAATCCTCCCAGCGGCGGATGGAGTCGTCGAAATGGCTGGCGGGGTCGGCCAGCAGCGCCTGGCGGCTCTGCTCGAAGCGGCTCGCGTCAGCACTGCTGTGGACATAGCTCTGCAGGGTGTAGATATCCTGCTGGCCCTTGGCGGCCAGGGTGAGGCTGGCCTCGCTCACGTAGCCGAGCCCCTGCTCGTCGAGGGTGGTGCTACTCGGCAGGGTGCGATCGATGCGGTAGCTGGCGCTGCCGCTTTGCATGATGTTCCAGGTGCTGCGCAGTTTGCCGAACTGGAATGCCACGCCGCGCTCGGTCTGGCTGATGGTGCGGGTCCAGGCGGGGTACTGCTCGGCGACCGTCTTGTTGGCATCCCACTGGTTGAGCAGCTCCCCCTGCCAGTTGAGCTTGAGGGTGAGGGGGGCGTCAGTGTGGTTGATGAGGCGGGTGCGAACCAGCGCAGTGCGGGCATCGCCGTAGCGCAGCTCCAGCTCCAGGGTGAAGGAGTCGAATTCGAAGCGCTGCACCAGCGCCCCCGGGATGGCATACAGCGCCTGCTCGCTGGCGCTGGTGAGCGGGAAGGCGCGGCCGCTCTCGTCGCTCAGGGTCAGCTTGTCCAGCTCGCTTGCGAAGAACAGGCTGTACTCCTCGGCGATGACCATGGGACCGGTAAAGCCGCCCCATTCGCTGTCGCTGGCGGGCAGCAGGAAGCCGTGCCAGGCGCCGAGATCGAGCAGCGGGTTGTATTTGAGGTTGGCGTAGCTGTCAAAGTCACGGAACTGGAGCGGGGTGCCGCTGCGGTCGATCACGTTCTGATACTGGTTCGCCAGGGTGGCGCTGGGGGCGGCCGGGCTGCTGGAGTCATTGCCGTTGCAGGCAGTGAGGCCGAACAGGGCGACGCTCAGGGTGATGGAAAGTAAATTTTTACGAAACATCTCTCGCTCCAATGACAGTTTTTGTAGGTTAAGGAAGGTGTTTTTTAGTGATTATTTTAGTGAAAGCGTTTGCGAGAGCCATTATAGGGCGATTATGACGGGATTATTGGCGCTGTGTCACAGTGCAGGAGGGGCGAGTGTGAGCCGGATCACCCGGTTACACGAGGTTACATAGCTTTGTGTTTTAGTAATTATTTACTTTTGTGGTGGCAGTCAGTGAGAGAGAGGAGGGGCAGGTACGCAGGTATTGGTGGGGGGTCAGGCCGAACTCCTCCTTGAAGCGTGCGGCAAAGCGGCCGGGGGAGTCGTAGCCACAGGCGAGGGCGGTCTGAAGCGGAGTGAGCCCCTGTTGCAGCAGGGTGAGGGCGTGCCCCAGGCGTACCTGGGTCAGTACCTGGCGAAAGCTGCGCCCCTCGGCGGCCAGTTTGCGGACCAGGGAGGCGCGGCTCATGGCGAAGTGGGTCGCTACCGTCTCCAGCCGGTGATCGAGACCAGGCTCCACACTGAGGTAACGGGCCAGCCGTTCCCCCAGGGTCATGGTGGTGGCAGGAAAGAGCAGGCCAAGGCCCCCCGCTTCCCTGAGCTCGCCATAAAACCCTTGCAGCAGCTGGGTCTGGGCCGTCTCGCAGAGCTGCCGCTGCGCCATGGTGGTGACGAGATCGAAGCAGAAGGCGAGGGCCGACGTCACCCTGATGGCCGGTGGCTTGAGGAGATCGAGGGTGCTCTCTGCCAGCCACTCGGCCGGTGGCGGGGCCAGCAGGGTGAGCGCCTGGGAGCGAAACGTGCCCTGCTCCGGCTGGTTGACGAAGGTGAGCCGGTGACCCGCCGGGATCAGCAGCCAGCTCTCCTTGTCAAAGGAGAGGCGCTGCTCCCGCCACCACAGCTGCTTGCGGCCCTGCTGCACCCAGATGAGGGTCGGCGCGTAGATGAGCACCCGGCGCAGGGGCTGCTGGCGGATCCCGAAGTAGTGATTCAGTTGCAGCAGGGGCGTGCTCATCGGGCGGGCTCCTAGGGGGTGGTGAAGGTGGCGGTCAGGGTGGCCTTGCCAAGGGCCAGGCTGTTGAGCATGTAGCCTACCATGGCGGGCGGGGTGTTGGCCTTCACCTCCAGCGCCTTGGGCAGGGCCCAGACGGTGAACTGGTAGCGGTGCATGCCGTGACCGGCGGGCGGGCAGGGGCCGCCATAACCCTGGGTACCGTAGTCGGTGCCAAGCTCCAGCCCCTGCTTGAGCTTGCCGGAGGCATTGCTCGGCAGCTCGCTCTGGCTGGCCGGCAGGTTCACCACCAGCCAGTGCCACCAGCCGCTGCCGGTGGGGGCGTCCGGGTCATAGGCGGTGATGGCGACGCTCTGGGTGCCGGCGGGCAGGCTCTGCCAGCTCAACTGGGGGGAGCGGTTCTCGCCGCTGCAACCAAAGCCGTTGAAGCTGAAGACCTTGTCCATGGGTTCACCCTCGCGGATGTCGGTACTCTTGAGGGTCATGGCGCCGGCGGGCAGAGCCGCGAGGCAGAACAGGGGCAGCAGCGGGATAATGGGGGATCTCATGATGGGCACTCCTTTGTGTGAATATGGCATTCACTCTAAGGGGGCTGGCTCAAAACAGAGTGCCCGTATGGCTCAAATTATGCCATGAAGACGGCTTTTGTGAGCTGTTCGGGGCTTTTGAGGGGCATAAAAAAAACCGGCATCCTGGGATGCCGGTTTTTGGGAGAGGCGAGGGGCCTTAGCGCAGGATCATCTCGTCACGGCCCGGGCCGACGGAGACCATGGGCACCGGCACGCCCAGCAGGGCTTCGATGCGCAGCACATAGTCCTGCGCAGCCTTGGGCAGCTCGGCGAAGGTGCGGCAGCCGCTGATGTCTTCGCTCCAGCTCTCCATCTTCTCGTAGACGGGGGTGAGGGCGGCGGTCTGCGGCCAGATCGGGTTCTCGGTGTGGGCACCTTCGTAGGCCACGCAGATCTTCAGATCCGGCAGACCGGTCAGGCAGTCCAGCTTGGTCAGGGCCACTTCGGTGGCCGCCTGCAGCTCGACGCCGTTCTTGGTGGCGACGGCATCGAAGTAGCCGACGTCACGGGGACGGCCGGTGGTGGCGCCGAACTCGTTGGTGATCTTGCGGAACTCGTCCTGGTTCTCCATGGCGGTCAGCAGGGTGCCGGTACCGACGGAGGAGCTGAAGGCCTTGGCCACGGCGATGACGCGCTCCGGGCGCAGGCCCGGCAGACCGCCACCGATGCCGGCGTAGGCGCCGGAAACGTGGGAGGAGGTGACCCAGGGGTATTCGCCGTAGATGAGATCACGGCCGGCGCCCAGCTGGGCTTCGAACAGCAGGGTCTTGCCTTCGGCTTGCAGTGCCTTGAGGGGCATGCTGACGTTGCAGACGGCGTCCAGCCAGGGAGCGGACACTTCCAGCAGCCAGTCGGCCATCTCCTGGGCGGTCTGGGTGAATTCGAAGTCCGGATAGAGAGCCTTCATCTGCGGCAGTTTCCAGTCCAGCATGAACTGGATGCGCTCCACCAGCACGTCCGGCTGTTTCAGCCAGCCCACCAGGATCGCCTTTTTCATGACCCGATCACCGTAAGCAGGGGCGATGCCCTGACGGGTGGAGCCGTAGGCGCCGTCACCCAGGCGTTGCTCTTCCAGGGTGTCTTCCAGCGCGTGCAGCGGCAGGCAGAGGGTGGCACGGTCAGAGATGGCGAGCTTGGGAGTGACGCCGGAGGCCTTGACCTCTTCCAGCTCGACGGTGAGCTTCTCGGGGCTGATCACCATGCCGGGGCCCAGCACGACCAGGCAATCCGGGTTGAAGACGCCGCTCGGCACCTGGTGCAGCTTGAAGGTGCCCAGATCGTTGACCACGGTGTGGCCGGCGTTGTTGCCGCCCTGGAAACGAATACTGGCGCCAGCCTGGCCTGCCAGATAATCGACGATGCGGCCTTTGCCTTCATCACCCCAGTTAGCACCTACGACTACGATAGACGACATGACTCTTTCTCCTAAGACGTTAGGCGTCCATCCTAGGAGCCCCGTGAGGATTAGAAAAATTAATTATCTTTATAATTCCGATAAGGAAGCCATATAATTCCGGTGCCATTATCGACACCGCGCTCCCTTGTGTGGTGCCCGTGCCCTGGCGGCGCTGGCCCTGCCATCGACCCGGGAGAAGAGGAACCCCATGCTGGACATTCACTGGCTGCACACCTTCGTCACCCTGGCCCGGTTGCAGCACTTCGGCCAGACGGCCACCGAACTGCACATGACGCAACCCAATGTGAGCCTGCATCTCAAGAACCTGGAGCAGGCGACCCGGGTCAAGCTGGTGGAGCGCAGCCCGTTTCGCCTGACCCAGGCGGGGGAGCGGCTGCTGCAAAGCGCCGAGCGCGCCATCAACGAGTTGCAGCTCTGCCAGTCCGATCTCAATGCCCTGAGCCAGTTGAGCCAGGGGACGCTCGCCATCGCTGCCAGCGACATCATCTCGCGCCTGCTGCTCATCCAACCGTTCCAGCGCTTCAAGCAGGCCTTCCCCGGCATCGACCTCACCCTGTTCAACACCACCTCGGATCAGGCGGCGGATCTGGTGCGGGCGGGCAAGGCGGATCTGGGCTTCGTGATGGCACAAAAGCGCAGCGAGCCGCTCTTCTACACCGAGTTGCAGCAGGTGACCTGGTGTGCCCTGGGGCACGGCCTGGCCCGCTGGCAGGCGCGGGCCAGCTCGGGAGAGAGCGATCCTCTGGACGAGCCGACCCTGATCCTGCTGGGGCACGACACCCGGACCCGGGCATTGATCGACCCCTCCCTGCCCCTGCTCGGCCTGCCGAGCTGCCGCATCATGGAGGTGGGGAGCGTGGATGCCCAGCTCGACTGGGCCGAGGCGGGCTTTGGCGTCGCCATCGTGCCGGATTTCTCCCTGCACCCCAGGCTCAAGCTGACCGCCCCGGTGACCCGGCTCACCGATTTTCCCGGTACCAGCCTGGGGTACGTGGTGCGCCAGAACCAGGTGCTGTCCCGGGCCATCAAGCAGCTGCTGCACTGGGTGGAGGAGGAGATCCAGAATCCGGCGCTGCTGCTGGCGCCGTGACAGGCCAGGCGCCCGTTCCCCATAACAAAGAGGCCACCCCTGGGGTGGCCTCTTGGTTGGTGTTCATTGCCCGGCGGGGGCTGTGGTCTCCACCGCATGGCTGGGCGGGCTGGCCGGCATGGCCTGCGGTGATGGCGCCTCCAGCGGCGTTGCCGCCGAGGCGGGCGCCTCAGGCGGGGTCAGGGGATGGCCTGGCGCCAGGGTTGCGCTGCCCGGTGTGGGCTGCTCGGGCAGGGCCGGGGCCTGGTTGGTGGAGGCCGCCTCCGAACTGGTTGAGAGGGTCGCGGCGGCTGACTGCTCCGGCAAGGTGTCGGACCCCTCCAGTGGCGCGGTGCCTTCCAGGGGGTCTGTCCCATCGGTCGGTGTGGCCGCGCTGCTCGCCGGGGGCAAGGTTGGCAGGGCACCCGAGGTGGCCCCGGCACCGGATGCCGTGAGGGTGTCCGCCGGGAGGGTGGGCACGGCATCCAGCATGCCGGGATGGAGCAGGGCGATGCTGCCCGCCTGCATGCCTTCCCAGGTGAGGGTGGTCAGTGCCGGATGCAGCCGGGTGAACTGCTTGAGCCGCTCGTTCAGCACGTCCCGCAGGGTGCGCACCTCGCTCTCGGGCAGGCTGGCCAGCGCCACCAGTTCGGCGGTGACGGCGAAGGTATTGACGCCGCTTGTCTGCCCCGGATAGAGGTTGGCGCCGATGCGGCTGCGATCGTAGTAGGGGTGCTGCTTGAGCAGCTTGTCCACCTGTTCCCCCTCGATGGGAATGAGGCGGGCCTGACAGCGGCCGGTGAGATCGCCGATGGCCTGATTGGGGTGACCGGCGACCACGAAGGCGGCATCCAGGGTGCCGTCACAGAGCCCCTCCAGCCGGTTGCCCGGGGAGATCACAGGCGGTCGGCTGAAGTCGGCGACCCGCCACCCCATGGCATCGAGCAGGGCCCGGCTGGTGACCCTGTCCCCGGAGTTGGGGGCGCCGACATCGACCCGCTTGCCCTTGATGTCGGCCAGGGTGGTGATGTTGCTGGTGGCGCTGGCAATCAGGGTCAGGGACTCCTTGTGGAGCCGCAACAGGCTGCGCAGCTGATCGTCCGGGGCCTGGCCCGCGAAGGGGCCGGTGCCGTGCACCGCATGGTAGAGCACATCCGACTGCATCAGGGCGAGCTGTACCTCTCCCTTGGCGAGGGCCGCCAGATTGGCGATGGAGCCCGAGGTACTCTGCACCGTGCAGTGCAGGCCGTGGCGGGCACTCTCCTCGTTGAGCAGGCGGCAGATGGCCCCCCCTGTGGGGTAGTAGACGCCGTTGAGGGCTCCCGTACCGATGGTGACATAGGCGGGAGAGGCGAAGAGGGAGGGCGCCAGCACGGCCGCAAGCCAGGGCAGGGCGGTACGTGACAGACGCAACAGGGCAGAGAAGGCGAATGGGCGCATAGTGGACCGAAACCGTGGCTGAACATGAGGAGGAGGCGGGCTCATCCGGTGATGAGCCTCATCTTATCCGTATCAGACGGGAAGCTGAACGGATTTTACCGCTTTTGCGCGCACCGCGCGGCCTGGGGTCGCCGCCCGGGACGGTTCGCTAGCGGGTCTGGAGAATGGCTTTCTCCATGCGGGCCAGGGCCTCGGTGAGACGGGCCCGGGTGCAACCAAAGTTGAGTCGCACGAACTGGCCGTTGCCGAACTGGGCTCCGGGGGAGAGACCCACGCCCGCCTGTTCGAAGAAGGCGACGGGATCGTCCAGGCCCAGAGCGCTCATGTCGATCCAGGCGAGGTAGGTGGCCTGGTTGCGGGCCAGCTTGACGCCGGGCCAGCGGGCCACGGCCTGCTCGATCAGGGCCAGGTTGCCGGCCAGGTAGTCGAGCTGTTCATTCAGCCACTGCTCGCCCCCCTCATAGGCCGCCTCGGCCGCCACGAACCCCAGCAGATTGACGTCGGCGCTGATGCCGCGCATCGCCTGTTGCAGCTTGAGCCGCAGGCGGGCATTGGGGATCACGGCGAAGGAGCAGCACAGCCCCGCGATGTTGAAGGTCTTGCTCGGCGCCATCATGACGGCGGAGCGCTCGGCCGCCTCCGGGCTCAGGGCACCATAGGGGATGTGGCGGGCATCTTTGTCCAGCAGCAGGTCGCAGTGGATTTCGTCGGAGCAGATCACCAGGTTGTGGCGCTCGGCGATGGCGTCGATGGCCAGCAGCTCTTCCCGGGTGAAGACGGTGCCACCCGGGTTGTGGGGGTTGCACAGCAGCAGCAGATCCGCCGAGGGGGCCTGACGCTCAAGCTCTTCGAGATCCAGCACCCAGCGGCCTTCTTCCTCCACCACGGGGACGGTGAGCAGAGGGCGGTCATTGAAGCCCGGCGCCTGCAGGAAGGGGTAGTAGACCGGCTTGGGGGTGATGATGCCGCGCCCGTGCTGGCTCCAGGCCTTGCAGGCGAGATTGAGGCCCGGCACCACCCCGGGCAGGAAGACGAGCCATTCGGGCTGGATGGTCCAGCCATAGCGGCTGGCCAGACGCGATACGATCAGTTCGATGAGCCGGGGAGAGGGGCGCGAATAGCCGAAGATGCCGTGGGCGACCCGTTTGGTAAGGGCCTCCAGTACGGCGGGGGGAGAGACGAAGTCGGTGTCTGCGACCCACATGGGCAGGACATCCTGACCCTTGTATTTGTCCCATTTCAGGCTCATGGTACCGCTGCGATCTATTTCCCGGTCAAAATCAAACATGTTAAATCCTTGTACTGGCGCTGGATGGGCTTCCAATGTACGGACTTGGACGCCCCCCCGCAACCCTTGAGGTGGCTGTTGATAATGACATAAAATAGCCGCCGCCATACGCCAAGCCCGCCCGCATCTGGCTCCTTTTATTCTTCCATATCAATGGTATCTCTATGAGTTTGCTGTCTGTTGCCCGCAAGAGGCCGGATCCCGTCTCTCTCTCGTTTCTCGCCGTGACCTTCATGACCGGGGTGGCGGTGGCGCTGCAGGTGCCGACCTTGAGCCTGTTTCTGGCCGAGGAGGTGCAGGTGCGCCCCTTCCTGGTGGGGCTCTTCTACACGGTGAACGCGGTGATCGGCATCCTCATCAGCCAGTGGCTCGGCCACCGCTCCGACAACAAGGGGGATCGCAAGCAGCTGATCTTGCGCTGCTGCTTTGCCGGCATCGTGCTCTCCCTGCTGTTTGCCTGGAACCGGCAGTACTGGTTGCTGGTGAGCCTGGGGGTGCTGCTGGCGAGCCTGACCGCCACCGCCAGCCCGCAGCTGTTCGCCCTGGCGCGGGAATACGCCGACAGCCGCAACAAACAGGCCGACATGTTCAGCTCGGTGCTGCGGGCCCAGTTCTCCCTGGCCTGGGTGATAGGGCCGCCCATCGCCTTCGCGCTCGCCATCGGCTACGGCTTCAAGGTGATGTATCTGGCCTCGGCGCTGGCCTATGTCATCTGCGCCTTCGTGGTGTGGCGCTGGCTTCCCTCCCTGCCGCTGCCGGTGATGGACAGCGAGGTGGAGCGGGTGAGCAGCTGGCGGGATCCGTCGGTGCGGGCGCTCTTCATCGCCTCCACCCTGATGTGGACCTGCAACAGCATGTACCTCATCAACATGCCCCTCTACATCACCCGCGAGCTGGGGCTGGAGGAGAAGCTGGCCGGTTTGCTGATGGGCACGGCGGCGGCCCTGGAGATCCCCTTCATGCTGCTGGCGGGCTACTACACCCGGCGCTTCGGCAAGCGGCCCATGATGCTGCTGGCAGTGCTGGCCGGGGTCGGTTTCTATGGCGGTCTCGTGACCCTGTCGAGCCAGCATGCCCTCATTGCGCTGCAACTGCTCAATGCCATCTTCATCGGCATCGTGGCCGGCATCGGCATGTCCTATTTCCAGGACTTGATGCCGGGGCGCGCCGGGGTGGCGACCACGCTCTTTTCCAACAGCATTCGCACCGGCTCCATCATGGCGGGGGCCATCGCAGGGACGGTGGCGGAGCTCTGGAGCTTCCACGGGGTCTTCATGGTGGCGGCGGCCCTGGCGCTGATGGCACTGGCCGCCTGCTGGCGGGTCCCCAACGTATAGGGGATGCAAAGGGGAGCCGATGCCCGGATGTGCCGGCACCTGTGCCCCGGTCGTGCGGGGCTGAAGCGGCCTTACCTGGGGTTGTCTCCCTGGTATTCGATGCGCAGGCAGCGCAGCAGCAGCTCGGCCGCCGGCCCCAGCGCCTCCACCGAGGGGGTGAGCAGGTAGGTGTAGAGATAGCGTTCGTTGCCGCCGGTGAGATCGAGCTGCACCAGCGAGCCCTCGGCGAGCTCCTCCTGCACCAGGTGGCGGGGCACCCAGGCGTAACCCATGCCAAGGCGCACCATGTTGAGCACCTCATGATAGTGGGTCGCCTTCCAGCCGGTGTCGTCCGCATCGTTCCAGTCCACCGAGCGGTGGATGGGGGGATGCAGGCTTATCTGGTTGTGGCTGGCCAGCACCTCGGCGGTGATGGGCTCTCCCTGCTCCGCAAGGGGGTGGCCCGCTGCGCACAGAGGAAGCAGACAGACTTCGTCCAGCGGCAGGCCGGTGCGATCCTGGGGCAGGTGCTCGGAGAGCATCAGATCTCCCGCCTGCAGCGCATTGAAGTGGCAGTGGATCCGCTCATGCAGGTTGATGCGACAACCGCGGCTGCGGGGATAGAAGTGGGCCAGCGCCCGGTAGAGGCGCTCCCGCGGCTGCACCACGGACACATAGAGGTTGATCTGCGGCTCCCACTGCCGCTCCAGGTTGTTGGCCAGGTTCTCCAGCTCTTCCACCTGCTGGCTGAGCTGGCGCGCCCGCTTGAGGAAGATCTCCCCCGCCGGCGTCAGCACCGCCTTGCGCCCCCGCACCTCCAGCAGGGCCACCCCCAGACTCTGCTGCAGCTTGGCAACCGCATGATTGAGGGAGGATTGGCTCTTGTTCAGCGCCTCGGCAGCCTGGGCATAACCGCCGCAGTCCACCACCGCCTGAAAGATCCGCCATTGCTCAAACGTGCTCTTGGGACGAAACATAGTGCAACCTGTCTGGGGCCGATGGGATTCAACAGGGCGCGCCTTGGCACCCCCTCTTCACTGTAATCCCATCCGGTTGATTTGTTGATTTATTTGGGCTGGGCCACGAAGGTCTTGCCGCTCTGGCCCTGACTGTCACGCCCCATCAGGTAGAGATAGAGGGGCATCAGATCGGCCGGGGTCTTGAGGGTTTGCGGATCTTCCGCCGGGAAGGCGCTGGCCCGCATCCTGGTGCGGGTGCCGCCCGGGTTCAGGGTGTTGACCCGCACCCTGGTGTTCTCCAGCTCGTCCGCCAGCACCTCCATCATGCCTTCGACGGCGAACTTGGAAATGGCATAGGTGCCCCAGTAGGCGCGCCCCTTGCGGCCCACGCTGGAGGAGGTGTAGACGATGGACGCCTCGCCGTGCTCCTTGGCGGTCTGGCGAATGAGGGGCAGCAGCGCCTGGGTCAGCAGGAATTCGGATTTGACGTTGACCTGCATCACCTCGTCCCACTCCTGCTCCTGAATGTGTTCGAACGGCGACAGGGTACCGAGCAGCCCGGCGTTGAACAGCACGCCGTCGAGGCGGCCGAACTGCTGGGCGAAGGTCTCCGCCATGCCGCGGTAGTGGGCGGCAGTAGCCCCTTTCAAGTCCACTGGCACGATGGCGGGCAGGGGGTGACCGGCCGCTTCAATCTGGTCGTAGACCGCCTCCAGCTTGGCACTGGTACGCCCGAGCAGGATCACGGTGGCGCCGTGGGCCGCATAGGTGAGGGCCGCTTCGCGGCCGATGCCGTCACCGGCACCCGTCACCAGAATGACCTTGTCCTTGAGCAGATCACGGGGGGCCTGATAGTCGAGCATGTGGACTCCTGTTAACAATGCCTGGCGGCTTGGCGCAACGAATCGAGTGGGCAAGTGTACTGACCCGGCCCGGCAGTTGACCAGTATGAGACGGCAAAAATGTGAATAAAACAGGGCGATAGCGTCGATCCCTCCGCCCTTGGCACGGGAGATGGCAGAGTTTTTGCGCGAGGGGGGCAAACTCCTTACTATGTGAAAAAACCGGACATTGAGCGGAGCATCAAGTGGCATTTTTGACCGAATACGGCCTGTTTCTGGCCAAGACCCTCACCTTCTTGCTGGCCATCGGCGCCGTCATCCTGATGGTGGCGAGCAGCCGCCAGCCCAAATCCCGCAAGGGGGAACTGGTGGTGACCGATCTCTCCGGCGAGCTGGAGCAGGGGCGCCATCAACTGCAGGCAGCCCTGGCGGGCAAGGCCGAGCGCAAGCAGATGGAGAAGACCCGCAAGGCCGAGCACAAGGCCAAAGCCAAGGGAGAGGATGAGCGCAGCCGGCTGTTCGTCATCGACTTCAACGGCAGCATGGATGCCAAGGAAGTGGCCTCCCTGCGGGAAGAGGTGAGTGCCGTGATAGGCGTGGCCCGGCCCGGGGACGAGGTGCTGCTGCGCCTCGAATCCGGCGGCGGTGTGGTGCATGGCTACGGCCTGGCCGCCTCCCAGTTGCAGCGGCTGCGGGACAAGGACATCACGCTGACCGTGGCCATCGACAAGGTGGCAGCGAGCGGTGGCTACATGATGGCCTGCGTCGCGGACAAGATCCTGGCGGCGCCGTTCGCCATCGTCGGCTCCATCGGTGTCATTGCTCAGATGCCGAACTTCAACAAGCTGCTCAAGAAGCACGACATCGAATTCGAGATGCACACCGCAGGCCAGTACAAGCGCACCATCACCATGTTCGGCGAGAACGACGATCTGGGGCGGGAGAAGTTTCGCGAGGAGCTGGGGGCCATCCACGAACAGTTCAAGGCCTTCGTGGCCGAGCACAGACCCGGTCTCGACATCGACAAGGTGACCACCGGCGAGCATTGGCTGGCGAGCCAGGCCAAGCAGCTCGGACTGGTGGATGCGCTTTGCACCAGCGATGACTACCTGCTGGCCCAGGCCAGCCATCACAAGGTGGTCGGCATCCGCTACAGCAAACCCAGGAGCCTGACCCAGAAGCTTGGCAAGCAGGCGGCACTGGGGCTGGAGGCCGGCCTTGGCCGGCTGTGGCAGCAGAGCCCCTGGCGCTGAGAACCTGTTTCGAGCTTACTGCGAGGTCGTGATCAAGGCTCATGTGCTGCTCGGAATCCTCATGTGTATCTACACACTCCGGTTCCTGCGCTGCTCTTCACCTTGCTGACGATCTCTCGCTACAGCTCGTGAACAGGTTTTATAGCTCAGTGCAAAGGACTAAAAAGAGAGCCGGGCATTGCCCGGCTCTCTTTTTTTATTGCGTCGGCTCTGCAGGCCGATGGCGCACCTCAGCGTTGGAAGGGGTAGACGGAACCCAGTTTCAGGATCTGGGTCAGCTCGTCCAGGGCGGTGCGGGTCTCCAGCACCAGGGAGGGGTCGCGCAGATCGTCCAGCGCCAGGCTGTCGCGATAGTGCTTCTCGACCCACTGATCCAGGCGGGCAAACTGGCTGTCGGTGATGAGGCAGGCCGGGTTGACCGCGGCGAGCTCGGTGTCGTTCATGGCGACCCGCAGGCGCAGACAGGCGGGGCCGCCGCCGTTTCTCATGCTCTGCTTCACATCCATGTAGTGGACGTCCTTGATGGGGGTGCCCTGGGTCACCAGCCTGGCCAGATAGGCGGACACCGCCGGGTTGTCGCGGCATTCGGTGGGGGCGATGATCGCCATCTCGCCGGATGGCAGGGTGAGGATCTGGGTGTTGAACAGATAGGACTTCACCGCATCCTGCACCGACACCTCTGCAGTCGGTACCTCGATGAAGTGCAGCTCACCGTCGCCGAACTTGGTACGCACCTCGGCCAGCGCAGCCTCGGTATGGAGGAACGCCTGCTGGTGGAAGAAGAGCACGTTCTGGTTGCCCACCGCGATGACGTCGTTGTGGAACACCCCCTGATCGATCACGTCCGGGTTCTGCTGAATGAAGACCGCGCTCTCATCCCCAAGGCCATGCAGGCGGGCGATGGCCTGGCTCGCTTCCAGGGTCTGGCGGGCCGGATAGCGTTTGGGGGCGGGCTGGGAGACGTCGAAGGCGCTGCGGCCATAGACGAACAGCTCGACCCCCGCTTCGCCATAGGCGCGGCACAGCCGGGTGTGGTTGGCGGCGCCTTCGTCACCGAAGTGGTCGTTCTCCGGCAGATGCTGGTGGTGATAGAAGTGGCGATCGTTGTTGAACACGGCCCGCAGGATGCGCCCGGTCACCTCGGGCTCCAGGGAGCGGTGGAACTTGTTGGTCAGGTTGGCGGGGGTAAAGTGAATGCGGCCATCCTGGGTGTCGGCGCTCGGGGAGACGGTGGCGGCGTTGGCGGTCCACATGCTGGAGGCCGAATAGCAGGCGGCCAGCACGGCGGGGGCCTGTCTGGCCGCCTGGGCCAGGACGCTGGCGTCGTTGCCGGTGAAGCCCAGGCGGCGCAGGGTCGCGAGATCCGGCCTCTCCTGGGGGGCCAGCACGCCCTGTACCATGCCAAGGTCGGTCAGCGCCTTCATCTTGCGCAGCCCCTGCTTGGCCGCTTCCTTGGGGTTGGAGGCCTCTTTGGCGTTGCTCTGGGAGGCGACGTTGCCATAGGAGAGGCCGGCATAGTTGTGGGTGGGGCCGACCAGGCCGTCGAAGTTGACCTCGAAGTGCTTCATGATCACATCCTTTCGATTTTTATATGGGGAGCGGTTCCTTCCGCGCACAAAGCTGCGGTGTGCGGCCATTATAAAGAGATTTCATCCTTTGTAACAAGCTGATAACCAGAATGGGTTTTTATGTCACAAGGGTGGCTGGATATGTCATTTCCAATCTAAAAAAGGGGGGGATATAGCATAAAAACAAAAAAGCGGTTGCTTCCCGCGCCCCGGCTTCGCATTAATAAATAAAGAAGCAGGGCGGTTCGGGCTGTCGGGCAAATTGACCCGCAAGATTGCTTTTTCCCGTCAAATCTCTTATACAGCCCCACAAAACCGCACGCCAACCCCGTCGGGTGCAATGAGGATAATAGTTACAGCATGGGCAAATCACTGGTCATCGTGGAGTCTCCGGCCAAGGCCAAGACCATCAACAAATATTTGGGCAAGGACTACGTGGTGAAATCCAGCGTAGGCCACGTGCGCGATCTGCCGACCAGCGGCAGCGCCAGCACCGAGCCCAAAAAACCTGTCATTCGCGGCATCAAGCTCAGCGAATCCGAGAAGGCGGCCAAGGATCGCAACGCCCTGTTCTCAAGGATGGGCATCAACCCGACCGCAGGCTGGCAGGCCAACTACCAGATTTTGCCCGGCAAGGAAAAAGTGGTCAGCGAGTTGCAAAGTCTGGCCGCCAAGGCCGACACCATCTATCTCGCAACCGACTTGGATAGAGAGGGGGAAGCGATCGCCTGGCACCTGCGCGAGATCATCGGTGGCGACGACAGCCGCTACAAGCGCGTGGTGTTCAACGAGATCACCAAGAGCGCCATCCAGGAGGCGTTCGCCCAGCCGTCCGAGCTGAACATTCATCGCGTCAACGCCCAGCAGGCCCGTCGTTTCCTCGACCGGGTGGTGGGCTACATGGTCTCCCCGCTCTTGTGGAAGAAGCTGGCCCGCGGCCTCTCCGCCGGTCGGGTGCAATCCGTCGCGGTGCGCCTCATCGTCGACAAGGAGCGCGAGATCAAGGCGTTCGTGCCGGTGGAGTTCTGGGATCTCAACGCCGACCTGCTCACCGCCGAGAAGAGTGAGCTGCGCATGGAGGTGGTCAGCCGCAATGGTGCCGACTTCAAGCCGGTGACCCAGGCCGAGACCTTCGCCGCCGTAGCGGCCCTGGAAGGGGTCGACTACAAGGTGGTCAACCGGGAAGACAAGCCGACCGGCTCCAAGCCGTCCGCTCCCTTCATCACGTCCACCCTGCAGCAGGCCGCTTCTACCCGTCTGAGCTTCGGGGTCAAGAAGACCATGATGATGGCCCAGCGTCTCTATGAAGCGGGTTACATCACCTATATGCGTACCGACTCCACCAACCTCAGCAAAGAGGCGGTGGACGCGGTGCGGGAATACATCGGCGAGCAGTATGGTGCCGCCTACCTGCCGAGCGATCCGAACCTCTACGGCGCCAAGGCCAATGCCCAGGAGGCCCACGAGGCGATCCGCCCCTCCAGCGTCCAGGTGACTGCCGAGATGCTGGAAGGGATGGAGCCCGATGCCATGCGGCTCTATGACCTCATCTGGCGCCAATTTGTCGCCTGCCAGATGACCCCGGCCCAGTACGACTCCTCCACCCTGACCGTCAAGGCTGGGGAGTTTGAGCTCAAGGCCCGTGGCCGCACCCTGCGCTTCGCCGGCTGGACCAAGGCCCTGCCGCCCATGGGCCGCAAGGGTGAAGACAGCCAGCTGCCGGCGGTGACCGTCGGCGAGGTGCTGAAACTGGTCAAGCTGGATCCGCGCCAGCACTTCACCAAGCCGCCCGCCCGCTTCACCGAAGCGGCCCTGGTACGCGAGCTGGAAAAGCGCGGCATCGGCCGTCCGTCCACTTACGCCTCCATCATCTCCACCATCGTCGACCGTGGGTATGTGCGGGTCGAGAGCCGCCGCTTCTTCGCCGAGAAGATGGGGGAGATCGTCACCGACCGCCTGGTGGAAAACTTCGTCGAGCTGATGAACTACGAGTTCACCGCCAAGATGGAAGACAAGCTCGACGGCATTGCTGAGGGGAGCCTGGAGTGGAAGAAGGTGCTCGACGCCTTCTACGCCGAGTTCACCCAGGAGCTGGAGCAGGCCGACAAGCCCCATGAAGAGGGAGGCATGCGTGCCAACCAGATGGTGCTGACCGATATCGACTGCCCGGATTGTGGCCGCAAGATGGGTATCCGTACCGCCACCACCGGCGTCTTCCTCGGCTGCTCCGGCTATGCCCTGCCGCCCAAGGAGCGCTGCAAGAAGACCATCAACCTGGTCAGTGCGGACGAGTTCGTCTCCGCCACCGACGGGGACGAGGCGGAAACCGATGCCCTGCGTGCCAAGCATCGCTGCGGGATCTGCGGCACCGCCATGGACGCCTACATCATCGACGACAGCCGCAAGCTGCACGTCTGCGGTCGCAACCCGGATTGCGATGGCTACGAGGTGGAGCAGGGGCAGTTCAAGCTCAAGGGCTACGAAGGGCCGAGCATCGAGTGCGATCGCTGCGGCTCCGAGATGCAGCTCAAGAACGGCCGTTTCGGCAAATACATGGGTTGCACCAACGAGAGCTGCAAGAACACCCGCAAGATCCTGAAAAATGGTGACATAGCGCCGCCGAAGGAAGATCCGGTACCCCTGCCCGAGCTGAAATGCACCCAGTCCGACGCCCACTTCGTGCTGCGGGACGGCGCTGCCGGTCTCTTCCTGGCCGCCAGCAACTTCCCCAAATCCCGCGAGACCCGTGCGCCCCTGGTGGAGGAGCTCAAGCGCTTCCGCGATCGCCTCTCTCCCAAGCACCAGTACCTGGCGGACGCCCCGGCGTCAGATCCTGACGGAAACGCCTCCGTGGTGCGCTTCAGCCGCAAGACCAAGGAGCAGTACGTGATGACCGAGGTCAACGGCAAGGCGACCGGCTGGACAGCCCATTACGACAACGGAAAATGGCAGGAGAGCCTGCCCAAGGCGAAGAAAGCCTGATGGCGACGCCGCTCACAGCATGATGAAAGAGGCCCCTTGCGAGGGGCTTCTTTGTTGGTGGATGGCGATATACTGGAATGGCTGCATGGATGGCAGCGCAAGACAGGGAGTTGTCATGGAGATACATGAAATACGGCCAGGCATGACCTGCCTGACCCGTGAAGGGACAGCCTATGTGCTGGAGGTGGACAGACAGAGTCTGCTGGTGCTCTTGCAACGGGAGGATGAGACCATCCCGGTACAGGTGCGCAGCGATGACATTCTGGGGCCCATTGCCGGCGACTAGGGAAGAGAACGTGACGGAGGGCGATCACAGAGGCCCTCCCTTTGTTGCAAGAGCCCCCATCCCTTCGGGACGTGCCAGCCTCGTCAGAAGGGAACCAGAAAGAGCAGCTCGGCCAGGTCGGGCTGCCACTGCCACTCCCGCATCCTGACCCGCCCGCCAATCACGGGCACCCCCTCTTCCTGCAGCAGCCCCGCTTGCTTGTCAAAGCCTGCGGATCCTTTTGGCAGCGAAATGGTGCCTGCCGCCCCCAGCACCCGGTGCCAGGGCAGCATCTTGTCTGTCTCCCGCAAGACTTTTCCCACCAGCCTGGCCCGTCCGGGCAGGCCCGCGAGATCCGCCACCTGGCCGTAGCTCACCACGCGGCCGGGGGGGATCAGGGCGAGGATCGCCTCGATGCGGGCCGTCTTGTCCAGAGGGGGCGCGTTCGTTCTCATGATGATGGCTCGTCAAAAACAGCAGAAGCGCCATTGTGGCGCTTCTGTCATGGGGCTTGCAATCTGTCAGCCGAAGGTCTGGCTCAGTCCCCTGAGCTCGCGGGCCCGCCTGAGCAGCTCCTGGCTGGAGTCGTCCACCGCCTGGATCTTCTGGCTGTTGGCGCGGGAGTATTCGGAGATCTGGTGGATGTTGCGGCTGATCTCCTCCACCACCACCTGCTGCTGCTCCGCGGCGGCGGCGATCTGGGTGGAGAATTCGGTCACCTGATCGATTTCACCCAGCACCAGGTGCAGGTTGCCTGATCCCTGGCGGGTCATCTCGACGCATTCCCGGGTCTGGGCCAGGTTGTCCTGCATCATGCCCTGCCAGCGCTCCAGGGTGTGCTGGATCTGGCTGATGCTGCCCTGGATCTGCTCGGTCGCCTTGTGGGTACGGGTCGACAGGGTGCGCACCTCGTCCGCCACCACCGCAAAGCCGCGCCCCTGCTCGCCGGCACGGGCGGCCTCGATGGCGGCGTTGAGGGCCAGCAGGTTGGTCTGCTCGGCGATGCCCTGGATTTCACCCATCACGCTGCCAATGCGCTCCGACTCGCTGGCGAGCTCCACCGCGGAGTGGAAGGCCTGCTCCGCCTGGCTGGCCAGCCTGGTCATCTGCTGCTGGGTCTGGTCCAGCTGTTCCACCGTGCTCTGGCAACTGCTGCGCGCCTCGGTCACCTGGCCGTTGGTGTCCTGGATGTTGCGGGCAATCTCGTGGGCGGTGCTGGCCATCTGGGTCATGGCGGCCGCCATCTGCTGGGTCTGGGCATCCTGCTCGTTGATGTCGAGGAAGGCGCGGTGTGAGGAGTCCTGCAGATCGGTTGCCAGGGCCTGAAGCGGATGGGTGGCATCGTCGACCCGCCCCAGCACGGTGCGGATCCGGGCCTGCAGCATCTTCAGGTGAAAATCGGCGATGGCACCCGGGGCATCCCCCGAATAGACCAGCCGGGTCAGGCTGTCATATTGCTGACCGAGCTGCCTGAGATAGCGGGGCAGGGCGATGAGTTCGCGCCAGTAGGCGCCCGCAATGGCGAGGGGGGGAAGCAGCATCAGCAGCGCGGTGAGGGGGCCCTGGGTGAGGGCGGCCCAGACCAGCAGCGCCAGCAGCGGCAGGCCGAGCATCAGCGGCCTGAAACGGCGCAGCGAGGGGCGGGCCGGGGTGCCCCGTTGCTCGGCCGAAAGCAGGGCCCGATAGGCCTGGGCTGCAGCCTGCTTGAGCTGGGGGTCGGGCTTGCAGCGCACCGACTGGTAGCCGCTTATCTTGCCGTGCTCGTAGATGGGGGTGACGTAGGCGTCGACCCAGTAATAGCGGCCATCCTTGCAGCGGTTTTTCACCACCCCCCGCCAGGGGTTGCCCTCCTTGAGGCGATCCCAGAGGTCGGCGAAGGCGGCCTTGGGCATGTCGGGGTGGCGAACCAGGTTGTGGTTGTGGCCGACCAGTTCATCGACCTGGTAACCGGCGATGCGGCAGAAGGCGGGGTTGGCGTAGGTAATGACGCCGCGCAGATCCGTGGTGGAGACGAGTTGCACGTCGGCGGGAAATTCCACTTCACTGTCCACGACCTGGGCGTGTTTGCGGGCCATAAGGGTAAGCTCCGATCTGTTTGCTGATTGTTATTGTGGCGGAACCGCAGGGAGATGCATCCCCTGTCTGGTTTCATCGGGGGCCTTATTTTGCCAACAAAGGCAGATGAAAAGTAGGGGCTAGGTTGGGTTTTTGTTGTTGATGGGTAAAAAAACGGCGACCAAAAGGTCGCCGAAAAGAAAAAGATAACACTACCTCTGTGGCACCCGGTAACGCACTTGCAACTGGTCGAGGATGTGCAGCTGGCCGGGCAGACGGGCGACGAAGTGCTCCCACACCTTGCGGGCGGGAGTGCTCCAGGCCACCTCTGCCGTGGCCAGCATGCGCGGGAACAACATGTAGTCGAGACGATCGCGAGAGGTGATCAGTTCCGACCACAAGGGGCTCAGCACCCCCAGGATGTTATCGTTGGCATGGAAATCGGCCGGGGCAGGATCGCATGCATGCACCTGCGCCAGGTTGAGGGTACCCGCCCAGTAGAGTCCCGGCTCGTGGATGTCCTGACTCCAGGCGAGATCCAGATAGAGGTGCTGGGCAGGCGCCATCACCACGGGGTAACCGGATGCGGCGGCATCTAGGCCGGCCTGGAAGCTGGTCCAGGCGAAGACGGTGGCCTCCCGGCTCACCTTGTCACCGTGCAGTATCTCTTCCCACCCCAGCATCTGTTTGCCCTTGCGGGCCAGGTACTGCTGGCAGTGGCGCAGCAGGTGCCCCTGCAGCTCGCGGCAATCCTGATACCCCTGCTCGGCCATGAGCTGCTGGCAGGCGGGACTGTCGGTCCAGACGCCGGTGGGCACTTCGTCCCCCCCCATGTGAACCTGACTCCCTGGGAAGAGATCGCACACCTCGTCCATCACGGCGTCCAGGAATCGATAGGTGCCGGGCAGGGCCGGGTTAAGCACGTTGTCGTCGAAATATTGCACCGAGAGGTAGCGGGAGCGGTCTGCCTCTTCCACCAGCAGCTCGGGCAGCGCCTTGATGGCGGCGTGACAGTGCCCCGGGATGTCTATTTCCGGAATGATGGTGATGCCAAGCCCGGCGGCGTAGGCGACCAGCTCGCGCACCTCGCTCTGGGTGTAGTAACCGCCATAAGGGTCGGGGCCGCCGCTCAGCTGGGGCCCCACCGCCAGGCCATGGCCGCGCCAGGCACCCACGGCGGTCAGCTGGGGGAAGGCCTTGATCTCCAGGCGCCACCCCTCGTCATCGGTCAGGTGCCAGTGGAAGCGGTTGAACTTGTAGAGGCTCATCTGCTTGAGCAGGCGCTTGAGGGTGGCGAGGGAGTGGAAGTGGCGGGCACAGTCGAGGAAGATGCCGCGAAAACCGAAGCGCGGTGCATCCCGCACCGTCAGGCAGGGCAGGCTCTCTCCGTGTTGCAGCGCCCACTGGGCCAGGCTCACCAGCCCGTGGCGCCAGCCCGCCTCGCCGGCGGCCCGGATGACGATCTCCTCAGGGGTGATGGTGAGCTCATACCCCTCGGGGGGAAGTGTCGCCTCGACGAGGTGGATCTCCGCATCGTGATCCTGGGTCAGGGCCAGGCCTGTCAGCTCGTTGAAATGGGCGAGCAGGGAGGCGAGGGGAACGGGGCCGTCGACGTGGGCCCGCTCGGCCAGCCGGAAGTTGCCTTCTGTATAAATCAGGTGGGCGGGCTGGGGCACGAGGCCGTTGACGGCCTCCACCGGCGGCAGATCGGGGCCCGGGGAGGGCGGGTTGGTCAGGCCAAGGTCTTCCCCCTCCAGCACCAGGGGTTGCAGCTGTCCCTTGCTCTCCAGGCTCAGGAAAAAACCCTTGGGCATATCGGAGTCATGCTTGAGCGGGGTGTTGCGACAGCAGAAGCGCAGCTCGCTCACCCCCTCGTGGGGCACCATGACCTTGTAACTGCCGCTCTGGCGCTCCAGGGCGCCCCCTTCGATCGAGTGGGGATCGATCTGGCGGGCGAGGCAGAAGTGGAGTTTCCAGGGGGTGGCCGGGAGTTGGCTCAGGGTGAAGCGAAACCAGACATCGTCACCGTCACGGTGATCGACCCGGGTGTGGATCAGGGGTGCAGACATGGGAATTCCTCTGATGGGGTGAAGGAAACGGGAACCTGTCCCGCAGGTGTTGTCGGCCCGACCAGGCTCAGGGATGCAGACATGGCAGCGCCTCCGTCCTGGCAAACAGGATGGCCCCCTCCAGCGCGTCGCGCTTGGGGGCGACCAGATGGAAGTGGCCCAGACGGGGGGCGAGGCGCGTGCCGATGCCGCCCAGCAGGGCGATCCGGTCTGCCCCGAGCTGGGTCATGCCCTCCAGCAGCATGCCGAGCTGGGCACAGGTCTCATCCAGCAGGGCGGTGGCGAGCTCGTCCCCGTCGCTCGCGGCATCGAAGACCCAGGGGGCGAAGCGGCCATAGTCGGCCGGGATGGCGCGGGCGGCCCAGCGCACTACCTCGGCCTGATCCCGCCTGAAGTGATCCATCAGGCGCACCGCTAGGGTGCTGGGGGGCAGGATGCCGTCGTGGCAGAGCAGGGACTGCTGGATGGCGCGCAGCCCCAGCCAGGCGCCGCTGCCGAGATCCGAGACGGGGAAGCCGCGACCCGAGCAGGTGCGAAGGCGTCCCTCCCGGTAGATGAGTCCCGCCGAGCCGGTGCCCGCGATCAGGATGGCCCCCTCCTGGCCGTCGAAGGCGCCGAGGCAGGCACCAAAGGCATCGGAGGTGAGCTTCACCCGCGCAAACGGGAAGGGCATGGTCAGCATGGCGTGATAGCAGTCGGCGAGCTCGGCGGAGGCGAGCGCGAGCCCGACTCCCATCCGCTGTTCGCTCTCCCTGGGCAGACCCGCGTCGATGCGGGCCTGATCGATGGCAGCCAGCACATGGCCGTGGGCGAGGGCGATGCCCAGCTCCAAATTGGAGCCAGCGGCGCGCCCCTCGCCGAGCAGCTTGCCTGCGTTGTTGCGAATGCGGGCCCGAGTGTGGGTGCCGCCGCCGTCCACCCCGACCCAGAACTCAATCATGGGGGCCTCCCTGCGCGCTTTGCCAGGTGATGGCCAGGGTAAACCTGGCTGGTGGTATGGAGGAGCCAGGGCTCTCTCCAGTGGCAGTGATGTGTGAACCGCTCTCAATCATGGTGGCCTCCTTGTGCGCTCTGCCAGGTGATGGCCAGGGCGAACCAGGCGGCGTGCGGGATCCATTGCTCCCCCCAGCGCCAGTTCTGATCCAGCCGATCCTTGTACGCCTCTGGAATAAAGGCCACGTCATTTTCGTCATCGAAGCCGGCGGTGATGCCGTTGCAGATCCCCCCCTGTGCATTGGGGTAGCCAGCGGTGTATTCCGGGTTGTTGATGCCCTGACCCGCCAGCATGCAGGCGTTGAAGGGGTTTCTCCCCAGGATCCAGTCGAGCTGCTGCTGGCCGAAGGTGCGCAGCAGTGCGCTCTGCCCGGGCAGGTGCTGTGCGGCAGCAAACGCCATGGTGGCGAGCGATGCCAGCCGGGCGTTCTCCCCCTGCCACCAGTAACCGGATTCGTTGTGGTGGGGCATGAAAAAGCTCACCCGAGGCGCCTCATCGACCCCTTTCACATACTGGCGGGCGAGGGCGAAGGGATTGCCTGCCCGGGCCGCGAGGGCCAGCTCGGCCGCCAGGGCCTGCTCGGCAACGGTCCTGGCCGCCCACTGGCGCGCCGGATCCGGCTCGATGGCGAGATACTCCAGCAGCGCCAGCACCGGCAGGCCCGCTTCGGCGGCGTGGTAGTAGGGGCGAGAGCCATCGTCGTTGGCGGCCCAATGGTGGCCGAGATCGGGGTGGGCGCGCTGGCGGGCGCACAACCGGCCGGCCCGATCCCGCGCCTCGGCGAGCCACTCGGCGCCCAATGTTTTGGTCAGCTCGACCGCCGCCAGCAGGGCGCAATAGTCGTCGATGATGTTCTCGACCCCGTCGTCCAGGTAGACGAGGTTGTGCTCGCGCAGGTGCAGGTAGCCGCGTCTGGCCGCCTCGGCGTAATGGCTTGTGTCAAGGTCGCCGCCACTCGGTTCCCGGGCGGCGCGGGCCAGGGCGGCGATGGCCATGCCGCCCCCCTGGCGAAAACCCGCCTGCCAGCGGGCGGACTTGATCCCCTGCTGGGTCGAATAGGCGCACAGCTCCCGCTGCTCGGGATCCTTGCTCCACTTGTCGAACAGGGTCATGTAGAAGAAGCCGCTCTCGTCCTGCATCCGGCAGAGAAAATCCGCCCCGTGCAGCCCCTCGTCATTGAGCCGTTTGCACAGGTTCACCCCGTCGATGTCACGACGTGTCGCCAGGAGTTCCCGGCACTTGAGCAGGGACCAGACCACCATGGGGGTCTGCTGGGGATTGAGGTAGTTGGCGTAGGAGAGGTGACTCAGGTACTTGCTCATGTCGCCGCTGGCGTCGAACCAGCCGCCATGTACGTCCCGGTGCTGATCGGTGCCAAAGAGGCGTGCCCTGCGGTCCGCCCGGTCGAAGGTGCCGCTGGCGCGTTGTCCCTTGAAGTAGTGGATGACATCGGAGAGGCAGCGGCGCGCCAGCAGCCCCCGGCCGATGGCAAAGGGGGGGGAGCGCACCAGACGCTCCTGCGCTTCCGTGGTCACGACGGCTTCCAGCCGGTAGTGGCCGGGCTCGGTGAAGGCGGAGAAATCGGCCCGCCAGTAGTGGCGCCCCTGCCAGCCGGGGACGCATCCCGCCGCCACCAGCGGCGTCTCCAGCAGGAGGTGGTCGTCCTCCTGGCGCAGCAACCTGACGTGGCCGCGGATATCGAGGTCGGCGCCGCACTGCAGCAGGGCGCTCTTCTCCCCGTCACATTCGTAACCCACCTGGTTGATCAAAAGTTCCATCAAGGTCTTACTCCGAAGGCTTGCCCCTGGCGGGCGAGGCTCATTGCGGGGCCTTGCGGCCCCGACGCGAGGCATGGCCGGGCGACGGCGCCCGGCCGCGGGCCTGCTTACCCCTGTTCGTGGAGGTAGCAGCGCACGAAGTGGTTGTCGGCGAGCCGGGTCACCGGGGGCAGGCTCTCCTTGCAGCGGGGCATGGCCTGATGGCAGCGCCCGGCAAAGGGACAGCCACGGGATTCCGGGGTCCAGAGCGGGATTTCCCCCTTGCGGCCTCCCTCCAGCTCGGCGTGGATGCTCTTCTCGGGATCCGGCACCGCCGAAATGAGCAACTGGGTGTAGGGGTGCTGGGGGTGGTGCAGGATCTCGTCCACCTCTCCCCACTCCACCATGTGACCCACGTACATCACCGCCAGATCTTCCGCCACGTAGCGGGCGGTGGCGATGTCGTGGGTGATGTAGAGCATGGAGACGCCGAGCTCGTTCTTCATCTGCTCCATCAGGTTGAGGATGCCGATGCGAATGGAGACGTCGAGCATGGAGGTGGGTTCGTCCGCCAGCACCACTTCCGCCTCCACCGCCAGGTTGCGGGCGATGTTGACCCGCTGGCGCTGGCCGCCGGAGAGCTGGTGCGGGTACTTGGCCGCGGTCGCCTTGGCGGGGGTCAGCCCCACCTTTTCAAGGAGGCCATAGACCATGTCGGGCAGATCCCGCTTGTCGCTCACCTTGCTGTGCAGCAGCAGGGGACGGGCGATGTGGTGGTAGATGGTATGGGTCGGATTAAGTGAACCGAACGGATCCTGCCACACCATCTGCACGCTCTGGCGATAGTCCAGCAGGGCGGTGCCCTTGTTGAACTCCTCGAGGTCGCGGCCACGGTAGAGGATGCGGCCGTTGGAGAGCTTGTACATCTTGGCGATGATCTTGGCGATGGTGCTCTTGCCGGAGCCGGATTCCCCCACCACTGCCAGGGCGCGGCCCCGGTGCAGGTTGAAGGTGATGTCGGACAGCGCCCGCATCTTGCCGCTCTTGATGGCGTTGGAGTTGACGGCGAAGTCCTTGTAGAGGTGCTGGACCTCGATGATGGGCGCGTCGGTTTGGGCGATTTGCATGACAGACATCCTTAACAGCCAGCGGCCTTGTCCAGATGGATCGGAAGATCCGGTTGTTCCTCTGCTGCCTCATGAAGGTGACAGGCAGCCTGTTGGCCGGGCCGGATCTCGGCCAGCCGGGTGTATTCCTGGCGGCAGCGCTCGTGCACCTTGGCGCAGCGTGCCTGGAAGCGGCAGCCCACCGGCACCTCCAGCAGATTGAGTGGGCTGCCAGGGATCCCCTCCAGCACGGTCTTGGGCCCGTGCAGGGGCGGGAAGGAGTTGCCAAGGCCCCGGGTGTAGGGGTGCAGAGGCGCGGTCAGGATCGCCTTGGCCGGCGCCACCTCCACCAGCTCTCCCGCGTACATGATGCCGATGCGATCGCAGAACTCGACCATGAGCGAGAGGTCATGGGTGATGAAGAGGATGGAGAAGTTGAACTTCTCTTTCAGTGCATAGACCTTCTGCAAAATCTCCCGCTGCACCACCACATCGAGCGCCGTGGTGGGTTCGTCCATGATGAGCAGCTCGGGGTTGAGGGCCATGGCGATGGCGATCACCAGCCGCTGGCGCATGCCGCCGGAGAACTGGTGCGGGTAGTCCTTGAGCCGGCTGGGGTGGATGTCGACGATCTCCAGCAGCTCCTGGGCACGCTTGATCGCCTCATAGCGGGTCATGCCGGGGTTGTGGGCCAAGAGCACGTCGCAGAACTGCTCCTCCATGCGCAGCACGGGGTTGAGCGCATTCATGGCGGACTGGAACACCACGCTCGCCTGGCGCCAGCGGTAGCTGCGCAGTCGCTCGTCGTCGAAGCCGAGGATGTTCTCTCCCTTGAACAGGATCTCGCCGCCGCTGATGTAGGCGGGCGGTTTGTGCAGGCGCGCCACCGAGAAGGCGACCGTGGACTTGCCGCAGCCGGACTCGCCGGCGAGGCCGAACACCTCACCCGGCATGATGTCAAAACTGACCGAATTGACGGCGCGCACGTCGCCGCTCTCGGTGATGTAGTCGACGCAGAGCTGGCGCACCGACAGCAGGGGTTGTTGCGGCTTCATGCTGTCTTCTCCTGAGCTGTGATGGGAGTGGCAAGCTGCTTCCAGCGGCGCAGGCCCTTGTGGGAACGAAGCTGCGGGTTGGCGATTTCGTCGATGGCGAAGTTGAGCATGGCCAGACCCGCCCCCAGGGTGGCGATGGCGAAGCAGGGGGCCAGGATCTCCCACCAGGCGCCCACCAGGATGGCGCTCGAGGTCTGGGCGTTGTAGAGCATGATGCCCCAGCTGACCACGGTGGGGTCGCCCAAGCCCAGGAACTCCAGGGTCGCCTCGGTGACGATGGCGTAGATGATGGACCCGATGAAGCTCACCCCGATGATGGAGATGAGGTTCGGCAGTATCTCCACCAGGATGATGCGCCAGGCCGGTTCACCCAGCACCTCGGCGGCGATGACGAACTCCTTCTCCCGCAGGGCCAGGGTCTGGGCGCGGATGACCCGGGCGCCATAGGCCCAGGAGGTCAACCCTATGATAAGGGCGATCACCATGGGGGAGGCCTCTCCGATGAAGCTTGCCAGCACCAGCAACAAGGGGAGGTTCGGGATCACCAACACCACGTTCATCAAGAAGGTGAGGCACTCGTCCACCACGCCGCCGAAGTAGCCGGCGGTGATGCCCACCGTGATGGCCAGGGCGCACACCAGCAGGCCTGCCCCGAAGCCCACCATCAGGGAGATGCGGGCGCCGTTGGTGAACTGGGCCCAGAGATCGTGGCCCATGCGGTTGGAACCCATCACCAGCTCCACGCTGGGGGGCTGGTGGGGGCGGGCGACCCGCTTGGTGGGTTCGTTGCTGGCGAGCAGCGGGGCGAACAGGGCCATCAGCACGAAGGTGACCACGATGGCGAGGCCGAAGGCGGCCTTCTTGTTGCCCAGCAGGATTTTCAAGATAGTCGGCATACGCATCTTATTTGCCTCCTGTACGCAGACGGGGATCCAGGAAGACGTAGAGCACGTCCGCTAGGAAATTGAAGCTGAGCATGGTGATGGTCATGATGAGCAGTTGCCCCTGGATGAGGGGGTAGTCACGGGCCAGGATGCCCTGATAGAGGGTCAGTCCCAGGCCGGGGTAGTTGAAGATCACCTCGGTGATGAGGGATCCGCCGATGACGAAACCGAGCGCCATGGAGAGGGCGGTGACGCTGGGCAGCACGGCGTTGCGGGCGCCGTAGTTGAAGATCACCCGGTTGCTGGAGAGCCCCTTGGCCTTGGCCATGGTGATGTAGTCCTCGCCCAGGAGGTTGATCATGTTGTTGCGCATGGTGATGAGAAAGCCCCCTACCTGCACCGCGGCCAGGGTGCCCACCGGCATGATGGCGTGCAGCAGGATGCTCTTGATGTGTTCCCAGCCAAAATCGGCGGGGATCTCGGGGCTGTAGGCGTAGCCGATGGGCAACCAGCCGAGGCTCACGCCGAACAGGAAGAGGGCGAGCAGGGAGACCACCACGGGGGGGATGGCCTGCATCACCAGGGTGAGCGGGGAGAGGATGCTGTCCATGCGTCCGCCCCGGTACCAGGCGGCGAAGATGCCGACGATGGAGCCGATGGAGAAGCTCAGAATGGTGGAGGTGCCCACCAGGAACAGGGTCCAGCCGATGGCGCGGCCGAGGACGTCGGCAACCGGTTGGGGGTAGTAGCGCACCGAGGTGCCGAGATCCCAGGTGAAGACGCTCTTCACATAGGTGAGAAACTGGGTGCCGATGGGGCCGTCCACGAAACCGAAGGTGGCTTTGAGGGCTTCCAGTGCGGCGGGTTCCATCATGGCGCCGGCCCGGGCAAACATGACGGAGACGGGGTCTCCCGGCATGGCTCTGGGTAGCAGGAAGTTGATGGTGGCGGCCACCAGGAAGGCGACCAGATAGAAGGAGAAGCGTCTAAGTATAAATCCCATGGTGATACCTTTTACTGCAAGCCTGCCCCGCGCCGGGCAAAGCCCCCCCAACCCCGGCAGGTGCGGGGGATGGAAGACATGGCGGGGAAGAGGGCCCCCCGCAGGGGGCCGGGGTGATTAGCTGTTTGGCTTGAGTGACAGCACGTGCAGCAGACGCTCCGGAGTGTCCGGGTGAACCTGCGGCTTGGCGACCGGGTTGTCGGCACTGAACCAGCCATTGAAGCGCTTGGTGCTGTATTCGTACCAGGTCGGGTTGTTGAACACCGGGATGATGGTCTGGTTGGCCCCGACACGCTCCTGGATGGCGAACATGATCTCCTTCTGCTTGGCCGCATCGGCGGTCTGGGTGAAGTCGTCGATCAGCTTGTCGAGCTCGGGATCCTTGTAGCGGGGCGCCGCGAAGCGGTTGCCGCGCTCACCCATGTTGCGGGAGTGGAAAGCGGTCTCGAAGTACTTGTGCGGGTTGGCACCGGCAAAGTAACCCTGCAGGGCGACGTCGAAGTCACCGGTGATCAGGGACTCGGTCCAGACGGTGGCTTCCGGGGTGGCGGTCTTGGCGTTCAGGCCCAGGGCCTGCAGGCCTTCGACCCCGATCTGGACGGTGTTGACCCAGTCGGTCCAGCCGTTCGGTACCAGCACCTTGAACTCGATCTTCTTGCAGCTCGGGGTGTCGAGGAACTTGTCGCCGTCACAGTCCTTGTAGCCCGCCTGTTTCAGCAGGGCCTTGGCCCCTTCCAGGTCGAACTTGTTGTACTTGCCGTACTTCTTCTCGACATCCGGGTTGTCCCAGGAGGCGAATGCCTTGCCAAGCCCTGACGGGTACTCGTTGACGGTGGGGTAGCCGTAGCCTGCGATGTCCACCATGGACTGGCGGTCCATGGCCATGGAGAAGGCGCGGCGGAAGTTGATGTCGTTGAAGGCTTCGTGGTTGCCCGGGTTCTTGCTCTGGAAGTTGACGTTGAACGCCACTGTGCCGGAGGCGGGGAACCAGTACTTGTTGTTCTTGGGATCGTTGCCGACGTAGAGGCGCTCGATGTCCGGTACGAAGGAGCCGAACCAGTCCACGTCACCCTTCATCACGGCGGCCAGTACCTGGTCGTTGGTGGCCATCTGCGGCATGCGCAGGCAGTCGATGGAGAGGCTGGTGTTGTCCCAGTAGTGCGGGTTGCGGCACTGGGTGTAGAGCTGGGCGGAGAAGTTGTCCACTTCGGTGAAGGGACCGGTCCCGACCGGCTTGTCGTTGGTGAAGGCCACCGGGTCTTTCACCGACTTCCACTGGTGCTCCGGCACGATGGGCACCAGCACCAGGTCGTTCACCACGTTGGTGTTGATCTCGGCCAGGTCGAATTTGACCTTGTGGTCACCCAGCTTCTCGACACCCTTGATCTGGGTCCAGATGGAGCGCTCGTCCAGCGCCTTGTTGGCCTTGACCAGGTTGAAGGAGAAGAGGATGTCGTCGGCGGTGAAGGCTTCACCATCGGACCACTTGACCCCTTCGCGCAGGTCGAAGGTGACGGATTTCAGATCATCGCTGAAGGCGTAGTGGGTGGCCAGACGATAGACGGGTTTGCCACCCTGCATATCGTTGAAGATCACCAGCGGCTCATAGATGAAGTGACGGGTGGTGTGGAGCAGACCCGCTTGCAGGAAGGGGTTGAAGTTCTTGACCCATGCGGTTTCCTGCTGGGCAACCAGTGTCAGCACCGTCTTGTTGTCGGCGGCCATGGCTGTGCCGGTGGCACCGGCAAGCAGAGTTCCCAGCATGACTGAGGTTGCGATTTTGGATACTTTGGCAAGCATATTTTTTCCTTTCTTATTGGTCTTCCATGGTTTTGGAATGGAGCACCGACATCGCATGCTTGGATACCGGCCCTCGCTGTTGGTCAGGTTTTGCACCCTTGTAGTTGTGTCGTCCAACGCCCTTAGAAAAGCAGAATTAACAGGAAAACAACAACCCTTCATTTCGTCGATATCGTAAAAATTGCACGGCGCACGTCATTATCGTCAAAATGCATTTTAAATCCTTTTAAATTATAAAGTTGCGTTAATTCTCACAAAGTAAAAAGTCTCCTTGCCACTCCCTGTGGCAACGATAATGTGAGCTGGATCGTGCTCGTTTTTTCCCCGTTGACACGGCTTATTTTTGTGCAGGAAACAAGCGGCTCATGTGGCAGGAGAGAAGTGTGCGCTGGTTCACGGGCGCGTGCGAAAAGAGGGAGGGGAGGGAGATCGGTGATGAGGGGCGGGACAGGGGATGACAGGGGGGCATGCAAGAGCCTGACGGGCGGCGGACATTAAAAAAGCCAGTCGGTGAGACCGACTGGCTTTGAGGGGGAGTGGCGTGATTATTCCACCAGGCTGGCCCAGAGGTCGTACTCGTCCGCTTCGTCGATGCGGACCTTGACCATGTCGCCGGGCTTGAGGCCGGTCTCGCCGTTCAGGTAGACCAGGCCGTCGATCTCGGGGGCATCGGCGGCGGAGCGGCCGGTGGCGCCCTCTTCGTCCACCTCGTCGATCAGCACCAGCATCTCTTTGCCCACTTTACGGGCCAGCTTGCGGATGGAGACCTGCTGTTGCAGCTCCATGAAGCGCTGGAAGCGCTCTTCCTGCACCTCGGCTGGCACCGGATCCGGCAGCTCGTTGGCCTTGGCACCCTCGACCGGGCTGTATTTGAAGCAGCCAACCCTGTCTAGTTCCGCCTTGTCGATGAAGTCCAGCAGCATCTGGAACTCTTCCTCGGTCTCGCCGGGGAAGCCGACGATGAAGGTGGAGCGCAGGGTGATCTCGGGGCAGATCTCGCGCCACTTCTGGATGCGCTCCAGGGTGCGCTCGACGGAGCCGGGGCGCTTCATCAATTTGAGGATGCGCGGGCTGGCGTGCTGCAGCGGGATGTCGAGGTAGGGGAGGATCTTGCCGTCGCGCATCAGGGGGATGACGTCATCCACGTGTGGGTACGGGTAGACGTAGTGCAGGCGCACCCACATGCCGAGCTTGGCCAGCTCTTCGCACAGGGCCACCATGCTGGTCTTGACCGGCATGCCGTCGTAGAAACCGGTGCGGTGCTTGACGTCCACGCCGTAGGCGGAGGTGTCCTGGGAGATCACCAGGATCTCCTTCACGCCAGCCTCTTTCAGGCGCTTGGCCTCGGCCAGTACTTCGCCGATGGGGCGGCTCACCAGATCCCCGCGCATGGAGGGGATGATGCAGAAGGTGCAGCGGTGGTTGCAGCCTTCGGAAATCTTGAGATAGGCGTAGTGGCGCGGGGTCAGCTTGACGCCTTGGGCCGGCACCAGGCTGGTGAAGGGGTTGTGGGTGGGTTTTTCCACGTATTTGTGGACGTGGCCCAGCACCTCTTCATAGGCGTGGGGACCGGTGATCTCGAGCACCTTGGGGTGGATCTCGCGGATCTGGTTCTCTTTGGCACCCAGGCAGCCGGTGACGATCACTTTGCCGTTCTCGGCCAGGGCTTCACCGATGGCTTCCAGGGACTCCTGCACCGCGCTGTCGATGAAGCCGCAGGTGTTGACCACCACCAGCTCCGCATCGTCATAGCTGGGCACCACGTCGTACCCTTCGGTACGCAGCTGGGTCAGGATGCGTTCGGAATCGACCAGGTTTTTGGGGCAACCCAAGGAGACGAATCCTACTTTGGGGGCCTGTTTTGTGTTGGACATCGCTCAATCACTCTTAGGTGGCTCTTCTTCAAGGGCGCGGATTTTACCGGAATGGCTAACCAAAAACTATACAGCCGACACGTCGGAAGCGAACAATCTCTTTGTCCGGGTCGCGGGGTGGGGCGGGCGTGACATGACCACGGGCAGGGAGGGGGCCGTCGCCGGTGCGGGCGGGATCACGATCCCTGTGCGCCGTCACCATTTGGCAGGAGGGGCAAAACGGGTGTCACTATACTCCCAACAGGCCTATCAGAAGGATGTGCGGGATGGAGAGTTCATTTGGTGAGAAAGTGCAGAACGTGCACGCCACCCTCAGGCAGCGGTTTGACAAGTTGAGCCGGGTGGCGATCGCCATCTACGACCCGCAGACGGACCAGCTCAAGACCTTTGCCCACAGCACGGACGGGGGCTCGCCGCTGTTGCAGTACGAGGTCAGGCTGAGCGAGGTGCCTTCCCTGCGCTACCTGGCCGAGCACCAGCAGCCCAGGGTGCTCGATACCCTGGATTCCCTGCTGGGCTCCCCCTCCGAGCACAGCCGCAAAGTGCTGGCGGCCGGTTACGCGTCGAGCTATACCGAGCCGCTGCTGCTCAACAGTCGCTTGTTCGGCTTTCTGTTTTGCGATGCCAAAGAGCCCGGTTACTTCGATGGCGCCATTTGCGGTGAGCTGGCGGCCTATGCCCAGATCCTGGCGGCCATCATCGCGGTGGAGTTCTTCTCCATCCAGACCCTGAACGGGGCTCTGACCACGGTGCGGGAGTTCAGCCGCTACCGGGACGAGGAGACCGCCAATCACCTGCACCGCATGTCGGCCTATTCGCGGCTCATCGCCAGGGAGGTGGCGGCCCATTACCCCTTGAGTGACGAGGAGGTGGAGTTCATTCACCTCTTCTCCGAGCTGCACGATATCGGCAAGATTGCGGTGCCCGACGCCATCCTGCTCAAGCCGGGCAAGCTCACGGTCGAGGAGTACGGGGTGATGAAGACCCACCCCTTCAAGGGGCGGGAGATGATCGCCCTGATGATCCGCGAGTTCGGCCTGGACGGTATCCATCACACCGACATGCTGAAGAACATCATCGCCTACCACCATGAGCGTTTCGACGGTCAGGGTTACCCGGAAGGACTGGCGGGGGAGGCGATCCCCCTGGAGGCCCGCATCGTCGCGGTGGCGGATGTGTTTGACGCCCTTACCAGCGAGCGACCCTACAAGCAGGCCTGGCCCCTCGAAACGGCCTTTGAATACCTCAAGACCCATGCAGGCAGCCAGTTCGACCCTGTCTGCGTCGCGGCGGCGCTGCAAAGCCGGGAGGCGTTTTGTGCCATCCATCGGCAATATCGGGATCCCGTGATCACCTGATTGCGCCCCTCTCTCCTCCCCGGTTTCTCCCGGATTCCCCTGGGCCCCGTCATCTGATGGCGGGGCCTGGGGCCATTTCTCGTTTCATCGCCTTTTGGTGCATCCGGCGCCGGGGGTTGTTCTGCGGCATTGCGGCGGGGCAGGGCGCCGCGGTGAGCGGGGCGGCCAACGGGAGGATTGTCCGGGGTAAGGTCATAAGAGTGCCTTATAAAGAGAGGCCAGATATTAGCCGTATGACTGACATGAGGCCGCTGGCGGGCACGACATGGCCGGGGAGGCGCTTCTGGCGGCCTGTCCCGTCGCGATGTCGGCTCGGTGGTGACACTTTGATCATTTCAATAATTCTTGTATAGTTGAAATGAAGCATCCAAGGGGGGAGACCCATGAACAAAGAGACGGCCACCAAGGTCTTTGAATCGCTGGCTTCCGGGATCCGGCTCGAGGTGTGGCGGCTGCTGGTCAAGGCCGGGCTGGAGGGGCGGGTCGCGGGGGAGCTGGCCGGCGAGCTCGACATCGCCCCCAATACCCTCTCGTTTCACCTCAAGGGGATGCTCAACGCCGGGTTGCTGTCGGTGGAGCAGGAGGGGCGCTTTCTGCGCTATCGCGCCAACATCCCCCTGATGCTGGGGGTGATCGCCTACCTCACCGAGGAGTGCTGCGCCGGTCATCCCGAGGCGTGCGGCCTGCTGCCCGCCGGGCCCGGCAGCGCTTCCCGCGCCGAGGGGTCGTCGCCCTGCTGCGGCGAGTCGTAACGGGCCAGGGCTGTCGATGCCCATGTGCCGTGCCATTTATCTATTCAACCTGGGGTGCGAGCGTGGATCGCACCGGGAGTCATCATGTCTGCAAGCTGTGAGGCCAAGGCAGCCCCTGCCATCGGCTTTTTTGAACGTTATCTGACCGCCTGGGTCGCCCTCTGCATCCTGGTGGGCATTGGTCTGGGGCAGGGGTTGCCGAGCCTCTTCAAGGCCATCGGCGCCATGGAGGTGGCCAGGGTCAACCTGCCGGTGGGGCTGCTTATCTGGGTGATGATCATCCCCATGCTGCTCAAGATAGATTTTGGCGCCCTGCACCAGGTGAAGGGGCACCTCAAGGGAATCGGGGTCACCCTCTTCATCAACTGGCTGGTCAAGCCCTTCTCCATGGCCTTCCTCGGCTGGCTCTTCATCCGCGTGCTGTTTGCCGACTGGCTGCCGGCGGATCAGCTGGACAGCTACGTGGCGGGTCTCATCCTGCTGGCGGCGGCCCCCTGCACCGCCATGGTGTTTGTCTGGAGTCGCCTCACCAACGGCGATCCCTACTTCACCCTGTCGCAGGTGGCGGTGAACGACCTCATCATGGTGTTTGCTTTTGCCCCGCTGGTGGCGCTGCTGCTCGGGGTCTCCAGCATAGTCGTGCCCTGGGATACCCTGCTCACCTCGGTGGTGCTCTACATCGTCATCCCTGTCATCCTCGCCCAGCTGCTGCGCAAGGCCTTGCTGAGAAAGGGGCAGGCTCATTTTGACGGCGTCATGACCCGCATCCAGCCCTGGTCGGTGGCGGCCCTGCTGCTCACCCTGGTGCTGCTGTTCGCCTTCCAGGGCAACGCCATCATCGAGCAGCCGCTGGTCATCGCCCTCCTGGCGGTGCCCATCCTGATCCAGGTGCTGTTCAACTCCGGGCTCGCCTACTGGCTCAACCGCAAGGTGGGGGAGAAGCACTCGGTGGCCTGCCCTTCCGCTCTGATCGGGGCCTCCAACTTCTTCGAGCTGGCGGTGGCCGCCGCCATCAGCCTGTTCGGCTTTCATTCCGGCGCGGCGCTCGCCACCGTGGTCGGGGTGCTCATCGAGGTGCCGGTCATGCTGCTGGTGGTGCGCGTGGTCAACGCCAGCAAACCCTGGTACGAGGCGGGGCTGAGCCGCTAACGGATGGCCGCTAACCCATTTCTATTCACTTGAGTCATGAGAGACAGGCAAATGAGTGCAATCACCCTCTATCACAACCCGGAGTGCGGCACCTCCCGCAACACCCTCGCGCTGATTCGCAACAGCGGTGTGGAGCCCACCATCATTCACTATCTGGAGACGCCCCCCTCCCGCGACGAGCTGGTGGCCCTGATCGCCGCCATGGGCATGCCGGTGCGCGATCTGCTGCGCAAGAACGTGCCCCCCTACGAGGCGCTGGGGCTGGCGGAAGCGCGTTTCAGCGACGATGAGCTTATCGACGCCATGCTGGCCCACCCCATCCTGATCAACCGGCCCATCGTGGTCACCCCCCTCGGCACCCGGCTGTGTCGCCCGTCGGAGGTGGTGCTCGATATCCTGCCCGACCCGCAGCAAGGGGCGTTTGCCAAGGAGGATGGCGAGCAGGTGGTGGACGGCCAGGGTAAACGGCTTCGTTGAGCCCCTGCGCGTCAGCGTCTGACCCGCGCCGGGGGGATGCCCTTAACGGGCAGGCGCCAGATCTGCTACTGTGACCTTCGACTCATCACAGAGGGTGGAAACAATGAAGATTCGATTCCTGGTGATAGCCACGGCACTGGCGCTGGCCTCAACCCCCGGTCTGGCCGACTGGGCAAAGCTGAAGGAGGCCGCCTCCGAACTCGGTACCGCGGTGAGCGATACCAGCAAGGAGGCGTGGAAGGGGATCACCGATTTTTCCAAGGAGACCTGGGAGTCGGTGTCCAGCTGGGGGGCCGAGGCCTACAACAAGGCGGGGGCCTGGACGGCAGAGAGTGCGGCCACCGGCAAGGAGTGGCTGACCGCCGCCGACAAGAAGCTCGACACCATGCTCGAGCCCAAGACCCCGGAGGAGGCGAGAACCGCCCTCGATACCATGGCCGATACCGCCCTGGTGCGGCTGTTCAACGAGCAGCCCTCGGCCAAGTTGCTGTTTGACAAGGCTTATGGCTATGCGGTGTTCGACTCGCGCAAGTTCTCCCTGATGATCCACACCAATCAGGGGGCCGGGGTCGCCGTCAATCGCACCAGTGGCAAGCACACCTACATGAAGATGTTCGGTGCCGGTCTTGCGGCCGGGATCGGCGGCAAGTTCTACCAGCAGGTGATCCTGTTCGAGGACAAGGCGAGGTTCGATGCCTTCGTCAGCAAGGGGTGGGAAGCCACCTCCGAGGTGGGCGCCGTGGCGGGCAAGGAGAGCGCCGAGCTCACCGCCAAATACAATGGCGGCATGGCCATCTACCAGATTGGCGAGAAGGGGCTGTTGCTGGACGCCAACATCTCGGGCTCCAAGTACTGGCTGGATGATGACCTGAACAAGTGATCCCTGCCGATCTGACTCGTTTTTTCTTGGAGGAGATCGAGGTGCACTCTGTTTAATTGTCGGGACTTGCAGTAAAAAGAGGGCCTTGGGCCCTCTTTTTCATGGGCGCCGCACAGAGTCCAGCGACAAGGAGAGCAAGATGACCCATGAGGCCGAACAGGAGCGGATGGCTGCCCACCGCCGGGAGTGGGACAAGCAGAGCATCTATCTGCGCCTGCAGGAGGGGATCCCGGCCGCGTTCTGGGTCTGGGGGGATCTGGTGGCACCGCTCGAACCCTGCCTGACACAGAGTGATCAGGGGGCATCCTTCGGTTGGGGGGAGGCCGACGAGGCCAGCCTGGCGCTTTCCCATGCCATCATCGCCAGGCTGGTGAGCGTGGGGCTGGTGGCCCCCGAGCAGGCGGGGGAGAAGGCCCGCTACCTGCGCGACGAGGTGCTGGCCAAGCTGCCTGCAGGCGAGCACTACGATCTGCACCTGAGTTACCTGCGGCTGCTGCTGGGCGATCCCCCCGGATCTGCAACCTGATCCCCGGATGGCCGGTGCCCGCCGGCCTGATCGCGCCCCTCTTTTATCCCTGATCTCGAGATCTCGCTCTGGTTGGCACCTTTATTGCTTCAAGCCAGTCAGTGTCAATGATTTGTCTGGGAAGGGAAGATGGAAATTAGCGCAAGCAGCCTGATGCAAGAGATGCAGGCCCTCAAGGTGGAAGCCGGTGCCACGCCGTTGACCCAGCCCGGTCGTCCGGTCAGCTCGGATTTCGGCCAGATGCTGCAACAGGCCCTGGACAACGTCAACGAGTTGCAGGGCACCGCCAACGATCTGCGTACCCGCTTCGATCTCGGCGACAAGTCGGTGGATCTCTCCCAGGTGATGATCGCCGGCCAGAAATCCTCCATCGCCTTCGAGGCGACGGTGCAGGTGCGCAACAAGATGGTCGATGCCTACAAGACCATCATGAACATGCCGGTGTAACTCGGGCCCATGGCGACCGAGCATCATGAAGATGTCAGCAACAAGGACATAAACCGTGGCAACTGATCAAAACGGCGATCTGCTGATCAACAACGAGGGGGCGGCCGCCCTCGACGAGCACGAGCAGAAGAGCTCGGCGCTGGGCTTCTTGTCCAACACCGATGTGTTGCGCCAGATCACCCTGATCCTGGGGCTGACCATCTGTCTGGCCATCGCCGTCTTCATCCTCTTGTGGGGCAAGGAGCCGGAGATGCGTCCCCTCGGCACCTTCACCACCCAGGAACTGGTCTCCACCCTGGATTACCTGGATCAGCAGAAGATCCCCTATCAGGTGGATGGCAAGAGCGTGCTGGTCAGTGCCGAAAACTATGCGGACATCCGGTTGCGCCTGACCCGCGCCGGTCTGGCCAACAACAGCGACGCCAGCAACGACGGCGAAGCCATCCTGCTCAAGGACTCCAGCTTCGGCGTCAGCCAGCGCATGGAGAGCGAGCGCCTGAAACTGAGCCGCGAGCGCCAGTTGGCGAGCGCCATCGAGCAGTTCCAGAACGTCGCCAAGGCCCAGGTGCTGCTGGCTATCCCGAAAGACAACGTGTTCGCCCGCAACGAACGCAAGCCCAGCGCCACCGTGGTCCTGAGCCTCAAGGGCAACGCCCTGGGCCAGGGTGAGGTGGACTCCATCGTCGACATGGTCGCCTCCGCCGTTCACGGTCTGGAGCCGACCCGCGTCACCGTGACCGACCAGAACGGTCGCCTGCTCAACTCCGGCTCCCAGGATCCCCTCTCTGCCCAGACCCGCAAGGAGTTTGCGATGCAGCAGAAGCAGGAGCTCGAATACAAACAAAAAATTGACGCCATCCTGATCCCGGTGCTGGGGGCCGACAACTATACGGCGGAGGTGGATCTCTCCCTCGACTTCTCCCAGCAGGAACAGACCCGCAAGACCTACAACCCGGACCTGCCGGCGGTGCGCTCCGAAATGACCATGGAAGAGAACAGCGCCAGCGGCAGCAACGGCGGGGTACCCGGCGCCCTCTCCAACCAGCCGCCCGCCGCGTCCAACATTCCCGAGCAGGCAGCCGGCGGGGAAGGAACCGCCTCTTCCGGCCGTTCCCGCAAGGAAGCGACCCGCAACTTCGAACTGGACACCACCGTCAGCCACATCCGGCGCCAGCAGGGCGGCATTCGCCGCATGACGGTGTCGGTGGCGGTGGATTACAAGGCCATCCCCGGCGCCGACGGTGCCGTGACCCGGGAAGCCCGCAGCCAGGCCGAACTCGATACCCTGCGCCGTCTGCTGAGCGGCGGTCTGGGCTTTGACGTGACCCGGGGGGATACCCTGGAGGTGGTCGCCATTCCGTTCAACCGCCCGGAACTCGAGACCGTTGCCGACATTCCTCTCTACGAGCAGCCCTGGTTCTGGCGCGCGGTGCGCATCGCCGCCTCCGTGCTGGTCATCATAGTGCTCATCGTCACCGTGGTGCGGCCCATGCTCAAGCGCCTGCTCTACCCGGACGCCAAGCCGGAAGGGGAGCTGGACTTCGACAACCACACCGTGCTGGGTGGCGACGACGAACTGAGCCTGCTGGCCGCCCAGGCCGAGGCCGAACCGGTATTCGGTCTGCGGGATGGTCAGCTCAAGCTGCCTGACCTGCACCGTGACGAGGATCTGCTCAAGGCCGTGCGCGCCCTGGTAGCGAACGAACCTGACCTGGCCGCCCAGGTCATCAAAGAATGGGTAACCAAAGATGCCTGAAGAGAATAAAAGCCAGGTCACCGGCAACGACATCACCGAAAGCCAGCGCCTGATCCTGGATCAGATGGGCGGCATGGAGATGGCGGCGGTGCTGATGCTGAGCCTCAACGAGGAGGACGCGGCCCAGATCTTCCGCCACCTCGAGCCCAAGCAGGTGCAGCGGCTCGGCATGTCCATGGCCTCCATGTCGGATTTCAGCCACGATCGGGTGGCGGCGGTGCATCGTCAATTTATCGACGACATCCAGAAGTACACCAACATCGGCATCGGCAGTGAAGACTTCGTGCGCAAGGCCCTGGTGGCGGCGCTCGGGGAGGACAAGGCCAGCAACCTGGTGGATCAAATCATCCTGGGATCAGGCGCCCGTGGCCTCGACTCCCTCAAGTGGATGGATGCCCGCCAGGTGGCCAGCATCATCCAGAACGAGCACCCGCAGATCCAGACCATCGTCCTCTCCTATCTGGAGCCGGAGCAGTCCGCCGAGATCCTGAGCCAGTTCCCGGAGCAGGTGCGCCTGGATCTGGTGATGCGCATCGCCAACCTCGAAGAGGTGCAACCGGCGGCGCTGCAGGAGCTCAACGACATCATGGAGAAACAGTTCGCCGGTGCAGCAGGTGCCCAGGCGGCCAAGATGGGCGGCCTGAAGGCGGCGGCCAACATCATGAACTACCTGGACACCAACATCGAAGGGCAGCTGATGGACTCCATCCGCGAGTCGGACGAGGAGATGAGCCAGCAGATCCAGGATCTGATGTTCGTGTTCGAAAACCTCATCGACGTGGACGATCGGGGCATCCAGACCCTGTTGCGGGAAGTGCCCGGGGATCTGCTGCAACGGGCCCTCAAGGGGTCGGACGACCAGATGCGGGAAAAAGTATTCAAGAACATGTCCAAGCGGGCCGCCGAGATGCTGGCGGACGACCTCGAGGCCATGGGGCCGATCCGGGTCTCCGAGGTGGAGGCCGCCCAGAAGGAGATCCTCTCCACGGCGCGCCGCCTGGCGGATGCGGGCGAGATCATGTTGGGAGCGGGTGGTGGCGAAGAGTTCCTCTAAGCCATGGGCCATGGAATGTGCGATGATGTCGGCCCCTGTACCCGGCCCTCGATAGGAGTCTCTTCGGCACATGAATGACAAGAACAGCAAACTGCGCGGCTATCTGAGGCCCGAGTCCGACACGGCGCAGATTGAGACCTGGGGCTGGCCAGAGATGGAGACCGAAGCCGAGGTCGAGACCAATGCCCTGGGGCTGGCTCCTGACTGGTACCGTCAGGAGCAGGCCGATGCGGCCCTGCCGGAAGAACAACCCGAAGAGCCCGCCCCCAGCATCACCGCCGAAGAGGTGGAGGCGATTCGTCAGGCCGCCTGGGAAGAGGGGATGCGCGATGGGCGCGAGGCCGGCTTTGCCAAGGGGCTGGAAGAGGGCAAGCTCGAAGGCTTGCAGCAGGGCCACCAGGCCGGGCTGGAGCAGGGCAGGGAAGAGGGCCTCGCCATGGGGCGGGAGCAGGTGGAGCTGGAGATAGCCCGCTGGCAAGCCCTGGTCTCACGCCTGGCCACTCCCCTTGGCGAGATGGACGAGGCGGTGGAGCAGCAGCTCATCGCCCTGGTGCAACAGCTCGCCCGCGCCCTCATCCGCCATGAGGCGCAAACTTCCCCCACGCTGCTGCTGGAGGCCCTCAAGCAGGGGCTGGCCCTGCTCCCTGCCGCCGAGCAGGGGGTCACCCTGATGCTGCACCCGGAGGATGTGACCCGGGTAGAGGCCGCCTTTGGCGCCGAGGAGTGCGCCAGGCGCCACTGGCGGCTGCAAAGCGAGCCCACCTTCTCCCCCGGCGATCTGCAACTGGCCACCGAGCTTTCCAGCATCGATCTCACCCTCTGTGGGCGCATCGATCAGCTGCTGCGCAATTTCCTGCGTGACAACGCGAGCTGAGCCATGGCCCGGTTCGAACCCGTCGTGCAGCGCCCTGCTGACGGCATCATCAGGCACTCATCGTCGGAGGCGACATGACGGCACCCCTTCTTGATCGGCTTAAAGGCTACCGGGTTCGCGAGCAGGCCCCCATACCGCCGGTGGCGGGCAAGCTCACCCGGGTGGTGGGGTTGACCCTGGAAGCCATCGGCTGCCGCGCCGCCATCGGTTCCCTGTGCCGCATCGATACCCAGGATGGGGCCCTGGAGGCCGAGGTGGTGGGGTTTGCCGGGGATCGCCTGTTCTTGATGCCGAGCGAGCAGCTCAAGGGGGTTATTCCCGGCGCCCGGGTGGTACCCGTCACCGAAGATCACGGCATTCCGGTGGGCATGAGTCTGCTTGGCCGGGTCATCGATGGCATCGGCCAGCCCTTGGACGGGCTCGGTCCCATCCTCTCGTCCCAGACGGTGCAGTTCGCCCAGCACCGCATCAATCCCCTGGCCCGTCGCCCCATCCATCAACCCATGGACGTGGGGGTACGGGCCATCAATGCCGTGCTCACCGTGGGCCGGGGTCAGCGCATGGGGCTGTTCGCCGGCTCCGGTGTCGGCAAATCCGTGCTGCTTGGCATGATGACCCGGGGCTCGGTGGCGGATGTCGTCGTCGTGGGCCTCATCGGCGAGCGGGGCCGGGAGGTGAAGGAGTTCATCGAGGAGATCCTCGGCGCCGAGGGGCGCGAGCGCGCCGTGGTGGTGGCCGCCCCTGCCGATGCCTCGCCGCTGATGCGCCTCAAGGGGTGCGAGACGGCGCTCGCTATCGCCGAGTATTTCCGCGAGCAGGGGCTCAACGTGCTGCTGCTGATGGACTCCCTCACCCGCTACGCCCAGGCACAGCGGGAAATTGCACTGGCGGTGGGGGAGCCGCCGGCCACCAAGGGCTATCCCCCCTCGGTGTTTGCCAAATTGCCGGCGCTGGTGGAGCGGGCCGGCAACGGCAGCGACGGCCAGGGCTCCATCACCGCCTTTTTCACCGTGCTGACGGAGGGGGACGATCTGCAGGATCCCATCGCCGATGCGGCCCGGGCCATCCTTGACGGCCATATCGTGCTGGCGCGGGAGCTGGCGGATGCGGGCCACTATCCGGCCATCGACATCGAAAAATCCATCAGCCGGGTCATGCCCATGGTGACCTCACCGGAGCACATGGAGCTGGCGCGCACCTTCAAGCAGTTCTACTCCCTCTACCAGCAGAACCGGGATCTCATCACCATCGGCGCCTACAGCCAGGGATCGGATCCGCGCATCGACCGGGCCATCATCCAGAAACCCTATCTGGATCAGTTCTTGCAGCAGAAAATGCGCGAGGTCATTCACTACGATGAAGGCCTGCAATCCCTGCAACTGGTGGCCATGCCCCTGATGCGTTGACCGGTGGAGAGCCCTTATGAGTAAAGGATTGACGTTGCTGGCGAGTCGGCTGGAGGAGGCCGAACAGCAGGCCGCCATGGCGCTGGCCAAGGCCCAGCAGGATCTCAAGCTGTTCATGGATCAGCAAAACGCCCTCAACCAGTACCGCCAGATCTACCACCAGCAGTGGACGGAGCGCGGTCTGCAGGGGATCAGCCCCCAGCAGAACAGCCAGTATCACGCCTTCATCAACAAGCTCGAAAACGCGGCGACCCAGCAGTACCAAGGGGTGTTGCAAGTGCGCGAGGCGCTGGCCGAGTGCCGCACCCAGTGGCTCGAAGCCCAGCAGAGGCGCAAGGCGGTCGAGCTGCTGCTGGAGAAGAAGGCGGACAAGGTGCGCCAGAAGGCCCAGCGCCAGGAGCAGAAGATGCTGGATGACTACGCCATCCTGCGTCGTTATCACCAATCTGGCCTGTAATTTGCTTTCTTCCAGTCATGCGAGGCCGATGGGCCAAGCCATGACCGCACGTGCGGCCGTCACCGAATCGTCGTCAGGGATCCCAGCATGATACAGACCCCCTTGATTAGCACTCTCCCCCAGGCGCCTTCTGCCGATGGCAGCGCCACCCTGCTGGCTCCCACCGTCGGGGGCGAAGGGGGCGTGCAGCCGTCAGGCGAGGGCAAGGCCGCCTTCTCGCAAGCCATGGCCATGGCCCAGCTGATGGGCAAGGCGCCAGCCAGCCAGGGCAATCCACCACTCCAGGGGCCCGCCGAGGGCGCCCGGGAGGGGCTTGCCCCGGCTGCCAAATCTTTGGCGTCTGACGAGCCCGCCACCGAGTCCGTGTCTTCCTCGAAGGGGGCGGACGACGAGGGGGAGCTGCCTCCCGACGACTTCCTGCAACAGTTGCAAGCCTCCCTGCGCCAGGATGTGAGCCTGGTGGTGCCCCTGACATCGCCCGCCATGGCCGGTGAGGCGGCGGCGCCTGTGGACGGCAACCCCTTGCCGCCTGGCGCCGCTGCGCCTGGGATGGCAGAGGGGGTGGGAATGGCAGAGGACGTGGGGTTGGCAGAGAGCGTGGAGGAGACAGAGGGGAGCGCCTCCCTGCCGCAGATGGCGCCAGAGCGTCAGCATGAAGGGAACAAAACGAAAGCCATCCCCGGTGCGGCCCAAGGCGCCAGCACCGTGCCGAGCGGTCAGGGGGCTCTGCCGCTGGGGGAGGAAAAGCCCCCCTTGGCCGATGACACTGCCGTGGCCGACCAGGGCGGAGCGACCCGCCAGCCCATGGCAGGCAAGGGAGCGGAGCCGGATGCCAAGGGGGGTGAGCCCCCTCTCTCGGGTCAGGAGCGTGCCGCCCTGCTCGCCAAAGTGGTGGCAGGAGAAAACGCCCAGGCTCCCACTGTCACCCGGGTTGACTCATCGCAAGAGGCACGGGTGACCAATCCCCTGGCGTCGGCCGGACAGGGGACAACCGCTTCCCGTGCCACCAGCGCCTATGGCGATGGCGTGATCCGGACGGTGGCGCAGGGGCCGGCCCCTGCGGCC
>NZ_JBFODD010000064.1:0-47538 GCF_040908115.1 Aeromonas sp. R7-1 | reverse complement strand
GGGGCCGGCCCCTGCGGCCACACCGGAGTCCGCCCCGCCCGCGACGGCGGCAGGGGCAGAGAAGGGCGCCCCTGTCGCCGGTGAGGCCAGACAGGCTGAGGCCGCGAGCGGGCAGGGAGCCCGTGCAGGGGCCGAGCCTGCGGTGAATGCAGGGAGCAGCCAGCCCGTGACGACGGAGGACCCGGCCCCAGTCCAGGCGGCGCCGCAGATCCTGGCTCGTCATGAATCCCAGGGGGCACAGGCTCCCCTGACGGCCCTCTCGGCAGGCCTGGACCAGATGGAGAGCGCCCCCGTGGTGGCCGCTGGCGTTGCCGTGTCGGTGAAGCCCGCGGTGGACAAGTCCCGGCTCGAAGAGCTGGGCAAACAGTCGGGGATGGAGGTCAAGGGCAGTGAACCCGCCGAGGTGAGCCAGCCTTTGCATCAGGCACAGAGCCAGGTCGGCGAGAACAGACCGCTGGCCGAGGCGACCGTCAGACGGGAGCCTCAGAGCCTGCCCCACCTCAAGCTGGCGACCCCTGAGGCCCCCGAGCAGCTGCACCACAAGGTGAACCTGATGCTGGCGGACAAGCTGCAACAGGCGGAGATCCAGCTAGACCCCCTGGGGCTTGGCAAGATGAAGATCCAAATCCAGATGGATGCCTCCAGCCAGGCCAGCGTGCACTTCGTGGTGCAGCATGGCCAGACCCGTGAGATGCTGGAGCAGGCCATGCCGCGCCTGCGCGACATGCTGGCAGGGCAGGGGATCCAGCTCGGCCAGACCGTGGTGCAGCAACAGGCGCAGCAGCAAGCCTTCCAGCAGCAGGGGCAGTCATCCTCCCAGGGTCAGTCCGGTTTCGGTGACCAGGGGCGACAGGGGGGAAATGGCGGCGGCAGCGATGGCAGAGAGGCCGAGGGGAGCGCTCGCAACCTCACGCTGCTGGTGGAATCGGCAAACGATGCCGGAATCGATTTCTATGCTTGATGCATTCTTAAGTAAGTTTATGATACCGAACAAGTTTGAGACTAGGGTGGACAAGGGATGGCAGACGATAACGAACTGACGCTGAAGGATCCGGCGGCAGGCAAGAAAAAGAAGCTGATCATGATAGTCGCCCTGGCCGTCGTGCTCCTTGGTGGGGGTGGCGCCGGCGCCTGGTTCATGCTCGCCGGTGGGGATGAGCCCGCTGCCGAAAAGAGCGAGGCCAAGCCGGAGGCGAACACGCCCCAGCCCTCGCTCTATGTGGGCATGCCCCGTCCCTTCGTGTTCAACGTGGCGGGAGGCCAGCGGGATCGGCTGGTGCAGATCAAGATCCAGCTGATGGTGCGTGGCACCGCGGACGAGACCCTGGCCAAACAGAACATTCCCCTGATCGAAGGCACCTTGCTGCGGGTCTTCAGCTCGGCGACCGCCGAACAGCTGATGACCTTCGAGGGCAAGGAGAAGCTGCGTCAGGATTCGCTGGAAGAGTGCCGCCGGGTGCTGAACGACCTGGTCTCTTCTCCCGTAATCGAACAAGTGCTGTTTACCGGCTTTGTCATGCAATGAAAGGTGAAGCGTGAGCGATCTGTTAAGTCAGGACGAGATTGATGCCCTGCTGCACGGCGTCGACGATGTCGAGGAGGAGGAGCTGGGAGCTGCCGGGGATCCCGGTATCGCCCAGTTCGATTTCTCCTCCCAGGACCGCATCGTCCGCGGCCGCATGCCGACCCTGGAGCTGGTGAACGAACGGTTTGCCCGCCACATGCGCATCAGCCTGTTCAACATGATGCGGCGCACCGCCGAGGTCTCCATCAACGGCGTGCAGATGCTCAAGTTCGGCGAATATGTCCACACCCTGTTCGTGCCCACCAGCCTGAACATGGTGCGTTTCCGCCCCCTCAAGGGGACGGCGCTCATCACCATGGAGGCGCGGCTCGTCTTCATCCTGGTGGAGAACTTCTTTGGCGGTGATGGCCGCTACCACGCCAAGATCGAGGGGCGGGAATTCACCCCCACCGAGCGGCGCATCATCCAGATGCTGCTCAAGCTGGTGTTCGAGGACTACAAGGATGCCTGGGCACCGGTGATGGACGTGGGCTTTGAATACCTTGACTCCGAAGTGAACCCTGCCATGGCGAACATCGTCAGCCCCACCGAGGTGATCGTGGTGAGCTCCTTCCACATCGAGCTGGACGGCGGTGGCGGCGACTTCCACGTGGCCATGCCCTACTCCATGCTGGAACCCATCCGCGAACTGCTGGATGCGGGGGTGCAGAGCGACAAGGGGGATACCGACGTGCGCTGGAGCAAGGCCCTGCGCGACGAGATCATGGACGTCAAGGTGGAGCTCAAGGCCAAGCTGCTGGAGACCGAGCTCTCCTTGCGTGAGCTGATGGAGCTCAGACCCGGGGACATCATCCCGGTGGAGATGCCGGAGAACCTGCTGGTGTTCGTGGAGGACTTGCCCACCTTCCACGCCAAGATGGGGCGCACCAAGGAGAACGTGGCGCTCAAGATCACCGACAAAATCAAGCGCCCTGACGGGGTCAAGACAGAGATGCATCTGGTGACCCGCGGGGGCGTGCGCATTGATGGCGAAGCCGAGCTGGAAGAGCTCGAGCGAAGCATCTCTGACAAACACCCTGATTGATCCTCCCCCCAGGGGAGGTGTTGCAACACTGAGGAATTGAAGATGAGCGGAACCGATGACGAGCAGGATTTGATGGCTGACGCCTGGGCGGCCGCACTGGAGGAGCAGGTCACGGCCGAAGCCAAGCCTGCCCCCCTTGAGGAGTTGAAGGACGAAGCCCCCATCAGCGCCGAAGAGCGGCGCAAGCTGGACACCATTCTGGACATCCCGGTGACCATCGCCATGGAAGTGGGCCGCAGCCAGATCAGCATTCGCAACCTGCTGCAACTGAACCAGGGCTCGGTGGTGGAGCTGGATCGGGTGGCGGGTGAGCCCCTGGACGTGCTGGTCAACGGCACCCTGATCGCCCACGGCGAGGTGGTGGTGGTGAACGACAAGTTCGGTATCCGCCTCACCGACGTCATCAGCCAGATTGAAAGGATCAAGAAGCTCAAATGATCCGTGTGCTCCCGTTGTGGCTGTTTTCCCTGCCAGCCCTGGCCAACCCGGGGGTAGGGGCCAATCCCCCCAGTCTCACCTCCTGGCTGCTCTCCAGCCTGATGGTGATCGGCCTCATTCTGGTGCTCGGCTTCCTGCTCAAGAAGAGCAAGCTTTCCCAGGTGATGGGAGGGGGCCAGATGAAGGTCATCGCCACCCTGCCCCTTGGCTACAAGGAGAAGCTGATGGTGGTCAAGGTGGGCGGCCAGCAGCTGCTGGTCGGGGTGACGCCGCAGCAGGTCAACTTCCTCTATCGCCTGGAGGAGCCGCTGGACGAGAGCCAGCCCCAGGCGTTCTCCGAGCAACTGGGCAAACTGATGGGCAAGCATGAAAAACGTTAACTGGACCCGGTGGCTGGCACTGCTCTCTCTGGTGCTCTCGCCCCTGGCGATGGCCCAGGACGGCATGTCGGCACTCACCGTCAAGACCATGGCGGATGGCAGTCAGGAGTACAGCCTGACCCTGCAGGTACTGGCGCTGATGACCGCGCTCTCCTTCCTGCCGGCCATGGTGATCATGATGACCTCCTTCACCCGGATCATCGTGGTGCTCGGCATCCTGCGCCAGGCCATCGGTCTGCAGCAGAGCCCCTCCAACCAGGTGCTGATCGGCATCGCCCTCTTCATGTCGTTTTTCATCATGTCGCCAGTGCTGGATCGCATCAACAACGAGGCGTTGCAGCCCTATCTGGCCGAGACCATCGGGGCCAAGGAGGCCCTGGAGAAGGCGGAGCTGCCCATTCACCAGTTCATGCTGGCCCAGACCAGGGTCAAGGATCTCAATACTTTCATGGAGATAGCGAACGTGCAGGTGGCAGAGCCTGCGGACGTGCCGCTACGGGTGCTGATCCCGGCCTTCGTCACCAGCGAGCTCAAGACCGCTTTCCAGATAGGCTTCATGCTGTTTCTGCCCTTCCTGGTCATCGATCTGGTGGTCGCCAGTATCCTGATGGCCATGGGGATGATGATGCTCTCCCCCATGCTGGTCTCCCTGCCGTTCAAGCTGATGCTGTTCGTCATGGTGGATGGCTGGAACCTCATTCTGGGCTCCCTGGCCACCAGCTTCGGGCTGGGCTCGGGTGGTTAGGGGAGGGCAGACCCTCCCCCTGGCTCTCCCCTTCACTCGGGGAGGGCGCGAGGCCTCTCTTTCTCTCGAAGGAGGAGGCCGGGAGGATGCGGCCCTGGGCAAACCCATCACAAGGAGCGAGCAATGAGTCCTGAAACCTTCGTCGACGTCTTTCGCGAGGCGCTTTGGCTGGTGACCATCATGGTGTGCGCCGTGATCCTGCCGAGCCTGATGGTGGGGTTGGTGGTCGCCATCTTCCAGGCCGCCACCTCCATCAACGAACAGACCTTGAGCTTCCTGCCCCGTCTGGTGGTCACCCTGCTGGCCCTGGGAGCGGGGGCCCACTGGGGATTGCAGAGTCTGATGGACTTCTTCCAGCTGATGGTGAGCCAGATCCCCGAGGTGGTGGGCTGATGCCAGCCAAGGGCCACCCTTTTGCTCTGGCAGACCGGTGCCTGCGTCCTCCCGTTGGCCTGTTCCTGCCGGGAGTGTTGCTGTCATGACCTACACCACGGCGCTCATCATGGAGTGGCTCTCCTCCATCCTCTGGCCTCTGGCCCGGGTGAGCAGTCTCCTGATGGTGATGGCGGTCTTTGGCAGCCGGCTCGCCCCCGCCCATATCCGCATCGGCCTGGCGCTGGCGATCACCCTCATCATCGCCCCCCTGCTGCCCCCGATGCCGAAGATCGAGCTCTTCTCCCTCGGCAGCTTCCTGGTGCTGGGGCAGCAACTGCTCATCGGCATCGCGCTCGGCCTCATGACCCAGTTCCTGCTGGAGACCTTCGTGATGGCGGGTCAGGTCATCGCCATGCAGACCAGCCTGGGCTTTGCCACCCTGGTGGATCCCATGAACGGCCAGTCGGCTCCCGTGGTGGGCCAGTTCTACCTGATGCTGGCGACCCTGGTGTTTCTCGCGGTGGACGGCCACCTGCTGATGCTGCGCATGGTGGTGCTGAGTTTCGAAACCCTGCCGGTATCTGACAGCGGGCTCACCCTGCCTGCCATCCGCAGCCTGGTGAGCTTTCTCGGGGTCATGTATCAGGCTTCTCTGGTGATGGCGCTCTCGGCCATCATCGCCCTGCTGCTGATCAACTTCGCGTTCGGGGTGATGACCCGTGCAGCCCCCCAGCTCAACATCTTCAGCATCGGCTTTGCGGTCAGCATGATGTCGGGGCTCTTCATCCTCTGGCTTACCATAGGTGGCTTCATGGGACACTTCGACGCGCTCTGGGAGCGGGTGCAGGAGACCAGCTGCGAGCTCATCAACGTCCAGTGCTTCGGGGGCCAGCATGACTGAGGCCCTCCCGGTTGCAGCCCTTTTGCCGCCACTCTGGCGGGCCGCCAGTCGGCTGATGCCGGCAGGAGGTCAGCATGGCTGATACCGATCAGGAACGCACAGAACAACCCACGGGCAAACGACTGCAACAAGCCCGGGAAAAAGGGCAGATTGCACGTTCCAAGGAGCTGGGTACCGCCAGCGTCCTGCTGGCGACCGTGTTCGGCCTCCTGATGATCAAGGAGAGTCTGGCAGGGGCCATGATCAAGGTGCTCACCATGGGCTTTACCCTGGACCGGGATCAGGCGTTCGACCCCAATGCCATGGGGGCCATGGTGCCCGCCCTGCTGGGGGAGCTGATCCAGCCTCTGGGGCTGCTGTTCATGCTGGTGATCATCGCCGCCTTCGTCGGCAACACCCTGCTCGGCGGGATGAACTTCTCCTCCGAGGCCATGCTGCCCAAGTGGAGCAAGCTGAGCCCCCTGAGCGGCATCAAAAGGATGTTCGGGGTGCAATCCCTGGTGGAACTTGTCAAATCCATCGCAAAAGTGGTGTTTATCAGTCTGTTTGCCTGGTGGATGCTGTCGAGCCAGTTCAACCATCTGCTGAATCTCTCTCTTGAGGGCTTTCCCGGCGGCATCGTCGATGCCCTGGACCTGCTGCTCTGGATGCTGATCATCCTCTGCTGCGCCCTGATCCCCATTGTCGCCATCGATGTGCCGTTCCAGAGCTGGAACCACAATCGCCAGCTGAAGATGACCAAGCAGGAGATCAAGGACGAGTTCAAGGACAGCGAAGGCAAGCCCGAGGTCAAGGGGCGGATACGCCAGTTGCAGATGCAGATGGCCATGCGCCGCATGATGGGGGATGTCCCCAAGGCCGATGTGATCATCACCAACCCGACCCACTACTCGGTGGCGCTCAAATACGATGCGGGCAAGCCGGGGGCGGCGCCCAAGGTACTGGCCAAGGGGGTCGACGAGGTGGCGATGAAGATCCGGGAGATCGGGCGCGAATACGACATCCCCGTCATGTCCTCCCCGCCGCTCACCCGGGCCCTCTATCACGCCACCGAGATTGGCCAGGAGATCCCGGAGGGGCTCTTCGCCGCCGTCGCCCAGGTGCTGGCCTATGTCTATCAGCTCAAGAAGTTCCGCCGTGGCCGCGGCCGGCGCCCGACCCCCATCGCCAAGGATCTGCCCATTCCACCCGAGTTTCGCAAATAACGCAGTGGAGGCAGCCTGATCCCGGGTTCTCTCCCTTGCGCCCCCGCGTTTCGCAAATAAAGCGGTGGGATGTCCCCACCATCCGATCTCTCCCTTGTGTCGCAAACAAGGCCGCAATCTCCCTGTCGAGGCGTGGCGCCTCGCCCCATGGCCTTTGGCCGCTTGGTGAAGGCAGCTTCCCCCCTGTCACCATTCCCCGTGACGCCAACGACGGACTTCTGACAGCGTTAAAATAAAAACCATATAGATCAATGCATTGAATCCTTGGCTTGATATTTGCTTTAATCCGTCATTGGCAGTTTATCATTGAGAAGCATGATGGGATTCAAAACGGGACTGGGCCGTTTCAAAGAGTACAAGTGGCTGCTCAGCAGAGGGGTAGGGACGCCGCTGCTGGTATTGGCCTCTCTGGGGATGGTGGTACTCCCCATTCCGCCCCTGATGCTGGATATCCTCTTCTCCTTCAACATCGCCCTCTCCATCGTGGTGCTGCTGGTGGCGGTCTATACCCGCCGCCCCCTGGAATTTGCCGCCTTCCCCACCGTCTTGCTGATTGCCACCCTGCTGCGGCTCGCCCTCAACGTCGCCTCCACCCGGGTGGTGTTGCTGGAAGGCCACAACGGCAGCGCGGCGGCAGGCCATGTGATCGAGGCGTTCGGCAACGTGGTGATCGGCGGCAACTATGCCGTGGGCATCATCGTCTTCATGATCCTGGTGATCATCAACTTCGTGGTGGTCACCAAGGGTGCGGGCCGGATCTCCGAGGTGAGCGCCCGCTTCACCCTTGACGCCATGCCCGGCAAGCAGATGGCCATCGATGCGGACCTGAACGCCGGTCTCATCAACCAGGAAGAGGCCAAGAAGCGCCGTCAGGACGTGACTCAGGAAGCGGACTTCTACGGCTCCATGGACGGTGCCTCCAAATTCGTGAAGGGGGATGCCATCGCGGGCATCATGATCCTCTTCATCAACATCATCGGCGGCTTCATCATCGGCATGATGCAGCACCAGCTCACCTTCGGCGAAGCGGCCCAGGTCTATACCCTGCTCGCCATCGGTGACGGTCTGGTCGCCCAGATCCCCTCGCTCCTGCTCTCCATTGCCGCGGCCATCATCGTCACCCGTCAGAATACCGACCAGGACATGGGGACTGCGGTACTCGGCCAACTGTTCGAAAATCCCAAGGCGCTGGTGATCTCCGCCGGCATCCTGTTGATGATGGGCAGCGTGCCCGGCATGCCGCACCTGGCTTTCCTGAGCCTGGGGGCGGTGGCGGCGGCGGGCGCCTGGTGGCTGCTGCGCCGCGAGAAGCAGAACAAGGCGAGGGCGGCGAGCGGCGAACTCATGCCGGCCCAGGGGGATGCCCCGGTGGAGCAGAAGGATCTCAGCTGGGACGACGTCATGCCGGTGGACATCATCGGCCTGGAGGTGGGTTATCAGCTGATACCTCTGGTGGACAAGAATCAGGGGGGCGAGCTGCTCAACCGGATCAAGGGGGTGCGCAAGAAGCTCTCCCAGGAGCTGGGCTTTCTGGTGCCTGCCGTCCACATTCGCGACAACCTGGATCTTGCCCCCAACCAGTACCGCATCACCCTGATGGGGGTGAGCACGGGGGAAGCCACCGTCTATCACGACAAGGAGATGGCCATCAACCCGGGGCAGGTGTTCGGCCAGATCCACGGTATCGCTACCCAGGACCCGGCGTTCGGGCTGGAGGCGGTCTGGGTCGCCAAGGAGCAGGTCTCCCAGGCCCAGACCCTTGGCTATACCGTGGTCGATGCGGCCACCGTGGTGGCTACCCACCTGAGCCAGATCCTCTCCAACCATGCGGCGCTGCTGCTGGGTCATGACGAGGTGCAACAACTGCTCGACATGATAGGGAAGCATCAGAGCAAGCTGGTGGAAGGACTGGTTCCCGAGGTGATCAGCATGGGCAACCTGGTGAAGGTATTGCAGAATTTGCTCAATGAAGGCGTGCCAATTCGCGATATGCGCACTATCCTGCAGACCCTCGTGGAATATGCGCCCCGCAGCCCGGACCCGGAAGTGCTGACCGCAGCCTGCCGGATCGCCCTGCGCAGATTGATTGTGCAGGAGATTGCCGGCCCCGAACCCGAGCTGCCGGTGATCACCCTGTCACCAGAACTGGAACGTATATTGCATCAATCCCTGCAAGCAGGTGGGGGAGATGGCGCCGGTATCGAACCGGGACTGGCGGAGCGGATGCAACGCTCCCTGGTGGAAGCCACTCAACGACAAGAACTGGAAGGCCAGCCGGCCGTGCTTCTGACATCGGGGATATTGCGCAATACCCTGGCGAAATTTGTCAAGAATGCCATTCCTGGATTACGCGTGCTGTCCTATCAGGAAGTGCCTGACGACAAGCAGATCCGCATCGTCAGTGCGGTGGGACAGGGCTAGTTAGCGGAGATGACGGGTGAAGATTAAGCGGTTTTTTGCCAAAGACATGCGCACGGCGCTGGCCGAGGTCAAGGAGACTCTCGGACCCGATGCCGTCATCATGTCCAACAAAAAGGTCACCGGTGGGGTGGAGATAGTCGCGGCCGTCGATTATCAATCCCAGGTACCGGGGCCCAAAGACGCGCCGGTTCGCCGTCAGTTGAATGAAGAGAGCGTCAATATCTCGTCTGCGGGCAAGCAGATGACGAGGTCGGCGCCACCCAAGGAACAGAACGAATACTACGCCGATACCCTGGCGGCCCTGCTGGCACGCCAGCAGAAGCTCAATCCGGCCAACCCGGCGGGTGGCAATGGCGCCCCGGGATCATGGTCTGGCAACGGAGGCAACGGTCAGCCGGCCTCGGCCTCCTGGCCCGCCAATGGCGCTGCCGGCACCCAGTCCGCCGGACTGGCGGGCGCGGCCAGTGCTCCCAGAACCCTGGCCGAACAGGGCCAGTGGGGCGCCGCTCCCGAGCCCGCCAAGCCCAAGGCCCGTCCTGCCGCCGCCCCGCGCCAGGCCCAGTCCGCCCAGCGGGATCAGGAGATGGAGGGGATGCGCAAGGAGATGGCCAGCATCCGCAAGCTGCTGGAGCACCAGATCTCCGGCCTGATGTGGCAGGAGGTGGAGCGCCGCGAACCCATGCGCGCCCTGCTCATCAAGGAACTCAAGAAGATGGGGTTCGACGATGCCTTCGCCGATCAGCTGGCGGGCCTCATCCCCGAAGACATGCCTATCCATCAGGCCATGGCCCAGCTGGCCGAGGTGCTGACGGCCCAGCTCAAGATCAGCGAGGACGAGATCCTGCGTCAGGGGGGGGCGGTGGCCCTGCTCGGACCGACCGGGGTGGGCAAGACCACCACCATCGCCAAGCTGGCGGCCCGCTTTGCCATGAAGTATGGCGCCGAGCAGGTGGCGCTCATTACCACGGACAACTACCGGATCGGGGCCCACGAACAGCTGCAGACCTATGGTCGCATCATGGGTTGCCCGGTGCGTCAGGTGCGGGACGCCGAAGAGCTGGCCAGTGCCCTCTATCAGTTCCGCCATCGCCGGCTGGTGCTCATCGACACCGCCGGGGTGGGTCAGCGGGATATCCGCCTGACCGAACAGCTAGACACCCTGGTGAAGAATGCCAAGGTGCGTATCCGCAGTTATCTGGTCATGTCGGCCACCTCCCAGCGACGGGTGATGCAGGAGGCGGTGGATCACTTCCGGCGCATTCCGCTCTCCGGCTGCATTCTGACCAAGCTCGACGAGAGCCTGAATCTGGGTGAAGTGATCAACGTGTGCATTCAAAACGCCCTGCCCATCAGTTACATCACCGACGGGCAACGGGTGCCGGAAGATATTCAAGTTGCCAACGCGGCGCTGCTGGTCGGTGCCGCCATGGGGTCGCTGGAACGGGAAGCAGAAGATCCCTATTTCTGGGGATCGGGTTTTGGCGAATCCGAAGATTCGGAGTTTTATGAGTAACATGTATATGGATCAGGCGAGTGGTCTGCGCAAAATGCGTCAAAACAATCGAGTGAAAGTGATCGCCGTGTCCGGAGGCAAGGGGGGCGTCGGCAAGACCAACGTGACCCTGAACGTGGCGGGAGCCATGGCCGCCCAGGGCAAGCGTGTGTTGGTGCTGGACGCCGACCTTGGTCTGGCCAACGTCGACGTCATGCTGGGGCTGAGGGTGCATCGCAACCTCTCCCATGTGCTGGCCGGGGAGTGCACCCTGGACGACATCATCGTCGAGGGCCCCTACGGCATGATGATAGTGCCGGCCACCTCGGGTACCCAGTCCATGGTGGAGCTCTCTCCGGTACAACATGCCGAGCTCATCCGCGCCTTCAGCGAGATGAAGACCCAGGTGGACGTGTTGCTGGTGGACACGGCGGCGGGGATCTCCGACATGGTGCTGAGCTTCACCCGCGCCGCCCAGGACATCATGGTGGTGGTGTGCGATGAACCCACCTCCATCACGGATGCCTACGCGCTCATCAAGATCCTCTCCAAGGATCACGGTGTGTTCCGCTTCAAGGTGGTGGCCAACATGGTCCGCTCCCTGCGCGAGGGACAGGAGCTGTTCGCCAAGCTGACCCGGGTCACCGACCGCTTCCTGGATACCTCCCTGGAGCTGGTGGCCTGCGTGCCTTACGACACCAACCTGCGGGCCGCGGTGCGCAAGCAGAAACTGATAGTTGAGGCGTTTCCAAAATCCCCTGCCGCCCTGGCATTTCGTGCCCTGGCGAACAAGGCGGCGAGCTGGCCCATCCCGAATCAGCCGGGCGGCCACCTCGAATTTTTCCTGGAAAATTTGTTGCAAAAGCCGGTCATAACACAGGAAGACTCCCGTGAATAAAGCCCAAGCATACTTGCGTCATCAGGATTCCTACGTGCTGGTCGAGCGACACGCTCCGCTGGTCAAGCGGATTGCCCAGCATTTATTGGCTCGCCTGCCAAGCAGTGTCTTGCTGGATGACCTGATCCAGGCAGGTATGATTGGGCTGCTCGAAGCTTCCCGCAACTTTGACGGCAGCAAGGGCGCCAGCTTTGAAACCTATGCCGGCATCCGCATCCGTGGTGCCATGCTCGACGAGATTCGCCGTGGGGACTGGGTGCCCCGTTCGGTGCACCGCAACAGCCGTGCCATCGCAGAAGCGATCGAGAACGTGGAGCAGGCCCATGGCCGGGATGCCAGAGACACCGAGGTGGCCGCCAATATGGGGGTGTCCCTCGGGGAGTACCATGCCATGCTGCAGGATGTTTCATGCGGCAAGATCATCGGCATCGAGGATCTGGGCGTCAGCGAGGATGTCATCGGTCATCCCGATGAAGGCAACGGTCAGGGAGGATTCGACGATCTGGCGGCCGAGCGCTTCCAGGGAGCTCTGGCGGAGCACATCGCCCGTCTGCCGGAGCGGGAGGCGCTGGTGCTGTCCCTTTATTACGATGAAGAGCTGAATCTGCGCGAGATCGGTGAAGTATTGAGTGTGAGTGAGTCTCGGGTGAGCCAGATTCATAGTCAGGCCATGCACAGGCTGCGCGCCCGTTTGCGAGATTGGAATTTATAAGTGGTTGTACTGGCTACACTGGAGCACAACTCTAAGGCATAATCCGCACCATAAAACCTGCGATCTGCATCATGTAAGTGAGCCGTCTTGGCGGCTATTTAGGAGGAACTTTGGACAAGAACATGAAAATCCTCATCGTCGATGACTTTTCAACGATGCGCCGGATTATCAAGAACTTGCTGCGTGACCTGGGATACAACAATACCCATGAAGCAGACGATGGCAACACGGCGTTGCCGATGCTGAAAAATGGCGACTTCCAGTTCGTGGTCACCGACTGGAACATGCCCGGCATGCAGGGCATCGACCTGCTCAAGGCGATTCGCCTCGACGACAAGCTCAAGCACCTGCCGGTTCTGATGGTGACTGCCGAAGCCAAACGCGAGCAGATCATCGAAGCCGCCCAGGCCGGGGTCAATGGCTATATCGTCAAGCCGTTCACCGCTGCCACCCTCAAAGAGAAGCTCGACAAAATCTTTGAACGTATCGGCTAAGGAGCGGCAGGGATGAAGGCCAAAACGAGTGCCATGATCTCGCTTGACCAGGCAAGGATGCTGGTTGCCCACCTGGAGCGGGAAGAGTTTGAACAGGCCGATACCATCCTCGCCGATGTGTGCGCCCCCAATGCGGCGGCCCTGTTTGACAAGGTGGGGCAGCTGACCCGCCAATTGCACAACTCATTGCAGGATTTTCGCCTGGATCCCAGGATCCCCGACCTGGCCACCCATGAGATCCCGGATGCCCGGGAGCGTCTGAGCTATGTCATCGACATGACGGACAAGGCGGCCAATCGCACCATGGATGCGGTCGAGGCAAGCCTTCCCATCGCCGATCGACTCAACGACAACATTCAGCTGGTCATGCCCAACTGGAATGCCCTGATGAGCCGGGATCTCGAGCTGGGTCAATTCAAGGCGCTGTGCCATCAACTGAATGATTTTATTAAGGCTTCTGAGACGGATGCCGATAAGTTACGACAACTGCTGACGGAAATTCTGATGGCTCAGGATTTCCAGGACCTGACCGGTCAGATGATCCGCAAGGTGATCAAACTGGTGCAGGAAGTTGAAACGAAGTTGATAGAGATGCTGACCATGTTCGGTGAGGGCGTTAGCGACAATTCGGCACGTAGCCTGCCAGTGAGCGGCATCGAGGCGGAAGGCCCCATCATGAACCCGCAGACCCGCTCAGATGTGGTCAATGGTCAAGATGATGTGGACGATCTGCTGTCTAGCCTGGGATTCTAATGGAGTGACGCATGGCCTTCGAAGTTGATGAAGACATACTGCAAGACTTTTTGGTCGAAGCATCAGAAATATTGGAACAGTTGTCTGAACAACTGGTCGACTTGGAAAAGCGGCCCGATGACAAGAACCTGTTGAACGCCATCTTCCGCGGCTTCCACACCGTCAAGGGGGGAGCGGGCTTCCTCTCCCTCACCGAACTGGTGGATGTCTGTCACGGTGCCGAGAACCTGTTCGACATGCTGCGCAACGGCAAGCGGACCCTCAGTGCCGAGCTGATGGATGTCATCTTGCAGGCGCTGGATGCCATCAACGTCATGTTTGCCCAGGTCCAGAACCGCGAAGAGATAAGCCCCGCTTCTCCCGATCTGCTGCACGATCTGCACGAGCTGTGCAAGCCGGAAGGGCAGGAGCAGCTGCGTACCGCCAGCGTGGCGGCCCAGCCAGCACCCGAGCCTGAGCCCGAACCCGTACCAGAACCCGAGGTCATCGCCGAGGTGGCGCCTGTCGCCGTCAATGGCGGTGGCTCCATCGACGAGATCTCCGCCGACGAATTTGAACGCCTGCTCGATGAGCTGCACGGTGTCGGCAAAGCGCCGACGGTCTCTGCCGCCCCCGTGCTGAGCGGTTCAGGTGACATCACAGACGACGAATTCGAAGCCCTGCTCGACCAGCTCCATGGTCAGGGCCAGCACGGTGGTGCCCCCGATCTGGCACCTTTGCAGTCGGTCCAGAAAGAGGTGGACGAGCTCATCGACGACGATGAGTTCGAGCGCCTGCTGGATGAACTGCACGGCCGTGGCCAGGCGCCCCAGCACAGTCTGGCAACTGCTCCTGCGCCCGAACCCAAGGCCCCGGCACCCGCTGCCCCCGCAGCCCCGGTGACGCCGCCCAAGGCGCCAGTGGCCGCCAAACCTGCGCCGGCAGAGCCCCCAGCGCCAGCCAGGGCCGCCCCCGCCAAGCAGGCGGCTCCCGCCGAGAGCAGCGCGGTACAGAGCGATACCACGGTGCGGGTGGATACCAAGACCCTGGACGTCATCATGAACATGGTGGGCGAACTGGTGCTGGTGAGAAACCGCCTGGTGAGCCTCGGCATCGCCAGCAATGACGAAGAGATGTCCAAGGCTGTCGCGAACCTCGACGTCGTGACCGCCGATCTGCAGGGCGCGGTCATGAAGACCCGCATGCAGCCTATCAAGAAAGTATTCGGCCGCTTCCCGCGCGTGGTGCGCGATCTGGCTCGTACCCTCAAGAAGGAGATCGAGCTGGTGATGGTGGGTGAGGACACGGATCTGGACAAGAACCTGGTGGAGGCCCTGGCCGACCCCCTGGTTCACCTGGTGCGCAACTCCTGCGACCATGGCGTCGAGATGCCTGACGTGCGCGAGAAGGCGGGCAAACCCCGTCAGGGTACCATCACCCTGAGCGCCTCCCAGCAAGGGGACCACATTCTGCTCTGCATCGAGGATGACGGCGCAGGGATGGACCCGGAGAAGCTCAAGTCCATCGCCATCAGCCGTGGCGTGCTCGATGCTGACAGCGCGGCGCGCATGAGCGACAACGATGCCTACAACCTGATCTTCGCCCCCGGCTTCTCCACCAAGTCGGAGATCTCCGACATCTCCGGCCGTGGAGTGGGCATGGACGTGGTGAAGACCAGCATCGTCAGTCTCAATGGCTCGGTGCACATCGATTCCACCTGGGGCAAGGGCACCCGTCTCGAGATCAAGGTTCCCCTGACCCTGGCCATTCTGCCGACCCTGATGGTGGAGGTGGGTCAGCAGACCTTCGCCCTGCCCCTCGGTTGCGTGAATGAAATTTTCCACCTGGATCTGAAAAAGGCCAACGTGGTGGATGGCCAGCTCACCATCATCGTCCGTGACAAGGCGATTCCGCTGTTCTACCTGCACAAGTGGCTGGTACGGGGTGCCGGCAAGACGGCCCGCCAGGACCAGGGCCACGTGGTCATCGTCCAGATCGGCACCCAGCAGGTCGGCTTCGTGGTAGACAACCTCATCGGTCAGGAAGAGGTGGTGATAAAGCCCTTGGACAACCTGCTGCAAGGTACCCCCGGCATGGCCGGCGCCACCATCACCAGCGACGGCGGCATCGCCCTCATTCTGGATGTGCCCAGCCTGCTCAAGGCCTATGCCCGTCGCCACTGAGCGCCAGGCTCAAGGAGTTAAAAGAATAACAATGGCAGTCAAGGTATTAGTGGTCGACGATTCGAGTTTCTTCCGCCGTCGGGTCAGCGAAATCATCAATCAGGATCCCCTGATGACGGTGATTGACACGGCCCAGAACGGGCGGGAGGCGGTAGACAAGGCGCAGCAGTTGCGGCCAGACGTCATTACCATGGACATTGAAATGCCCGTGCTCGACGGCATCAGCGCCGTGCGCGAGATCATGGCCAAGTGTCCGACCCCCATCCTGATGTTCTCCTCCCTGACCCACGAGGGAGCCAAGGCAACCCTGGATGCGCTGGATGCGGGCGCCCTCGATTTTCTGCCCAAGAAGTTTGAAGACATCGCCCGGGACAAGGACGAAGCCGTCAACCTGCTGCAGCAGCGGGTCAAGGAGATCGCCCGCAAGCGCTTCCTGATGGCGACCCGGCCCCGCGCCCCCGAGCCTGCCGCCCGGCCCGCCGTCACGGGGACCCTGAATCGTCCCTTGGCCGAACGCCAGCCCGAGCCTGCGCGGGCAGCGGCGGCTCCCGCCGCGTTCAAGCGCAGTGGCAAGAGTTACCAGCTGGTTGCCATCGGTACCTCCACCGGCGGGCCGGTGGCACTGCAGAACGTGCTGACCAAGCTGCCGGGAGATTTCCCTCATCCCATCCTGCTGATCCAGCACATGCCGGCCACCTTCACCGCTGCCTTTGCCGCCCGCCTCAACGGGCTGTGCCAGATAGGGGTCAAGGAGGCGCAGGATGGCGACGTGCTCAAGCCGGGTCAGGCCTATCTTGCCCCCGGTGGCAAGCAGATGTTGCTGGAAGGGCGCGGGCCCGGTGCCCGTCTTCGCATCATCGATGGCAATGACAAGGTCAACTACAAACCCTGCGTGGACATTACCTTCGCCTCCGCCGCCAAGACCTATGGCGACAAGGTGCTGGCCATCGTCCTGACCGGCATGGGCGCGGATGGCCGCGACGGTGCCCGTCTGCTCAAGGAGCAGGGGGCGACCATCTGGGCGCAGGATGAAGCCTCCTGCGTGGTCTATGGCATGCCCCAGGCCGTTGCCAAGGCGGGCATAGCAAGCGAATCCCTGTCGCTGGATCGAGTGGCCCAGCGCATTCTGGTCGAGTTGGGTCGCTGACCATGGGCATGCTCGGCCTGGTGCTGGCGCTGGGGGCCGTCGCCATCGCCCAGTGGTGGCATGGCGGGAGCCTGCTGACCCTGCTGGATGGCCCGGCCTTTGTCATCGTCGTCGGGGGAACCTGGGGGGCGGTGATCTTGCAGACTCCCCGCAAGTACCTGCTCAGTGCCCTGAGGCAGGCAACCTGGATGCTGTTTCCGCCGCAGCTGGATCTTGCGGAGCAGGCCGAGCGCCTGAAGGCGTGGGCCCAGTTCGCCCGCCAGCAAGGCTTGCTGGCGCTGGAAAACCAGGCCGAGGCCGAGCCCGATCCCTTCACCCGCCAGGGGCTTTCCATGATTGTGGATGGCGTCTCCATCGAGGATATCCGCAGCTTGCTGGAGGCGGACATCGACATCGAGCAGGAGCGCAACGAGCACTCGGCCAGGGTGTTCGAGTCCATGGGGGGGTACAGTCCCACCATCGGCATCATCGGGGCCGTGATTGGCCTCATCCAGGCCATGTTTCATCTGGAGGAGCCAGGCACCCTGGGGGCGGGCATTGCCGTGGCCTTCGTCGCCACCATCTACGGGGTGGGCTTTGCCAACTTGCTCTATCTGCCGATTGCGAATCGGCTGCGCGCCTTCCACTACCATTACGGCCTCTATCAGGAGATGACCCTGGAGGGGCTTCTGGCCATCGCCCACGGGGAGAACGGCCCGCAGGTTGAAAGGCGGTTACGGGCTTATCTGAAAGGGGAGTAGCCATGCGCAAGCGCTATCGTTTGCACCTGCAAGGGCGAGAGCATCTCGATCGCTGGCTGGTCTCCTATGCCGATTACATGACGCTCATCTTTGCCCTTTTTGTGGTGCTCTACTCCGTTGCCATCGTCAACAAGGAGGAGTACCGCGCCGTCATCGAGGGCATGACCCAGGCCTTCAACCAGGCGCCGCGCAGCGATGGCCTGCTGGAAGGGCGGGGCAATTCCTTGCTGGACAACCCGGTCTCGGCCGCCCCCAGCCTGCTGGAGAGCCAGGCATCTGCGTCCCCTTCGCGGGCCCCCATCACGGGTACGCCCGTCTCGCAAGATGGCACGGCTCTTGCGCAGATCGACATGCAGATCCAGGAGTCCATGGGCGCCCTGGTCGATGCGGGGGTGGTGAAGCTTGCGCAGGATGACAACTGGCTGACGGTGGAGCTGAGTTCAGGTCTCCTGTTCAACAGTGGCAGCGCTTTTCTGGGGAACAATGCCGCACCCGTGCTCGATACGCTTTCAGGTATTCTCAAACCGGTCGATAACTATGTCAGGGTGCGGGGCTACACGGATAACCAACCGATAAACAACGAAATTTTCCGCTCCAACTGGACATTGTCAGCGGCCCGCGCCGAGGCAGTGCTCAATGCCCTGGTGGGCAAAGGGGTGGCTCCCGGTCGGCTCGCCTACGAGGCGTACGGAGAGTTTTCCCCCTTCGTCGACAATGGCACCGAGCAGGGACGATTACAGAATCGCAAGGTGGTGGTCGCCATATCCAGGTTCGCCTGGGTGCCGCCAGCCCCCGTCAAACCGCTGACGGTGGCACCGGTGCAGGACGCACCGCAGAGTGTCGACAGTGAAAAGATCAGGGTGATCGCGCTGCCCGGTGGGGGCATACGCATAACAACAAGGCAGGATTGATACAGTGATTGTTTGGACGGTTGCCAATCAGAAAGGTGGAGTCGGTAAAACCACCACGGTCGTCTCCCTGGCGGGCATTCTGGCCCAGCGTGGCCAGCGGGTACTGCTGATCGACACCGACCCACACGCCTCCCTGACCTCCTATCTCGATTTCGACTCGGACAGGCTGGAAGGCACCCTGTACGAGTTGTTCCAGGCGGCCAAACCCAGCGCCGAGCTGGTCAACCGGATGACCCTCAAGACCCGATTCGAGAACATCAGCCTGCTGCCCGCCTCGATTACCCTGGCCACGCTGGATCGGGTGATGGGCAACCGGGAAGGGATGGGGCTGGTGCTCAAGCGCGCTCTGCTGCGGGTGCAGGATCAGTTCGACTACGTGCTCATCGACTGCCCGCCGGTGCTGGGGGTGATGATGGTGAACGCGCTGGCGGCCTGCGATCGCATCCTGGTGCCGGTGCAGACCGAATTCCTGGCCCTCAAGGGGCTGGAGCGGATGATGAAGACCTTCGAGATCATGCAGCGCTCCAAGCGGGAGAAGTTCCGCTACACCATCATTCCGACCATGTTTGACAAGCGTACCCGCGCCTCCCTGATGACATTGCAGTCCATCAAGGAACAGTATGGGGAGGCGGTGTGGAATGCGGTCATTCCCATCGACACCAAATTCAGGGATGCCAGTCTGGTGCACATTCCTCCCTCCATCTATGCACCGGGCAGCCGGGGCACCTATGCCTATGAGACCCTGCTCAACCATCTCGACGCGCTGGAGCGTCAACGGACCCAGGAGGTGATGCCGTGAGAGAGACCACCCAGGTTCGGGCCATGGACGACTATTTCCACTCCCTGCTGCTGGACGATGCCCTGCTGCGGGAAGATCCCGAAGACGAAGCACCGGCCCCTGCGTTGCAACGTCAGACCGTCGCCGTGCCGGAGGTGGCTGCCACCCCCTATCTTGAAGCCGATACCCGACTGGCCCAGCTGAGCGAGCTGCTTGCCCAGGTGGGACAGGTCCAGTTCGAGATGGATGCCCTGAGCCACGAAGAGGTGCATGTCGAGCCATTCCAGCTCGAGGCGGAGGTGGTTGACAGTGAGCCTCTGGTCGCCCTGGCAGAGCCGGTGGTGGAAGCCGTGGCGGAGGAGGTCGAGCCCGTCGCCCTCGCGGTGGCAGAACCTGCGCCCGCCCTTGAGGCGGCGCCCGCACCGTCGACCTGGGAGAACCTGGATACCGGCAACGAGTTTCAGGCGCTCTTCTTCGACGTGGCCGGGGTGACGTTTGCTGTGCCTCTGACCGAGTTGGGGGGCATCCATCAACTGGGGGAGGTGACCTCTCTCTTCGGCCAGCCGGGCTGGTACAAGGGGATCATGACCTCCCGCGAGCAGAAGATGAACGTGGTGGACACGGCCCAGTGGGTCATGCCGGGTCAGCATCTGGAGATGGACGATTACAAATATCTGATTATGCTGGGAGAATCACCCTGGGGATTGGCCTGTCACCAGTTGAAGGGCACAGAACTGCTGCACCGGGACCAGGTGAAGTGGCGCCATCAGGAGGGCAAGCGCCCCTGGTTGGCCGGCATGGTCAAGGAGAAGATGTGTGCCCTGCTGCACGTCAGGGAGCTCTTGCTGCTGCTTGGCCGGGGCGTGAACATCGAAGGCCGCTGACAACATCGGCATCGCCATGGTTTTATTGCTAATTTTACCCGTTGACGGGTTCATACAAGGATCAAGAAGATGACAGAGAAGCGCAATATTGCACAGAATCTGGCCGAAGACGAAGTGCTGCAGTGGGTGACCTTCCAGTTGGAAAACGAGACCTATGGCATCAACGTGATGCAGGTTCAGGAAGTGTTGCGCTACACCGAGATCGCTCCGGTCCCGGGTGCACCTGACTACGTGCTGGGTATCATCAACCTGCGTGGCAACGTGGTGACAGTCATCGATACCCGCTCCCGTTTCGGCCTGCCGGCCGGGGACGTGAGCGAGAACTCCCGCATCGTCATCATCGAGGCGGAGAAGCAGGTGATCGGCATCATGGTGGACAGCGTGGCCGAGGTGGTCTATCTGCGCTCCTCCGAGATCGATGCCGCCCCGGCGGTGGGCACCGAGGAGAGCGCCAAGTTCATCCAGGGCGTCAGCAACCGTGACGGCCAACTGCTGATCCTGGTGGATCTCAACAAGCTGCTCTCCGACGAAGAGTGGGAAGACATTGGTTCCCTGTAACAGGGACGGGAACGTGCGGACGGGGGCGATGGCACCTGTCCGCCTCCCTGTGACGGTAAGGTGATGGTTTGATGATTGAATTTGCAGCCTTGGGGTTGTCCTTGCTCGCACTGGTGCTGGCCCTTTACGGGATCCTGGGGCACCGTCGTCGCCAGCGAGAGTCCGAGGCCAGGGTGGAAGCGCTGCAGGGGCAGCTCGAGAGTCTGCGCAAGCAGATGATGGAGTTGCACACGGGCGCCATCGGCATGGGTCAGCGTCTGCAAGCCGCAGAAGGGGCCATGCAGAAGATCCACGACAGCCAGCAGGAGCTGACGTTGCAGGATCCGGAGCGCCGCCTCTACAGCCGCGCCGCCAAGATGGTGGAGCTTGGTGCCGATCTGGACGAGGTGATGAGCGAGTGCGAGTTGCCCCAGGCGGAAGCGGAGCTGCTTATTTCCCTGCGAAAGGGACGCAGCTGACGGATGTGTCGCGGGGAGGCCGGTGCCTCCCCGCTTTCTGTTCGGCCCGTGGCCACCTCTTTCTCGATGCCGGGACGGTGGATAATCCTTTGGCATCAATCTCTTTGGTGGGGGCGCGATCTTCCCCACAAATCCTGTTGATTATTGGCATCTTTGAAAAGACGCCTCCGGATCCTGTGTTAAGATGCAGGCCGCCTCATTTTCAACGATTACATCCCCATGCTGCTTCAAGCGAACAATCTGAGCTGCGTGCGTGAAGATCGCACCCTGTTTGAACATCTCTCCTTCGCGGTGCGTGCCGGGGATTTGATGCAGATTGAGGGTCCCAACGGGGTGGGCAAGACCAGCCTGTTGCGCCTGCTCACCGGCCTCTCCCAGCCCTTTGCTGGCGAGGTGTGCTGGAATGGGGAGAATATCCGCCATTGCCGGGATGAATACCACGCCAGCCTGCTTTACCTGGGCCATCAGCCCGGCGTCAAGGCGACCCTGACCCCCCTTGAGAATCTCTCCTTCTACCAGAAGCTCCATGGTCCTGCCGGGGACGGCGTGGATCTCTGGCGGGTGCTGGCCCAGGTCGGCCTCGCCGGTTTCGAAGACTATCCCGCGGGGCAGCTCTCCGCCGGGCAGCAGCGACGGGTGGCGCTGGCCAGGCTGTGGCTGAGCGAGCGACCGGCGCTCTGGATCCTGGACGAGCCCTTCACCGCCATCGACAAGCAGGGGGTCAGGGTGCTGGAGCAGTTGTTCCTCGCCCACGCGGACAGGGGGGGCATGGTGGTCCTTACGACCCACCAGGATCTGACCCTGATGCAGGGGCGGCTCAAGACCCTCTCCCTGACCTCGCTGTTGCAGGAGTAGCCCATGCTGCGCGCCGTCATACACCTTATTCACCGCGAGTTGCTGATGGCCCTGCGCCAGCGCGCCGACATCTTCAACCCGCTCTGGTTCTTCCTCATCGTCATCACCCTGTTTCCATTGGGGATCGGGCCCGAGCCCCAGTTGCTGGCCCGCATCGCTCCCGGCATCATCTGGGTGGCGGCCCTGCTGGCGGCCATGCTCTCCCTGGAGCGGCTGTTTCGTGACGACTTCAGTGACGGCGCCCTGGAGCAGATGATGCTGATGCCCCATCCCCTGGGGTTGCTGGCCCTGGCCAAAGTGATCGCTCACTGGTTGCTGACCGGTCTGCCGCTGTTGCTGGTCTCCCCCTTGCTCGCCATCCTGCTCTCCCTGGAGCTGAAGACCTATCTGGCCGTGGTGGCCACCCTGGCGCTCGGTACGCCGGTGCTGAGCCTGCTCGGGGCGGTCGGAGTAGCGCTGACCGCAGGGCTGCGCAAGGGGGGCGTGCTGCTCAGCCTGTTGCTGCTGCCGCTCTATATTCCGGTGCTTATCTTCGCCACGTCCGCCATCGACGCGGCCAGCATGGGACTGCCCTATGCCGGTCAGCTCGCCATCCTGGGGGCCATGCTGGTGGGGGCATTGACCCTGACGCCCCTGGCCATCTCGGCGGCGTTGCGGGTGAGTGTCAACTGATTGATTTGGTGAAAAGGTTTTCGTTTGAAGCCTTGTTAGGGGCGAGATAGTTGAGATAGATCAAGGGGATGGCTGCTTATTGCTTTCGGGGGATATGATGTTTTTCCCCCATGGGTATGGTAGCCCTCGCCACTTAAAAATTAATAACTGAAAGGTTTCGTGAGCTATGTGGAAATGGTTGCACCCTTATGCCAAACCCGAGCGCGCCTATGGGCTGGCCGGCACCCTGCTGCCCTGGTTTGCCGTGACAAGCCTGCTTGCCTTCATCATCGGCACCGTCTGGGGGCTGGCTTTCGCACCCGCCGATTACCAGCAGGGCGACTCTTTCAGGATCATCTATATCCATGTGCCCTCCGCCATCCTCTCCATGGGCGCCTACTCCACCATGGCGGTGGCCGCCTTCATTGGCCTGGTGTGGCAACTGCGCATGGCAGACATGACGGTGGCGGCCATCGCCCCGGTGGGGGCCGTCTTCACCTTCATCGCCCTCTTTACCGGCGCCGCCTGGGGCAAACCCATGTGGGGCACCTGGTGGGTGTGGGATGCCCGGCTCACCTCCGAGCTCATCCTGCTGTTCCTCTATCTGGGTGTCATCGCCCTCTACAACGCCTTCAGCGACAAGGTGGTGGCGGGCCGCGCCGCCGGCATCCTGGCGCTGGTCGGGGTGATCAACCTGCCCATCATCCACTACTCGGTGGAGTGGTGGAACACCCTGCACCAGGGGGCCACCATCACCAAGTTTGACAAACCCTCCATCTCCCCCGAGATGCTGTGGCCGCTGCTCATCATGATCCTGGCGTTCGCCGCGTTTCTCGGTGCCCTGACCCTGATGCGTTTTCGCAATGAGCTGCTGATGCGGGAGTGGCACCGCCCTTGGGTCGCCGACATCGCCAGGCAGGAGAAGTAAGCATGCACTTTGCCTCGTTCAGTGATTTCATGGCCATGGGAGGCTATGCCTTCTACGTCTGGCTCTCCTTCGGTCTGACCCTGCTCTGCCTGGTCGGCATCGTCATTTCCACCCGGTTGAAGACCCGCAGCCTGCTTGGCGAACTGCGCAACAAGCAGGCTCGGGAGGCACGCCGCAAGGCGGCCCAGCAGATGGAGAACACCCTATGAACCCGCGCCGCAAGAAACGCCTCACCATCATCCTGGCCATCAGCCTGGGCCTTGCCAGCGTGACTGGCCTGGTGCTTTATGCCCTGAGCCAGAACATCGACCTCTTCTACACCCCGAGCGAGCTGGTGGAAGGGAAGGGGCCGGAGAAGATCAAGCCCGAGGAGGGGCAGCGCCTGCGCATCGGTGGCCTGGTAGTGCCGGGGTCTGTGGTGCGGGATCCCCAGAGCCTCAAGGTAGCCTTCAAGCTGGTGGACAACGGCGGCCATCTGGTGACGGTGGAGTTTGACGGCATTCTGCCGGACCTGTTCCGCGAGGGGCAGGGCATTGTCGCTCAGGGCACCCTCAAGGATGCCACCACGGTCGCCGCCTTCGAGGTGCTGGCCAAGCACGACGAGAACTACATGCCGCCGGAAGTGGCCGACGCCACCAACGGCATGCACTTCAAGCCCGAATACACAGAGGCGCAGTTGCAGGGAGCCAAGCAATGATGCCGGTATGCGCCAAGAATTCACTTCTTTATGCCGCCAAATCGGCAGGTTTCTCCGTGCAATCGAGAGGGAATAGTCAATGATCCCGGAATTAGGGCAGTTCTCACTGATCCTGGCCTTCGCCACCGCCCTGCTGCTGGGCAGTTACCCGCTGATCGGGGCCCATCTCGGTCGTCTTGGCATGATGTCGGCGGCCCGCCCGCTCGCCTACAGCCAGTTCCTGCTGCTGCTGCTGTCGTTTCTGTGCCTCACCTGGGCCTTTATCGACAACGACTTCACCGTGCAGTACGTGGCCACCAACTCCAACAGCCTGCTGCCCCTGCAATACCGCATCTCGGCGGTGTGGGGAGCCCATGAAGGCTCACTGCTGCTCTGGGTACTGACCCTGGGAGGCTGGACGGCGGCGGTGGCCCTCTTCAGCCGCCGCCTGCCGCTCGATGCAGTGGCGCGGGTACTCGGGGTGCTCGGCCTTATCTCGGTGGGCTTCACCGCCTTCGTGCTGTTCACCTCGGATCCTTTCACCCGCACTCTGCCGTATTTCCCGGTGGACGGGCGGGATCTCAATCCGCTGCTGCAGGATCCCGGTCTCATCTTCCACCCCCCCATGCTCTACATGGGCTACGTGGGCTTCTCGGTGGCCTTCGCCTTCGCCATCGCCTCCCTGATGACGGGGCGTCTGGACGCCACCTGGGCGCGCTGGTCCCGTCCCTGGACCATGGCGGCCTGGGTCTTCCTGACGCTGGGCATCGTGCTCGGCTCCTGGTGGGCCTATTACGAACTTGGCTGGGGTGGCTGGTGGTTCTGGGACCCGGTGGAAAACGCCTCCTTCATGCCCTGGCTGGCGGGCACGGCCCTGCTCCACTCCCTCGCGGTGAGCGAGAAGCGCGCCACCTTCAAGGCCTGGACCGTGCTGCTGGCGCTCTCGGCCTTCTCCCTGAGCCTGCTCGGCACCTTCCTGGTGCGTTCCGGCGTGCTGGTGTCGGTCCATGCGTTTGCCTCGGACCCGACTCGGGGTCTGTTCATCCTGGGCTTCCTGCTGGCGGTGATAGGCAGCTCCCTATTGCTGTTCGCCTTCAAGGGCTCCCAGGTGAAGAGCCACGGCAAGCATGAGCTGTGGAGCCGCGAGACCCTGCTCCTTGGCAACAACATCCTGCTGGTGGCGGGCCTGCTCACCGTGCTGCTCGGTACCCTGTTGCCCCTGGTGCACAAGGAGCTGGGGCTTGGCAGCATCTCCATCGGCACCCCCTTCTTCAACCACATCTACAGCTGGCTCATCATCCCCTTCGCCCTGCTGCTGGGGGTGGGCCCCCTGTTCCGCTGGCGCCGCCAGGATCTCGGTGAGCTCAAGGGCAAGGTGATGCTCGCCCTGGTGCTGAGCCTGGCCGCGGCTCTGCTGTTGCCCAAACTCTTTGCCGAGGCGTTCAAACCCTGGGCTGCGCTCGGTATCGGGCTTGGCGTCTGGATCATCGTCACCAGCGTGCAGGAGACCTGGGCGCGGGCCACCCACAAACACGGTTTTGCCACCGGCGTGCGCAAGCTTGGCAACAGCCACTGGGCCATGATCCTGGGGCACGTGGGGCTCGCGGTCAGCATCATCGGCATCGCCTGCACCCAGAACTACAGCATCGAGAAGGACCTGCGGATGCAGGCCGGCGATCGCGTCCAGTTCGCCGATTACGAGTTCGTCTTCACCGGCATCAAGGAGAAGAACGGCCCCAACTACGACGGTTTCAAGGGTGTGCTGGAAGTGCACCGGGATGGCAAGCAGGTTGCCCTGCTCAAACCCGAGAAGCGGATGTACACCGTGAGCCGCATGCCGATGACCGAGGCGGCTATCGATGCGGGGGTTACCCGGGATCTCTATGCGGCGCTCGGCGAGCAGCTCGACAACGGCGCCTGGGCGGTACGGATCTACTACAAACCCTTCGTGCGCTGGATCTGGTTCGGCGGCGTCTTCATGGCCCTCGGCGGCGTGCTGGCCATGCTGGACAAGCGCTACCGCTTCGGACGTCGTGACGAGGAGGCCAAGGCATGAGCAAGAAGACCTGGCTCTATCTGCTGCCCTTCATCATCTTCCTGATGGGGGCCGTGTTTCTGTTCAAGGGGCTCTACTCCGATCCCACCAAGCTCGAATCCGTGATGGTGGACAAGGAGGTGCCCGTGTTCACCCTGCAGGACATCTATGACCTGGGCAAGCAGCACGACAGGAGCATCCTCAAGGGGCGCCCCATGCTGCTCAACGTCTGGGCCACCTGGTGCCCGACCTGTTACGGGGAACATACCTACCTCAAGGAGCTGGCGGGGCAGGGGATCTACATCGTCGGCATGAACTACAAGGACGAGCGTGACAAGGCCATCAAGTGGCTGGCGGAGCTTGGCAATCCCTACCAGGTCAACCTCTACGATCCGGACGGCATGCTGGGGCTGGATCTCGGTGTCTATGGCGCGCCCGAGACCTTCTTCATCGACAGCCAGGGCATCATCCGCTATCGCCACGTGGGGGACATCAACCCAGACGTCTGGGCCAGTACCCTCAAACCCATCTTCGATGCCATGAAGTGAGGCCTCCCCGATGAAAACACTGATTGCATCCCTGTTGCTGCTGGCCGGTCTCGTCTGTGCCGGACAGGCCCGCGCCGCCATCGATGTCTACACCTTCGAGAGCGACGCCCAGGAGCAGACCTTTCGCGAGCTGACCCGCGAGCTGCGCTGCCCCAAGTGCCAGAACCAGGACATCGCGGATTCCAACGCCGGGCTTGCCAAGGATCTGCGGGACAAGACCTACCAGATGGTGCGCGAGGGCAAGGAGAAGCAGGAAGTGGTGGACTACATGGTGGCCCGCTACGGCAACTTCATTCTCTATGATCCCCCCCTGATGGCATCCACCCTGATCCTCTGGCTTGGCCCCTTGCTGGTCATCGTGATTGGCGTCGTCACCGTGGTGGTGCGAAGCCGCCGCCATGCCCCTGCTCCCTTGCAACAGCCTGAAGGCACCCTGAGTGCAGAAGAGCAGGCCAGGCTGTCCGCCCTGCTCAAAGAGGAAGAGAAACCATGACCCCATTCTGGATACTGGGTGCGGCCCTGCTGGTGCTGGCGAGCCTGGCGCTGATCGTGCCGCTGTGGCGCGGCGAGGGCAGGCAGAGCATCAGTCGCTCGGCCCTCAACAAGCAGCTCTATCGCCAGCGCCTGCTGGAGATAGGGGAAGAGCGGGAGCAGGGGATACTGGCGGAGGAGCCGGAATCCCTGGTGGAGCTGCAGCGCAGCCTCCTGGACGACATTCCCGACGTGGAGCAGACCGCCCGTGGCGGCAAGAGCCTGATCTGGATCCCCGGTGTGCTGGTGCTGGCGGTGGTGAGCATCGGCCTCTACGCCAAGCTCGGCGCCTGGCAGGAGGTGAGCCGCTGGCAGGATGCCAGCAGCCGGTTGGGGGAGCTCAGCAATCGCATCCTGGTGGAGCGCGACACCCGGGTGACCGAGCAGGATCTGCTGGACTTCACCCTGGCCCTGCGAACCCGGCTGAAAGAAGAACCGAACGACTACCGTGGCTGGCTGCTGCTGGGGCGCCTGACCCTGGATGGCAATGATCCCGAGATGGCCCGCGAGGCGCTGGAGCGTGCCTACGCCCTCGCGCCCCAGAAGGCCATGGTGGCGGTGCCCTATGCCCAGGCCCTGATGATGACGGGGGAGGAAGCCCGTGCGGATCAGCTGTTGCAGGCGGTCATTGCCGAGGACCCGGCCAACATCGAGGCTCGCTCCGTCCACGCCTTCATGGCCCTGCAAAAAGAGGATTTCCAGACCGCCCTCGACCGCTGGCAGGGGATGTTGCCGCTGCTGGAGCCGGGCTCGGCCCGCTACACCATGGTGGAGCGCTCCATGGAGTACGCCAGGCAGCAGCTTGGCCAGCGTGGCATCGCCGTGACCACCCCGTCTGCCGAAGGCCAGGCACAAGCCGGGGTGCTGGCGGTGAAAGAGGGGGAGTTCCCCCTGCACATCACCCTGGCGCCGGGCATCAAGATGCCGGAAGATGCCCATCTGTTCGTCTTTGCGGTGATCCCCAACGGTCCGCCCATGCCCATCGCGGTCAAGCGCATTGCTGGCCCGCATCTCCCGCTCACCCTCTCCCTGGGGGACGGGGATGCCATGATGGAGGGGAGCAAGCTGGCGGCCCATGCCGAGCTGCAGTTTAAGGCGCGCCTCTCCCGGGGCGGCAACGTCATGAACAAGGAAGGCGCCTTTGAAGGGGTTTCGGTCACCGTGCCGACCAGCACCATCCCCACAGCGCCGATTGACATCCGCATCGATCACGCCCTCTAATACGCTTTTGGCCCACCCCATGGGGTGGGCCCCCTGTATAATTCATATCAATACCCAAAAAAATCTTAGGACTTTCATATGTATCTGCGTTCAGGAGCATTGGCGGTGGCATTGCTGCTCGCGGGCTGTGCGGGCGGCCCTCCCAAGCCGGGCCCGGAGAGCCTGGATCTCGGCGAGACCCCGAGCCGCCCCGGGGCATCCAGCACGGCCAGCGATCCTCGCGACCCCTTCCAGGGGCCCAACCGTGCCATGTGGGCCGTCAACTATGACGTGCTGGAGCCCTATGTGGCGCGCCCCGTGGTACACGGCTATGCCCGCTATGTCCCGCAAGGAGTGAGGGACAGCATCGAGAATTTCGTGGACAACTTCGACGAGCCGAGCAGCATGGTAAACCACCTGCTGGTGGGTGATCTGAAAGGGGCCGGTACCAACCTGGGCCGCTTCACCCTCAACACCACTGTGGGCCTGCTCGGTCTGTTCGACGTGGCCAAGCATGCGGGCCTGGCTCGCAACACACTGGAGATGGACACTGTGCTCGGCAAGGCCGACATCGGGGATGGCGCCTATCTGATGGTGCCGGTCTACGGTCCCACCACCACCCGGCAACTGGTAGGGGATACCATCGATACCATCTACTTCCCCTATGCCCTGCTGACCTTCCCGCTGAAGGTGGTGCACTGGGCGCTGGATGGCCTCGGTACCCGCTCCAAGCTGATCGATCAGGAGCGCATCATCGACAACGCGCTGGATCCTTACGCCCTGACCAAGGACTTCTACTTGCAGTACAACGATGGCAAGGTGACGGGCCGTAAACCCGAGCTCCAGGAGCAGAAGCCAGAGGCGGCGGATGATGGCAACCTCGACGATTACATGGACGAGATAGACCAGTAAGCACGGTCATTTTCCACAAGGCGCCTGCGGGCGCCTTTGTTGTCGATGGCAGATAAAAAACGCCCCGCAAGTGCGGGGCGTTTTGGCAAGAAAGGCTTATCAGGCAGCCAGGTTCTTGGCCACGAATTCCCAGTTTACCAGGGCCCAGAAGGTTTCCATGTACTTCGGACGCAGGTTGCGGAAATCGATGTAGTAGGCGTGTTCCCACAGGTCGACGGTCAGCAGCGGGGTGGTACCGGCTTCGGTCAGCGGGCAACCGGCGTTGGAGGTGTTGACGATGGCCAGGGAGCCGTCAGCCTTTTTCACCAGCCAGGTCCAGCTGGAGCCGAAGTTGCCGATGGCAGACTTGGTGAACGCATCCTTGAACTCGGCGAAGGAGCCGAAGGCCTTGGTGATGGCATCGGCCAGGGCGCCAGTGGGCTCGCCACCGCCGTTCGGGGAGAGGCAGTGCCAGTAGAAGGTGTGGTTCCAGATCTGGGCAGCGTTGTTGAAGACGCCACCAGTGGAGGTCTTGATGATCTCTTCCAGAGACTTGCCTTCAAACTCGGTACCCGGCACCAGGTTGTTCAGGTTGACCACGTAGGTGTTGTGGTGCTTGCCATGGTGGTATTCCAGGGTTTCCTGGGAGATGTGCGGTTCCAGAGCATTGATTGCATAGGGCAGAGCGGGAAGTTCGAAAGCCATTTTCTACTCTCCATTGGCTGGTCCGTGCGAAGGCGACGGTTGCAAGACATTGCGTACTCTTTTCTATCTTGAAAAGAATTGTTCTTGAAATGAGGGGGCCAGACGGCCCAAAGCCCGTCGATTGTAGCAGTATCAAAGATGGGCGAACAACCCTTGATTCTTGCCATGATCCGGATCAAGCTGCGGCGTATTGATGCATGACTTCTTTCATTCGCAACGGTTTGCCAGTTTGTGGTCTGCCCGGATTGCAGTAGAATGGCCGCCGAAATCGCTCCAGTGAGGCATTTATGGAAACTATTGAAAAGATCAAACAGCAGTTGGCTGAGAATCCCATCATCCTCTACATGAAGGGATCCCCCAAGCTGCCCAGCTGCGGTTTCTCTGCCCAGGCCTCCCAGGCCCTGATGTCCTGCGGCGAGCCTTTCGCCTATGTCGACATCCTGCAGAACCCGGACATCCGCGCCGAGCTGCCGAAATTCGCCAACTGGCCCACCTTCCCGCAACTGTGGGTCGAGGGCGAGCTGGTCGGTGGTTGCGACATCATGATCGAGATGTTCCAGGCCGGCGAGCTGCAGACCCTGATCAAGGAAACTGCCGCCAAGCACAAGCAGGATGACGCTGCCGCCGAATAAGGCCGCATCCATACCATGCAAAAAGGGGAGCCACTGGCTCCCCTTTTCTTTGTGCCCACGACAGACATCAGGCGATGCGTTCGAGACGCGCCATGTAGAAGCCGTCGAAGCCGGTCTCGGCCGGGCTGACGTTGTGATCGCTGATCAGGCGGAAGTGCTCGTTGGCGGCGAGGAACTTGTCCACCTGCTGGCGGTTCTCCTCGGGCAGGATGGAGCAGGTGGCGTAGACCAGCAGGCCGCCCACCTTCACCATCTGGCTGTAGCGCTGCAGGATCTCCTCTTGCAGGGCGACCAGCACCGGCAGGCGCTCGGCGGTGTCGCGCCACTTGGCATCCGGGTTGCGCTTGAGCACGCCAAGGCCGGAGCAGGGGACGTCCAGCAGCACGCGATCGGCGCTTTCTTTCAGGCGCTTGACGGTCTTGCTGCTGGTGATGACCCGGGTCTCCACGTTGTGGGCACCGGCGCGGCGGGCGCGCTGCTTGAGGTTCTCCAGTTTCCACTCTTCCACGTCCATGGCCAGCAGACGGCCCTTGCCCTGCATCATGGCGGCCAGGTGCAGGGTCTTGCCGCCGGCACCGGCACAGGCGTCGATGACCCGCATGCCGGGCTTGACGTCGAGGGCCGCGGCCACCAGCTGGGAGCCGGCATCCTGCTGCTCGAAGCAGCCATCGGCAAAGGCCTGGGTACGGAACAGGGCGGCGTCCGAGGTCACTTGCAAGGCAGTCTCCACTCCGTCGACGAGCACTGTGGTGACATGCTCTTTGGCCAGCATGGCTTGCAGCTCGTCCCGGGTGCACTTGAGGGTGTTGACCCGCAGGTAACGCTTGGGCATCCAGGCCAGGGCGGCACGCTCGGCCGGCCAGGCGTCGCCCAGTTGCTCGCTGCCGAGCTTTTCCAGCCAGGCAGGGCAGCCGTCCATCAGCACCGGGTTCTTCTTGGCCTCGGTCAGGCGGCGGCGGAACGCCTCCTCGTTGAAGCGATCCAGGGTCGGGTGGTTGGGCTGATCTATCTTGTGGAAGGCGTGCCAGCTGTGCAGCAGCGGCCAGACATTCTTCTCCGCCTGACGGACCTGGATGCCGGTGAGGAAGCAGTAGAGGCTGAGGCGGCGCAGCAGATCGCCGGTGACCAGGGCAATCCTTGCCTGTTCTTGCGGTTTGAGTTCGATGCCGGAGAAGTGACGTGCATAGGAGCGGTCGAGGGTAAGACCCTGACCCAGCACATCGTCAACGATGGCAACGACCAGATCCCCGAAACGGGGCAACAGTGGGGACTTGAGCATGAGATTAACCTTGGCCAAAGAAAGAGTGAACCGGCCCCGTCGAAGAGGGGTTCTGGAACGGACAAATCCGCGCCATGATAGGGGCTAGTCTGCATTGGTGCAACCTTCCCCATTCGGGGAATGTACAGAGGATGTTGCTGGACTAATCGGACCAGCGGGCAAATGATGCCGTGGCAGTTCAGGTGAATCCGTTTAAAAAGGAATTAAAAAGATGCAGTTGATGAAATATTCTCCGCTGGCGGTGCTGGTGGCGGGTCTGATGACGTCCGGCAACCTGATGGCCGGCGAGTGGCATACGGTCACGGCGCGGGCCACCGCCGCCGATGGGTACGAGGTGAGGGCCAGCCAGTATCGCATCGTCACCGTCTCCACCGATTACCTGGCTGCCCTGAAGGGGGGCGAGCGCCGCCTGACCCTGCCCCTGCCGGATGGCAAGGAGGTGACCTTCAGCCTGCAACCCTATGATCTGCTGCCGGCGGATCTGGCCGCCAAATATCCCGATATCCTGGCCTTCAAGGGGTACAACGAAGCGGCGCCGGGCGAGACCGGGCGCTTCGATCTCGGTCCCCAGGGATTCCACGCCATGTTCAGCCATGAAGGGAAGATGGTGTTCGTCGATCCCCTTCGCAATGGGGAAGGCTATGCCGTCTATTACCAGCAAGATGCCCACAGCCGGCTGGAAGAAGAGGCGGACAAGGTGATCGGGGGCGAGGCCAAAAAGCTGGCCCGCCAGGTGCTGGTGGATGGCAACGAGCGCAAGCGCTATGTCATCGCCATCTCGGCGGCGGGGGAGTACACCCAGTATCACGGCGGCACCGTGGAGGCGGGTCTTGGCGCCATCACCACCCTGCTCAACCGGGTCAACGAGGTCTACCAGCGTGACGTGGCGGCCGAATTCCAGCTCGCCAGCGGCAACGACACCATCATCTTCACCGACGTGGCGAACGATCCCTTCAACAATGATGACGGCGATATCGATGCCAACATGCAGGTGCAGGCCGATGCCCTGACCAAGGGGCTGGGGGCCTTCGACATCGGCCATGTGGTCAACACCGGTGGCGGCGGCCTGGCGGGACTGGGCGTACTCTGCACCCCTGACAAATCGGCGGGGATGACGGGCTCCTCCGAGCCGGTGGGGGATGCCTTCTTCATCGACTACGTAGCCCACGAGATTGGTCACCAGTTCGGGGCAGACCACACCTTCAACGGCACCACAGGCAGTTGTGGCGGCGGCAACCGGGAACCAAGCCAGGCCTGGGAGCCGGGCAGCGGCAGCTCCATCATGGCCTATGCAGGGATCTGCGGAGACGAAGATCTGCAGCCCCACAGCGAGCCCTATTTCCACAGCAAGTCCATCGAGCAGATGCGGGCCCACATGGCCACGGAGCCAAATTGCGGCACCCCGTTGGCGCTGGTCAACAATGCGCCCCAGGTGGCGGCAGGCAATGACTACGTCATCCCTGCCAACACCCCCTTCGTGCTCAAGGGGGCGGGGGCCGATCTTGACAGCGATCCGCTGAATTACACCTGGGAGCAGATCGATCTGGGGACGGAGTCGAGCAGCCCGGCCACCATGGTGGACGACGGCAGCCGCCCGCTGTTCCGTTTCGTGGCGCCCACCAGCGTGCCGGAGCGCACCCTGCCGAGTCTCACCTCCCTGCTCACCAACACCCTGGCGATAGGGGAGGCCTGGCCTGCCACCAACCGGGACCTGAACTTCCGCCTCACGGCGCGGGACGGCAAGGGGGGTGTCGCCAGCGATGACATGAAGATCCAGGTGGTCAACACCGGCAAGGCCTTTGCCCTGACCAGCCCGGTGGTGACCCCCCTGGGGGCGGGCAAGACGCAGACCATCAGTTGGGAAGTGGCCGGCACCAATGCCGCCCCCATCAACTGCAGCAAGGTGGATCTCTTCATGACCCGGGACGAGGGGGCAAACTGGACTCCCCTTGCCAGCGGCAAACCCAACTCGGGCTCGGCGAGCGTCACCATCCCGGCGGGCCAGGACGGCACTGCCCGCTTGAAGGTGGCGTGCAGCGACAACATCTTCTTCGCCATCAGTCCCCTCAAGCTCTCGGTCACCCAGCGCGGTGAAGAGGGGGGAAGCGGTGGCGGCGGTGCCCTCGGCTTCTGGACCCTGGCTCTGGCGTTGCTGGGCTGGCAGCGGAGGCGGGCATGAGACTGGCCGGGGTGCTGCTGCTCACCCTGCTCGGCGGTTGTCAGGCCGATGCAGACACCCTGGATCAGGCGGTCAGCGCCAGCCTTGCCAGGCAGGATTACCGGCTGATCGTGCGGGCCGGGCGCGGCGAGGTGGCGCCCGGGATCGCGGCGGATCAGCAGGCGGCGGCCAAGGCGCGCTGCGGCGTGCGCTATCTCGATGGATTCGGGGATGTCATCAAGCCGGATCAGAAGGAGGCCCATGCCAGGCTGAGCGCCTATGCGGCGGACTACAACCGGCGCATGCTGGCCCATTGCCCGTCGGTTGACGGCAAGCAGTAGGCTGACGGTCATCGGCATAAAGAGGGAGGCATGAGCCTCCCTCTTTTTTTGCTCCGCCATTTGGCCGCCCCGAGGCTTGTACCCATGGCGCGCTCGTCGCACAATGCCTGCACCCATCGCCGCACGGGCGGCAGAGAAAGAGAGAAGGAAAATCAAGATGATGGATGTGGCTGATCTGCGTCGCGAATACACCAGGGGTGGACTGCACCGGGCCGATCTGCCGGCCGAGCCCCTCGCCTTGTTCGAGAAGTGGCTGGCCCAGGCGTGCGAGGCCAAACTGACCGATCCCACCGCCATGGTGGTGGGCACCGTGGATGCCGATGGCCAGCCCTGGCAGCGCACCGTGCTGCTCAAGCACTACGATGCCGAAGGCATGGTGTTCTACACCAACATGGGCAGCCGCAAGGCGCATCAGCTGGAGGGCAACCCCCGTATCAGCCTGCTCTTCCCCTGGCACACCCTGGACAGACAGGTACACGTGACCGGTCGGGTGGAGAAGATGAGCACCTTCGAGGTGATGAAGTATTTCCACAGCCGTCCCAAGGACAGCCAGATCGCCGCCTGGGTCTCCAAACAGTCGACCCGCATCTCGGCCCGTGGCGTGCTCGAGGCCAAGTTCCTCGAACTCAAGCAGAAGTTTGCCAATGGCGAGGTGCCGCTGCCGAGCTTCTGGGGTGGTTTCCGGGTGCGCATCGACACCGTCGAGTTCTGGCAGGGCGGGGAGCATCGTCTGCACGATCGCTTCTATTACAGCCGCGAGGGGGACGGCTGGCACATCGAGCGCCTGGCGCCCTGATGAACATCGCCCGGCTCAAGAATTTCACCGAGATAGTGAAGAACAACTTCAACATCTCGGCGACGGCGGAGAAGCTCTATACCTCCCAGCCGACCCTCAGCAAGCAGATGAAGATGCTGGAAGAGGAGCTGGGGCTGGCGCTGTTTACCCGCAAGGGCAAGAACCCGGCGGGCCTGACCCCCATGGGGGAGCAGGTGATGGAGCTGGCCAGGGGAGTGGTGGCCCAGGTGGAGCAGATTGGTCAGCTTTCCCTCGGGGATCAGCTGGCCACCAGCGGGGTGCTGCGCATCGCCACCACCCACACCATGGCCCGCTACAAGCTGCCGGCGGTCATTACCGAATTCTCCCGCCGCTACCCCGAGGTGAGCATCCAGCTGCATCAGGGAGCCCCTGCCCAACTGGCGCAGATGGCGCAAAACGGGGATGTGGAGATGGCCATCGCCACCGAGTCCATGCACCTGTTCGACGAGCTGGCGACCGTGCCCTGCTATCGCTGGGGGCGCAGCGTGGTGGTGCCCCACGGCCATCCGCTGCTGGACTGCCAGCCGCTGGCCATGGCGGATCTGGCCCGGTATCCCCTGATCACCTATGTGTTCGGCTTCACCGGCCGCTCCAAGATGGACAAGGCGTTCGGTCGCCATGGCCTCAGCCCCCGCATCGTGCTGACGGCCACCGACAGCGACATCATCAAGCACTATGTGCGCCTGGGCATGGGGGTCGGGGTGATCGCCACCTCGGCGTTCGACGAAGGGGACAGGGAGAGCCTGGTCTGCCTCAACATCGATCATCTGATTGCCTCGAGCGTGGCCCATGTGTGCCTGCGCAGGCACGCCCACCTGCGGGACTACATGTACGACTTCATCCACCTCTATGCCCCCCATGTGAGCCGGGAGACGGTGCAGCTGGCGCTGCTCAACCAGGGAACGCCCGCTCCGTCTGCGACCCTGCCCTGGCTCTGAAGGCCGTCAGGGGAAGTCAGATGTGCTGCATAGATGCAAAAAAGAGAGGCCAGTAGCCTCTCTTTTTTGTGATAAGTGGTGTCCTGTGCTGCCTTTTCCCGGTGATCCCTCTCTCCCGGCTGTCGTGGCCACCAGATTGACGGCGCTCCGGGTGCCGAGCAGCAGATCGCCATCATCCAGCAGGGCCTCGGGGTGCGGCAGCCCCCTTGCTGCTTAGGGGGTACGGGTCGCCAGATTGACGAAGATCTGGGCTCCCACCAGCAGGCAGTCGTCGTCCAGGTAATAGGGGTTCGCGTGCAGGTAGTTACAGATCCCCTTGGCCTGATTGCCGCTGCCGAGGAAGAACATGGCCCCCATGCGGCTTGGCGTGGCGTTGATCATGTAGCTGAAGTCCTCGCTGCCGGTCATGGGCTGGCCCTTTGCGTTGATCCCGTCGCTGGACAACACCTCCGAGGCGGCTTGTTGCAGGCGCTCGCAGGCCTGGGGGTGGTTCTCCACTGCCGGGTAGCCGGCATGGACCATGGTGGTCTTGAAGCCGCGCAGCTCGCTCTGGGCGATGATGTCCCTGAAGCTGTTTTTCAGGATCTGGTCGGTTTCGGCATCCATGGCGCGGATGGTGCCACGGGCCTGCACATGATCGGCGATGGCGTTGGGAATGGTGCCGCCGTTGATCATGCCGCAACCAAAGACCGCCGGGCTGAACGGGCTGGTGCGCTTGGCGACGATGTAGTCCATGTCCTCGATGATCCGCACCGCCTCCCGGATGGCATCCAGCCCCTTGTGGGGGGTGGAGCCGTGGGCGGAGATGCCGTGCACATCAAGCGTCCAGGCAGACCCCCAGGAGGACATGACCCCCTGGTTGAACTTGATGGTGCCCGTCTCCATGGCGCCGTCGTTGTGCAGGGCATAGACCTCGTCCACCCCCTTCATGCAGCCAAGCTCAACCATCTTTTCGGCACCGGGGACGCGCATGTCCTCTTCCGCCATCTGGAAGATGAAGCGGACGTTGTACCGCAGGCGCTCGCGGTTGGCGGCCAGAAACCTGGCGGCGGTCAGAGCGATCGCCATGTGGGAGTCGTGGCCGCAGTTGTGGGCCATCCCCTCATGGGTGGATTTGAACGCCACCTCGCTCATGTCGTGCATCTCCAGGCCATCCATGTCGGCACGAAAGGCAATGGTGGGCAGGGTGGGGTCGACCGCCAGATCCCCGTGAAAACCGGTGAAACCGGGGTACAGGGTGATCCTGTAGCCGAACTCTTCCATCAACCCACGGCAGTAGGCAGAGGTCTTGAACTCGGCCCCCGAGTATTCCGGGATGCGGTGCAGGTGGTGGCGCACTTCGTAGCTGAAGTCGCGCAGTGCCAACAGGTCAGGTTCGATATGGTAGTGGTTCATCAGATGATCCCTTGAATGGAGAAACCGAGCTGGGCAACCAGGGAGGCGCCAAAGAAGCAGCAGGTGGAGACGATCATGAAGATGAGGATCACCTTCCACGACATCTTCTTGAGCTCCTCCAGCTGACCGCCCACCGAGAGGCCGGCGAAGGCCAGGAGCGGCACGCAGCAGGAGAGGAAGGAGATCTTGGCCACGGCATCGATGAAGAGGCCGCGCACCGGGGTCTCGGGCAGGCAGATGAGAATGCCGATGATGGTGGCATAGGCAAAGGCCGGCAGGGAGGAGGGCAGGTAGCGCTTGGTCACCAGGGAGGCGAACACTACCAGGGACATGGCGATGAAGCTGTCCCCCATCTGCCACAGCGGCAGGCCCGAGGTCAGGGTCTGGGTGAACATGGCCAGCAGGATCGCCAGGAAGACGAAGCGCATATCCATCACGATGCTTTTCATGCTTTCTCTCCTTTGGCGGTCAGGGCATAGATTTTTTCAGCGAGCGGCAGACCCAGATAGGTGAGGGAGAGCGCCCCCAGGGCCGACGAGAGCAGGTTCGAGGCGGCGGCGATGCTGAGCACCTGCTGGGCCATCGCCTCGTCCAGGCCGTTGATGAGGGCACCGGAGGCGGCGCTCAGCATGGAGCCGGATCCCACGCCGGAACCGGCGGCCAGGGCCAGGGGGTGCAGCCCCGTGAGGGGGGCGATGCTGCCGAGCACGCTGAACCAGAGGGTGCCGATGACGGAGCCGCACAGGTAGATGGCGAGCACGCCGATGTACTCCTGGGAGCCGGTGCCGAACTTGCCCTGGATCACCGCGACCGAGGGTTCACGGCTGATGGAGGAGCAGGCCCCGATGGCACGGCGGCCAAAGCCGAACTTCACCGCCAGCGGAATGGCGATGAGGATGGGCAGGAGGTTGCCTATTTCCTGCAGGAAGAGCGGCACGCCGACGCTCAGGATCATCTTGAGGTTGGGGATGATCATGCCCGCATACTGGGTCCCGAGGATCAGCAGGCTGAAACCCACCATCTTGCCGCAGAAGCCCTCTTCTCGCTCGGTGAAGAGCCTCTTCCAGCCGGGGATGCGATCCTTGACGGGCTTGGCGGAGACGATCATGCCGATGATGACGGCAAAGAGCATGGGCAGGATGGGGATGATGGCGATGCCGAGTCTGATCTCCTGCTTCCCGATGAGGGATTGGGCCACGAAGATCAGCAGGGCGGTCGCCAGGGTACTGACTACTACCGTTTTGAGTGGGCTGGTTGGCTGCATAGTGTGTTCTCTTGTTATCCGTTGTCCTTCATGGGCGTCTTTGGTCGCGCCATGATGGGGGCATGATAGGAAGCGAGGAGGGGAAGGAATGTGACCGCCATCAAGTCAGCCATATGGCATTTTTTCATGGGGTATGCCGTTTAACCATGGTAAACATATGGTTTAACAACTCATTGGCAGCTGCTTATGCTGCCTCAGACAGGAGTGTGGTGCCGCCCGGGCACCCGGTGCCTGATCCGGGGGACGGATGTGGGGGAAGGAATGGATCTGTTGATCGAGGGTGCGCTCTGGCGCCCCTCCTGGCAAGCGGCGTTGCAGGCCTGGCAGCACCGGGGAAACCGCTGGTGGCTGCTGCTTGGCAAAGGGGAGGCGAGGGAGATGGCACCCTGGTCGGTCAGCCCGCCAGATGGCATTCTCCTTGCCCGCGACCTGCTTGCCGCCTGGCTGGGGGAGGCCGCCTCCCCGCTGATGGCGACACAGCCGGACCGGCAGATCCTGATCGCTGCCTCCGGCTCCCTGCTGACCCTGGCCAGAGAGAGCGGCTTGCTCACCCTGGGGCCCGTGGGGGCGGATCACCGCCTCGGTGCCGATGACGACCTCGGGGTTGCCCTGCAACGCCTGCTTGCCCGCCGCCTGATGACCCCGGTGCTGCGCGAGCCTGGCGGGCAGGACGCGCTGGTGCTGCGCCCCCTGCTGCCCGGCGATGAGAGCGCCATCCTGCGTTATTGTTCGGATGCGGCGCTCGCCCGCTATACCCTCAACATCCCCCACCCCTATTCGCCGGAGGCGGCGCGGGACTGGCTTGCCCTGAGCGGGCGCAAGGCTGCTCTCGGGCTGGGATGCACCTGGGCCCTGACTCTGCCCCAGGGGCGTGAAGACGAGCCCGCTCCCTTGGTCGGCTCTCTCTCCCTGCACTGGCACGGGGAGCTGGCATGGTGGGTCGGCGTGCCCTGGCAGAACAGGGGGCTGGCCACCCGGGCCGCGAGCCTGGTCAGGGCGTTTGCCTTCGAGCAGTGGCACCTGCCTGCCCTCACCGCCCGCCACATGCCGGGCAACCTCGCCTCAGGCCGGGTGATGGAAAAGACTGGCATGCACCATGACGGGCGTCGGCCAGATCCGGCCGATGGCGCCCTCGAGCTCGATCACTGGCGGCTGGATCGCCCGGCGCGCCTGACGGATGCACGCAAAGAGGCGTTGGCCCCCTGGCTGGATGACGAGGACGTGGTCGTGGCCATACTGCACGGTGAGGGGGTGGCGCTCTTCATGGCGGGGGAGGCGACAGAGGGCGAGCAGACACTCAGCGGGCTGACGGTGCGGCGCTATCCCCTGGCCATGCTGGCGCCAGAGGCGCCCGGGGTACAGGCCCATGGGGGTGGCGCCCTGCTCAAGGAGTGCGGGGATCTGGGCCTCGCCTATCTGCGGCGATTGCGACAGCCTGACGACGGACGCTGATGGCTTGCCCAGGGGCGTTCATCGCGAAGCCTGGTGCGGGGTCTGTCAGGCGTTTTCCTGAGTCCGTCCTCCCATTTTCAGACAAAGGCAGTGAAGTGGCGCCCCACTTCTGTGGAATAATGGCCGCCCTGCTGTACGAGGAGTAACGCTGTATGTTGAGAACCGAGCGTCCCGGCGACATGCTGCCAGTCTATGAGCTGGTGAGTGCCGCCTTTGGTCGTCCCGACGAGGCCGAACTGGTCAACCGCCTGCGAGAATGTGGGGCCGCCGTGGTCACCATGGTCGAGGAGGAAGAGTACGAGTTCATGGGGCACCTGATGCTGAGCCCGATCACCATTGAGGGACAGGAAGGGCCCTGGCTGGGACTGGCACCCGTGGCCGTGCATCCCGACTGGCAGGGGCAGGGCATTGGCTCGGATCTGGTGCGGGAAGGGCTGGACACGGCACTGGAGATGGACTGGAAGGCGGTGGTGGTGCTCGGGGATCCCGCCTACTACGCCCGTTTCGGGTTTCGGCCTGCCAGCGACTTCGGCCTGCACTGCATCTACGAGGTGCCGACGGAGTGTTTCATGGCGATGGAGTTGCAACCCGGCGGGCTCGACGGGGTAAGGGGCGAGGTGCTCTATCACCCCCTGTTCGATGAAGAGCCGGTGGAGTGACCGCCTGCCCATCCATGAAAAAGGACCCTGAGCGGGTCCTTTTTCATGCCATGCCCATCGCTTGAATGGACGTCACTGGGCCAGTGATTTCAGCTGCTGCTTGCCCGGCGGGTTGTTCCAGTCGATGGGGCCGTGGGTGAAACGGTACTGAAGCCTCGGCAGACTCAGTTCCAGCCACTCCTCCCGGAAGTAGGCATAACCCTGGTCCCAGTCTGGATCCTGCGCCCAGCCGGTTTGCAGGAAGTGGAGCCGGGTGCCCTGGCCCTCCGGCACGAAGCGCAGGCTGACCTGGGTCTTCTGCTGACGAATGTGGGGAAACTGGGGAGGGAAATTCCAGCTGAAGCTGAGCAGATCATGGGGCATGACCGCCATCACCCGGCACCCTTCGCTGCCACGCTCGCCGAGGGGAGCATCGGGTCTGAAATAGATCTCGAACGGTCCGTTGGGTTCCGGGACCATGAGACACTCCGGCGCCAGAAAACTGCGCAGCCCGCTCTCCGTGGTCCAGGCCCGCCAGACATCGTCAATGTGGGCGGGTACCAGAATACTGCCTTCAATTTGCTTGTTATCCATAAATCAGTGAACCTCAAACCAGTCATGGACGGGACCTCGGCAGTATAGCCCCTGAGGCGATAAAATAGGCAGCCCTGTGTCACACGGTTACGTATTCAAGAGGGTCCACATTGCCGATTTGACAGCACGGCGGGATCCATCGAGAGTGGGAAGCGACAAGCACGCAACGCAAGGATGGTGTCATGATCAGAATGATGACGGAAGCTGACGAGCCCATGCTGGCGCAGCTCTTCCTCAAGGGAAGGCGCCAGGCCTTCCATTGGGTTGATCCCGCCCTGTTCCGGCTCGAGGATTTTGCCGAGCAGACCCGGGGCGAGGAGATCTGGGTGGCGGAGAAAGGGGGCAGCCCGTGCGGATTCGTCTCCATCTGGGGGGCCGAGAGCTTCGTGCATCATCTCTACGTGGTGGCGGACTGGCACGGGCAGGGCATGGGGCGGGCCTTGCTTGCCGCCGGCTTGGCCGGATACCCTTCCCCGGCCTCCCTCAAGGTGGCCATGCGCAACACCACGGCGATGGCTTTCTATCATCGCCTGGGCTGGGAGAACACCGAAGAGACGGGTCATTGCGACATCACGGGGCCCTGGCGCAGGCTCAGGCTGGTGTTGACGCCCGATGACGCAGGGGAATAAGCCGCTGGCAGACTGCGGCAACCGCACCGCACATTGATCTCCAGCCCTGGCAGGGCATAAAAAAGCCACTTCGCGGGAAGTGGCTCTTCAACACATCCGGGGGAGGGCAGACCTTCCCCCGCTCAACCGATGATCACAGGGCCGCCACGGCCTCTCTTACCAGGGCGGCCAGCTCTTCCCACCTGCCCTCGTCGATGAGCTTGGCCGGCACCATCCAGGTGCCGCCGCAGGCGATCACGGCATTCAGCCCCAGATACTCCTTCAGATTGGCCGGCGTCACGCCGCCGGTGGGCATGAAGCGCACCGGATAGACGGCGCCCAGGGCCTTGAGCATGGCGGTGCCGCCAGACTGCTCGGCCGGGAAGAACTTGAGGTGGCGCAGCCCCATCTCCATGGCCTGCTCCACCAGGCTGGGGTTGTTGACCCCGGGGATGATGGTGACGTCCTTGTCCAGTCAGTACTGCACCGTGGTCGGGTTGAAGCCGGGGCTGACGATGAAGTCGGCGCCCGCCGCAACGGTCGCATCCACCTGCTCGCGGTTGAGCACGGTGCCGGCCCCGATCAGCAGATCCGGGTAGGCCGCGCGCATCTGGCGGATGGCCTCTACGGCGGCGTCGGCGACGTCGGCCCCTTGCAGGCGTGCGGCGAGATAACCGGCGCTGAAGGAGTCGCCCGCCGCCGTGGTGTCGATCACCTGTTCGGCGGACAACCGCAGGGCGGCGATTTCGATCCGCTGCGTTGCCATGACCACCAGGCAACCTCAGAGCCGCGTTTGACGACGATCTCGCCCACCCCGAAGCCCTGGCTCCCTGGCTGCATTGCGAGCGCAACCCCTACTGGCGCAAGCTCCACGAGCATATCGACGACAAGGCCATCTCCAGCTGGTGCGACGATCACGACCAGATCCTCAAGGCCCTGATGCGCAAGGATCCGCAGGCGGCCAAGCTGGCCATGTGGCAGCACCTGGAGAACACCAAGCAGATGCGCTTCCAGGCCACCATCTTCGATGACGAAATGGAGGATGACCGCTACCTCTTCTCCGAAAATCCCGTCGTTCATCTGACCCAGCCTTCCACTGCCAACGGCTAGTGGAAGGTTCTCGGGGGCGAACCCTCGAGGTTGTTTCAACCCCATGGAAGCGCTGGGCTGATGGCGTGGCCCACAGCTCCCGGGCAAATTGCTGCTCCACTCGCCGGTTTTTGCTGGCGACGCCACCTGGAGCTGGCCCATGTCAAATGCAGCCCCCCCGCAGAGCCTTTGGCCTCAGGTCTGGTCATGCTCTGTGCTCTTGGGGCGGTTACATCCTCTGAAAGCCAGAAAAAGGATACAAAAAGGGCCACTTCTTGCGAAGTGGCCCTTTCCAAACGTTTGGTGCTGGGGGAGGTTGAACTGGATAGTTAATTTATTGATTTAAAATTAAAATAACCAATTCAGAAAATTTTAATATGCCTAACCGTATGCCTAACATCAGAACTTCTGCAGTAACATAGTGTTATCTGGGTTGGCATGGCCATATGTGGTTAATTGGCAGTGGAGGAAATGTTAACTCTTACCTTTCTCAAAAGGTAACTGCCTCTTTCGAAAGCCTGCGCTCTCTGTTGTATCAGTTCCTCGATTGGAAAAAAATTCCCCGTCCAAATTTGCCTATTCATAGAACCCGGAATCGTTCGTTCAACTTCAGATGGCAAATCACAGGAGAACGCTATATCAGTGTCCCCATCCTTCGATGCGCTTTAGGTTCGCTCTATTTCTGTAACACAGACATCGCTTGTGCAAGCAAGTCTGCAGTTACGAGCAACTCTTGCTTGGTGGCACAACGCAGCCCATTTTGAGCCAGCTGGTTAGCTAAGAGGCTTAACGCCTCTGGGTTGTCGATCAAGTGGTTAATCAGTTCTAGGGGGGTCATTCCCTGAGAGTTGCGCTGCCGTGCGAGTTTGGGGGATAGCTGCAGCAAGCGCCTGACGGCATGCAAATTGGCAGTCCAACTCGCCGTGTGCAGTGGTGATTGCCCGTCATCCGTGAGATTGCCTCGCTTGCACGGGTGATCGAGGAGTATATCCACACAACTATCTACCCCAGACTTGATCGCCGAATGTAGAGCAGTCATTCCGTTACTGCTTTGTATTTCTGGATCAGCGCCAGCTTTGAGCATGATGGTTACTAACTCGGTATCTCCTTTCTCAGCCATCAGCATCAAGGGGGTTTGCCCTTTAATATCGGGGATATTTAGTTGTTTAGGGCTCTCTTGTGCCAGTTGGCCGATAAACGAGCGCCAATGCGCCAACATGGCCTCGAACCGACGCGTTTCACTTTGCAGCTCGAGTGGAACAATTAACTTCATTGGAGGCATTATCTGCATAAAAGAAGAATGCATCTTGAGAAGAGCCATCAATACGGAATTTCCATCGACATCAGGCAGGCTAGATTTCAACAATGAACGATTGGCTTTGATCCATTTTTGCAATCCTTCTTCATCACCAGCTTGGAACAATGGCAGCAGGTCGTTAAGTAACTTATCCATCGTACTTTGTATGCTACGGATTTCGGCCTCAATACCTGGATAGGGTTTGTATAGGTCATCCCAAAAGTAATCTGATGCCCAGCGTGCAATATCCTCGATAGATGGAATCGTATCGCACTCGGCCATCATTCCTCCGGCCAGCATCTCCCGATAGTATTTTTCGTGGTTATTGGTGATTAGTTTCTGGTTGGCAACTTCTAAGGCCAGACCATCCCTCGCGATCTCACCACGCACTGGGCCATAATTTCGTTCCAAAGCAGCGTCCAGCGCCTCTCTGAACAGTCTGATTGCCCCCTCAAAATCATTACTGGCAAGCAGGTGCTTGGCTTTGTATTGCAAAATTGGGGCTTTCCATAACTCATACCCTGAGCTGGCTTCAGCTTCATCGAGTAGGATTTGTACCTTGGTTATTGTGTCTTTTGGCCTTTGTTTGCGATCACCATTCAGGTAGCCGTCCAGCCCGAACAGAATTGTTTGGACGGTTTCGGCTGGTGTTGCTGCTATCTCTTGCAAACGCTGGACAGCTGCCTCTTTGGCTCGTGGAGTTAGGGACGGATGCTGCGCGACCTGACTGAGGACCCAATATCGATGCTCTGCCTGCAAGGCGCGCCAAGGTGATGAGGTTCTCATCCGGTCAATCAACCGATAGGTAGCTTGTGTCTCATCAGCATGCGCCTTGAGGAGTTCCAACTTTTTTTGAATGATGGGCATAGCGGATGCAGCGTCGAGTGCAAAGTGATCTTCAAGCATCGCCCCAGGCTGCAAATGGTAGAAATGATGAGTCAATAACTGAGCGAGTTCTAGGTTTGCAGTTTCCCAACGAGAAGGAAGGATCGAAAGGAATATGCCGTTTTTGTCCCATTCAGGCAGATGTGCTTCGAACCACACATTTTCAGCGGCTTCCCCCTGCTCTCTACAATATCGGTATGCATCGATAGTCAGGTTGTAGATAGACTTATAGATGGCGAATAGTTGAAGTAATTTATTTTGCTGGGGATCTGCACACAACTTGTCAATATTGGGAAATAGGTATTTGAGTAGCCGTACATAACCATCCTGCACCGTCCGAGCAAGTAACAAGCGTTGGCGGATAGTGTTGGGTAAAGGTGCTGCATAACGCTCTGCGATGCATTTAACGAAGGTGGCTTGCTCGTCTTCATCTGCCTGCCCGGCCAGAATTGACTCTATGCGACCAGGTTGAGTCATGGGGATTTCCAACAGCAGCTTATCGGCACTCAGCCCTTTTTTTTCCAAAAAACTCAGAACGTTGTTGAATTGTGCAGAAGGGCTGCAATCGTTGTGGAGTAATATCGCGCCGTCAAAACGTAGTTTTATCTTGTCAGAAAAGTACTTATCGATGGTCTCTGGGCGAATCGTGGTTCCATTACGCCAGTTATATAAGGATCGGCGTAAACCATCATTGCCATCCTCGATCAATCCACTATGTTGCTCTGCGAATGCCTCTAGAGGCATACCCAGCAGGTCCAACAGCCAATCGACCACTTGGGCAACCGGCATATATAGGCTAGGTTTGCCATTCACCTCGAAGGGCTCTGGAAGATACCAGTGAATCGCTCCCAGTTCCCTAGACACCTCACAGCCTTAAAATGAGGCAACTATTGGAGGTGTTATGACCCGTCAGCGTTATCCAGAAACATTCAAAATCGAAGCCGTTAAACAAATCACCGAGCGCGGGCGGCCGGTGGCTGACGTTGCACGTGCCATCGGGGTATCCAGCCACAGCCTGTATGCATGGCTCAAGCAGTACGGTAAGCCTGCTGACCAGCAAATAGAAGAGTCTGCCTTGCAAGCCGAGATCCGCCGCCTGAAAACTGAACTGCGCCAGGTCACCGAGGAGCGCAATATTCTAAAGGAGGCCGCCGCGTACTTTGCCAGCGAGTCAAGGAAAGGTACGCGTTCATAACCTCCCGACTCGACCGGTACAGTGTCGTTACCCTGTGCCAAACCCTGGGGGTTCACCGAAGTGGCTTCTACGCGTGGTTGAAACAGCCCACATCGCCACGACAGCAGGAGGACGAACGACTGACCGGATTGGTCAAGCAATCCTGGCTGGAAAGTGGTGCTGTCTACGGTTATCGCAAGATCCATCGCGACCTTCGTGACGCAGGGGAAGCCTGCGGCAAGCACCGTGTGGCCAAATTAATGAAGCGGGAGGGACTGCGTTCGCAAACGGGCTATCAACGCCGCAAGGGGCATTATGGAGGCAAGAGCACGCAAGCTGCCCCAAACACGCTGGCACGTCAGTTTAAGGTGCCAGCCCCCAACATCACCTGGGTGACTGACATTACCTACATTCGCACTCAAGAAGGGTGGCTGTACCTGGCGGTGGTGCTCGACCTGTTCTCTCGCCAGATCGTCGGCTGGGCGATGAAGTCACGCATGACGGCAGACTTGGCGGTTGATGCGTTATTGATGGCCGTCTGGCGGCGTAAACCCAAGCAGCCGGTACTGGTGCATTCGGATCAGGGCAGCCAGTTTACCGGTGGTGAATGGCAGGACTTTCTGAAGGCCCACAACCTGCGTTGCAGCATGAGCCGACGGGGTAACTGTCACGACAACGCGGTCGCCGAGAGCTTCTTTCAGTTGCTCAAACGGGAGCGGATCAAGCGCAGGATTTACGCGACAAGAGACGAAGCCCGCAGCGATGTGTTTGATTATATCGAGATGTTTTACAACCCAATCAGGCGTCATGGTTCCAATGATGGGCTGTCGCCGGTAGAGTTTGAAAGGCAGTTTATTTTTCAGCAACAAAGTGTCTAGAAAACCAGGGGCGATTCA